>DASTYE010000266.1:0-9591 GCA_035765135.1 Gemmatimonadaceae bacterium | reverse complement strand
CTAGGCGACCTCCTCGCGCGAGCGGAAGATCCGCTGAAGGTCGGCGGCCGTGCGCGCGTCACGCCGCGCTCGGCGGGCGAACTCGCTGGCGGGCTCCACGTCCACGACGCGCTGCCACTTCGCGATCGCCTCCCGATATCGGTGCATCTCGGCGAGCAGCACGCCCTGGTGATACAGCGCCCCGGCGTGATCAGGGTCGAAACGCAGAATGCGATCGAACGCGGTTCGCGCATCCGTTCGACGGTCGAGCGCGTGGAGCGTCTCGCCGAGGGCGAGGAGCGCGTCGAGATTGTACGGATCGCGCTTCAACAACTCGACGAGCGGCGCCAGCGCGTCCTTCGCCCGCCCGAATCGCCGGCGCACCGCCGCGAGTTCGAGCGTGGCGTCGACGTACGTCGGCACCGCCTCGAGCGCGGCGAGCAGGTGTTCCTCCGCATCCTTCGCCTGACCACGCTCCGCGAGCAGTCGCGCCAGCTCGAAGCGGACAACCGCGAAGTCGCGGTCGAGGTCGATGGCATCTCGATAGGCGGCAATGGCGCCTTCGACGTCACCAACTGCTTTCGCGACATCTCCGATCTTCTGCAGAACGTCGGGACGCGCCGGCGCCAAACGCCGCGCCTTGTCGAGATGCGCCAGCGCGCCGGCGGGATCGCCCTCGTCGGCGCGCGCGGTGGCGGCAAGCAACAGCGCCTCGACGCTCTCGCCATCGAGCGCGAGCAGCTCCTCGGCGACGACGCGCGCCTCCGAGGTCCGGCCGAGCACCAGGAGAGCGCGCGTCTCGCCGAACAGCGCGCGGGTGGGCACGTGGCCGTTGAGTCCACGCGCCTCGCGATACCGCTCCAACGCCTCGCCGAACAGCCCCTGTCTCGTGAAGACGTCGCCGAGCAGCGCGAGTCCTTCGCCGCGGTCGCCGCCGCGTGTCATCGCCCGGCTGATCTCGGCCGAGGCCCGCTCGAGCAGCCCCTTCGTGAGATAGTCGACCGCCATCGCGTACGGATTCGCCTCGGCCGCCGCCGCCGTCTCGGACTTGGCCGGCTTGAGCGTGGTGAACAGCGAATCGAGAACGCGGGCGTCGAAGGCGAACTCCTCGACGCTCGCATCCTGTCGCTTCTCGCCGCCGAGATCCGGCACGATCGACAGATCGGGGTCTTCGTATTCGAGGTCGATCGCGAGCTCGAACTTCTGCGCGACGTAGTACGGATCGATCTCGAGCGCTCGCTTCGTTTCGCGGAGCGCGCCCTCGAAGTCGCCGAGGTTGGAGAGCGCGAAGCTGAGGTTGTAGTGCGCCTCCGCGTACTCGGGGCGCGCCTGAATCGCGCGGCCGAAGGCGTTGCGGGCATCCGCGTATTTCTTCAGCTCACCGAGCACGAGTCCAATGCCGTTCCAGGCCACCGGCTGCTCCGGCTCCACGGCGAGGACCTGTCGATACGCCTCGAGCGACAGCTGGAGTCGCTTCCCCTTGAACAACAGCAGCGCGAGGTTCAGCCACGCCTTCGTGAACGACGAGGCAATGCCGAGCGCCGCGCGAAAGGCATCGATCGCCTCCTCGGTCTGTCCCGCGTGATAGAGCGCGACACCGAGGTTGTTATGCGCGATCGCGTAGTTCGGATCAGCCCCGAGGGCGGTGCGGTAGCTCTGCGCCGCGTCCGCATACCGGCCCTCCTGGTGAAGCGCGACACCGCGCTCCGCCCACAGCTTCGGGCTGCCTGGCTGCTCGGCGACGAGCTGCTCGTAGAGCTCGAAGGCCGCGCGTGTGTCCTTTCGCAGGAGGTGGACTTCGGCCATCGCCTGCATCACCAGCAGCCGATCCTCGCCACGCTCCAATGCGATGCGATACTCGCGGAGCGCTTCCGCGTAGTACGCCTTCTGCCGGAACGCGAGGCCGAGGTTGAAGTGGGCCAGCTGCTTCTCCTCGGCGACCTCGAGTCGCTCGGCGGCGCGCTTGCGCTGTTCCGGCAGCAGCGTCTCGTATCGCGCGTCCTTGTAGCGCTCGAGGGAGAGATTGGCCTGCGCACGCGAGAGCGTGGGGTTGAGCGCGATCGCGCGCTTCTGAGCAGCGCGCGCTTCCTCGTGACGCCCCATGTCGCCGAGCACGAATCCCATCAGGTAATGGGCGTCGGGATTGTCCGGGTTGAGCTCGAGGGCGCGCGTGAGCGCCGCCAGCGCCTCGTCGTTGAGGCCGCGATTGTAGATGACCTCGCCGAGATAGAAGTTGACGACGGAGCTGTTCGGATCGAGCGCGAGCGCGCGCTCGAACCATTGCTGCGCCTTTTCCAGGTCCCCGCTCGCTTTTTCGGCGAGACCGAGCTGCACGAGGGCGCCCAGGTCCTCGGGGTGATGCAGCAACAGGGCGCTGAACTCCCGCACCGCCTCCGTGACGTTTCCTAACGAGGCATAGGCACGCCCGAGCTCCCACCGCGCGTCGCGATCGTCGGGGCGCTGACGAAGGCGTTCCGTCAGCTCCGCGACGCGCCGGTCGTAGTAGCCCGTGTTGAAGTATGCGATCTCGAGATTGCGCTGCGCGACCTGCATCTTCGGGTCGAGCTCGAGCGCGCGCGTGAACGCCGTGACCGACTCCTCGTACAACCCCTTGTTGAAGTACAGAACACCGAGGTTGTTATGCGCCCCCGCATCCGACGGATCGATCCGCCGCGCGAACGAGCGCAGGACCTCGCGGTCGCGCTCGGATGTGAGGACGGCGGTCATGCGTCAGGCCAGTCGTACCGCGCGAAGGATGGCTTGCAGCGACGCCAGGTCCGGCAGGAGGAGGAAGAAGCCGCGGAGGTGCTCGTTCGCTTCCTGAAGGAAGAACTGGCTCTCGACGTAGAAGACGTGATCGCGATCGGTGCCGAACTGCAGATAGGCGGTCGTCAGAATCGCCGAGGACATGTCGACCGCGAGGCTCGGCGGTGACGGGAGCAGCATCAGCCCCATGAACTCGCTGAGCGCGTTCATGTACGCGCCGCTGAGAATGTTGCCGGCCTCGGTGATCGCCGACCGCTCGAGCGGCCCCATGTCCTTCGAGGTGCCAGGCGCCCGGCGAAGCATGAGCTCCGCGAGGCGCATCGCCGTCGGCTTCGGGAAGACGAGCAGCGTACGGCCGGTGAGGTCGCCGAGCATGTGCATGAGCACCGCGGCGATCGGCTCCTCGGGTTCGCTGATCTGCGTCGGCACGTCCTCGAGCGACGCGATGTTGATGGTCGGCACGCTGATCATGATCGTGCTGCCGGTCATCTGCGAGAGCGCCGTCGCGGCATGCCCGGCCCCGATGTTCGCCACTTCGCGGAGGGCGTCGAGCTGGACGTCTTTCAACCCCGTTAACTGGTTCATTCCTCTCCCTCTACAGAAGGCTGCCAACGTCCACGATCAGCGCGGGGGCTCCATCGCCCAGGATCGTCGCGCCACTGAACAGCGCCGCCGCGTTTCGAACTGCGTCGAACTGCTTGACCACAATGTCCCGCTGTCCAGCCAGCTCATCGACGACGAGCCCCGCACGGCGCTCGCCGACCTCGAGCACGATCACCTGCGGCATTCGCGCGCCATCCGCCGACAGGCCGAGCAATGAGCGGAATCGCACGAGCGGGAGCACGTCGTCGCGAAGCATCAGCACTTCGTGTCCCTTCACCGACTTCAGCGCCGACGCCTCCAGCTCCACCGTTTCGTTCACGTGCGTCATCGGCACCGCGAACGTGTCGCCCTCGACGCGAACGAGCAGCGCGCGGAGAATCGCGAGGGTGAGCGGGAGTCGCAGCGTCACCGTCGTTCCCTTCCCCGGCACCGAGCGGATCTCGACCGAGCCGCCGAGCGCCCGAATACGGGCATGCACCGCGTCGATCCCGACGCCGCGCCCCGAGATGTCGGTGACGGTCTCGGCGGTCGAGAAACCAGGACGCGAGATGATCTTGATCAGCTCGTCATCGTTGAGGTCCGAGCGGCTCGCGTCCACCAGGCCGAGATGCCGTGCCTTCTTCAACACACGGTCGCGATCGATGCCGCGTCCGTCATCGCTGACGCGAATGGTGATCGACGAGCGCTCCCGTGCCGCCGACAGCACCAGCTTCCCCGCGGGAGGCTTCCCGGCCGCACGACGTTCGGCGGGCATCTCGAAGCCGTGATCGATCGCGTTCCTCAGCAGATGCACCACCGGCTCGCCGATCTCGTCGAGCATCGACCGGTCGAGCTCGATGTCCTTCCCTTCGATCGTGAACTCGATCTGCTTCCCGAGCGCGCGCGATGAATCGCGGACGAGCCGCGGGAATCGGTCGAACACCTGCCACACCGGGACCATGCGGCTCGCCATGATCTGGTCCTGCAAGTCGGTGACGAGCCGGGAGGCTTCGGTGACGGCGTCGGTGAGCGGGGGATCGTCGCGCAGCATGGCGAGCTCGAGCAGTCGCCCCCGCGTGATCACCAACTCCCCAATGAGGTTCATGAGCGCGTCCAGCCGTCGCAGGTCGATGCGGACGTTGCGCGCCCCGCGCGCGCGCCCGCCCTCCGCGCGCTCGGTCGCGGTCCTCGCTTGCCCGTCCTCGACGTCCACGCGCTCGACATCTCCGGCGGCGCGCAACGCCGCCACGACCGCCGCCGGCGACGCATCCGTCTCCAGATGAATCACGAAATCACGCCCGAACTGCTCGGCCTGGAGCGCCTCCACCGGCGGCTCGACCGTGAGAACGCGGCCTAACGCTTCGGCGCGCTTGACGACGACGAACGCGCGAACGCCCCGCAATGGGGCGTTGGCGACGAGCCGAATGCGAAGGGAGAGGGACGCCGGCGTCGGGGACTCCGGTATCGCGGGTGTGGCTGGAGGCTCGGGCACCGCCGCCGCCGGATCGGCGATCACCGGAAACTCGCCGCTCATGCGGTTCATCGCCCGCAGTCGCTCGATTACCATGGCGACCTCGGGGCCCGCGGTCTGACCGTGCACCACCTGATCGACGCACGACTCGAGGACGTCCGCCGCCTCGAACAGGACATCCATCACCGGTGGCGTGATGACTCGCTCCCCGCGGCGGACGCCGTCGAGCACCGTCTCCAGCTCGTGACTCAGCCCCGCGACGGCGTCGTACCCCATCGTCGCGCTCATTCCCTTCAGCGTGTGAACGGCGCGGAAGATCGCGCCGATCGGCTCGGGGGCGTTAGGCGTCCGCTCGAGCTCGAGCAGCTGATGGTTGATGGCCGAGAGGTGGTCGCGGCTCTCGGTCAGGAAGAGGTCGGCGTAGCGGGAGAGGTCCATTTTACGGCAGGGCCAGGCGCCAAGGGCCAAGGGCCAAGGGGCGGAAAGGCGCCGGCGAAAGCCGGCGCCTCATCCGATGAGCGCCGCAGCCTGGCTGCGGCGCATTCCATCCCGTGGCCCATGGCCCTTGGCCCTTGGCCCGCTCGCTCATCCGAGAACTCTTTGTACCGCTTCCAGCACGCGACTCGGCTGAAAGGGCTTCACGACAAAATCCTTCGCGCCGGCCTGAATCGCCTCGACCACGAGCGCTTGCTGACCCATGGCGCTGCACATCAGCACCTTCGCGTTTGGATCGATCTTCGTGATCTCACGCACCGCATCGATCCCGCCCATATCCGGCATCACGATGTCCATGGTCACGAGATCGGGTCGCAGCTGCTTGTACTTCTCGACGGCCTGGACGCCCGTCTCAGCTTCCCCCACGATCTCGAAGCCGGACTGCTGCAGAATGTCGCCGATCATCGTGCGCATGAAGATGGCGTCATCGCAGATCAGCACCGTGTGACTCACCGTTCCCTCCGCTAGAGCAGGACGTGCTTGATGATGGAGTGGATGTCGAGGATAATGACGACTTTGTCGTCCATTCGTCCCAAGCCGACGATCGCTGCATCGACCTCGTCGCGCTCGGTCGCCTGCTCGATGGATTCCGCGGGAATCATCATGACATCGTTCACTTCGGCGACCGCGATGCCGACCACTTTTTGCCGGTGCTCGACGAGAATCACGGAGCCATCGGGCGCGAGCGAGCTGTTGCCATCGAGGCGCGCGCCAAGGTCGAGGACGGTGACGATCGTCCCCCGGACGTTGATCAGCCCGGCGACGTAAGCGGGAGCGCCGGGAACGCGGGTCGTGCGCCGAACCGGGAGGATCTCGCGCACCGCGTCGAGATCGATCCCGTATCGGCGGTCGCCGAGCCGGAAGAGCACCAGGCGGCGGACCGGAACGTCAAACGCTGGAGCGGTAGAAGCCAAAGTGATCGAGCGGATCGGGGTACTCCAACGGCTCGCCAGCCACCGCGTCGAGCGCCTTGCGGAGGTCCGGCGGGAGTGGAGACCGCAGCTCGACCGTCTCGCCCGTTTCCGGATGAGGGAAGATCAGCCACGCGGCGTGGAGGAAATGACGCTTCGGCGGGAGTGCGACCAACCGCCGACCGCCTCCGCCGCCGTACGTGTCATCCCCCAGCACGGGATGCCCGATCGACGCGAGATGCACGCGGATCTGATGCGTGCGCCCCGTATGCAGGTGCGCTCGCAGGAGATCCGCCGAGTCGAATCGGGCCAGCCGGACGAAATCGGTCTTCGCGGCCTTCCCCGTATTGACGATCGCCATCCTCTTTCGGTCTCGCGGATCGCGGGCGACCGGTTTGTCGACCGTGACCCGGTCGGAGGCCAAGTGCCCCCAGCAAAGCGCGGCGTACCTCCGCTTGACCTGGCGCGCGGCGAGCGCTCCCCCAAGGCGCCTGTGGGCCCGATCCGTCTTCGCCACCAGCAGGAGGCCCGACGTCTCCTTGTCGAGCCGGTGGATGATCCCCTCACGGGGCGATCCTCCTTCGGTGGAGAGCCCCTGCCCCCGCCCCTTGAGCGCGTTGACCAGCGTCCCCGTCCAGTTCCCGGGAGCCGGGTGGACGACCATCCCAGCAGGCTTGTCCACGACCAGGACGTGCTCGTCCTCCCACACCACCTGAAGCGGAATGTCCTCCGCGATGACGGTGCGGTCGGGCGGCGGTGGGATATCGACAGCGACGCGCTCACCGGTAGCAGGGCGGTACGACGCTT
This sequence comes from Gemmatimonadaceae bacterium, assembly GCA_035765135.1. Lineage (GTDB taxonomy): Bacteria > Gemmatimonadota > Gemmatimonadetes > Gemmatimonadales > Gemmatimonadaceae > JAICNG01. Next base: position 2,580 of record DASTYE010000266.1, on the reverse strand, counting down.
TCTCTCGGCGTCCGTCCACCGTGACGCGACCGGTCGCGATCAGCGTGGCGGCTGCGGTGCGAGAGAGGTCGAGGCGCGCGGCCACACGGACATCGAGCCGGAGGCCCGTGTCATCCTCGATCACGAACTGGTGCAGACCCATGACCATAGGGTTCAGGGGTCAGGGGTCAGGAGTCAGGGATCAGGGGGTGTCGGGGTGTGGGTAACAGGAGAGAACAGCCAGCACCTGATCCCTCGGTGCCGTTCTCTCCTGTAACCCATGCCCTGGTCCCCCCTGACTCCTGACTCCTGACCCCTGACCCCTGGGGGTCTCACGCTCTCTCGGCGGTTCCGGGAACGTCCGACGCCGCGCGCACCCGGGCGCGATCCTCCGCCCACAACGACCAGGCGAGCATGAACGCCCCGACGCTCACCGCCATGTCGGCTACGTTGAATGTGGGCCACCGGTGCATGCCGACGCCGATATCGATGAAATCGACGACGCCCATGTGATGGCGGATTCGATCGACAACGTTCCCGATCGCCCCGGCGCACACCAGCCCGATCGAGGCGATACGGAAGCGATCATGGTCGGGGGTCTGGCGATAGAGCCGACCGAGGATGAACAGCGCGACGATCGCGAGGATCAGGAACAGCCAGCGCGAGTACGGACCTAACGAGATGCCGAACGCGGCGCCGGTGTTGTACACCAGCGTGAGGCGCAGCCAGTCCCCGATGACCTCACGCGGGACCCCGCGTGGCAGAAGTGCCGTCTCGGCGATGGCCTTCGTCACGACGTCGATCACGAGGATCCCGACGATCAGCCCCCAGAAGAGCACCCGCCGTCCGCGAGCGCTCATTCAGCTCACGCTCGGCGACTCGGGAACGGCAGCTGCCGACGCCAACGCCTTCCGGTCTTCCTGCCAGAGAATCCAGGCGAGGAGGACTGCGCCGAACGTAATGCCGACGTCGGCGACGTTGAACGTATAGAAGCGCGAGCTCCCGATGCCGAGATCGATGAAATCAACGACTCCGCGCTCGGATCGTACCCGGTCCAGGAGATTCCCCAGCGCGCCGGCGCAGATGAGAGCGAGCGCAAGCGCGCGAGGGCGATCGCCGGTCCCGGTCGCCCGATAGAGCCGTCCCAGTACGACGATCGCGATGACCGCGAGCGTGGTGAACACGACCCGCGAGTACGGCCCGACCTCGATCCCGAACGAGACGCCCGGATTGTACGCGAGCGTGAGCTGTACGAGGTCGCCCACCACCGAGTGTGGAACGAACTCGGGGGCGAGGAAGCTGACGGCGAGCGATTTGGTGGTGAGATCGACCGCGAGAACGGCCACCAGCACCGGCCAGAACAGCGACGCCTTAGGGCTGCTTCTTCCCATCTTCCTCGCGCTGCTTGTCCTTGATGCAGAGCCGCGCGTGCGGAAGCGCGTCGAGGCGGTCGAAGTCAATGTCCTCGCCGCACTGCTGGCACTTGCCGAACGTCTCCGGTGACCGGTACAGACGCCGCAGGGCTTCATCGATGTGCCAGAGGAAACGCCCTTCCTGCGATGCGAAGAGAAAAGCCTTCTCACGCTCCATGGCGTCCGTTCCCTGATCCGCCATGTGGAACGAGTACGAGCTCAGGTCCCCGTCCGCGGACTGAGGGGTGGCGTTGAACGCCTCGTTGTAGTTGCCAAGCTCCTTGAGTACACGCTTGCGCTCTTCGAGCAACCGCTTCTCGAAGTGCGTGAGCATCTTCTTGGTCATCGGCTTGGACTTCTTTGCGCTGGCTGAAGACGCCATCTAACTCACTCTGTGCAGGGCGACGCGCGCCTGGAGCCCGTCGAGCTCCAGCGCCTGCGTCACGTTGACGGTAGCCGGGAAGTCTTTGCCCACAGTCAAATCGCGGGCCAGCACCTCGCCGGAAATATAGTCGGTGAACTCTCGCGCGGCGGCCTCGACCTCCGGGTCACCCGCGAGGTAGACGACGATCCGGTCGCTCACCGCGAAACCGGCCTCCTTGCGCATCCGCTGAATCCGGCTCACCAGTTCCCGAGCCAGCCCCTCTCGCCGGAGCGCCGGCGTCACCGTGGGATCGATGGCCGCGAAGAAGCCGCCTTCCTCCTTGACCACCAGATTCCCCGACGCACGGCGGATCACCGTGAGATCGTCAGGGCCAAGCTGGTGGGACTCGCCGTTGAGCGAGATGGCCACCGGCTCACCGCGCTCGAACGCCGCCAGCGCCTCGCTCGAGAGCGCCGCGACCGCCTGTGCAGCGAGCGGTGTGTCTTTCCCGAATCGCTTCCCCAGCGAACGGAAATTCGGCTTCGCCTCGAGGCGCACGAGCGCATCGCCCGTCTCCGCGAACTCCACCCGCTTGACGTTCAGCTCCGTCGCGAGCAGGGACACCATGTCCCGCAGCGTGGGCGGTGCGCCCTGAGGCACCACGCACACCATGCGGCCGATCGGCTGTCGCACCTTCACGTCCGCCTCCTCGCGCGCCGCACGCGCGAGCGTGGCGAGTGTTCTCAGCTGTGCCATCGCGCGCTCGAGATCCTGATCCACGTGCACCGCGCGCCGATCGCCACCCGGATCCTCGCGTGTGTACGG
>DASTYE010000265.1:0-20291 GCA_035765135.1 Gemmatimonadaceae bacterium | reverse complement strand
TTGGGTTCAGCGCGGGGCTGAAGATCGCGTTCTGAGAGAACGAGGAACGAGAACGTAGGACTGGGGAATTCGGGTGGACTGCTTCCCGTGGGGGGTTGCGTCCATCAATTTCCTCAGTCCTTCGTCTTCGTTCCTCATTCTTTCAGGCGCATGATGCATCGCACCACCATCGCGGTCATGCTGGCGATGATGCCAGCCGCTCTCGCCGCCCAACACTCCTTCTCGACCGACAACGCCTACGACGCCGCCGTTCCCACACCGCGGAGCGTGCTCGGCTACGACGTCGGCGATCGATTCACGCCGCATCACATGATGATGCGCTACATCGACCGGGTCGCCGCGACCAGCAGGCGCGTCAAGGTGGATACGGTCGGGCGCACGTTCGAGGGGCGCGAAGTGGTCATGGTGATCGTGACGAGCGAGACGAATCAGGCGCGCATCGATCAGATTCGCGCCGACAACGCGCGGCTCGCGACACTCGCCGGATCGCCGGCGGAGCTCGACGTGATCGCGGCGCGTGCTCCCGCGATCGCCTGGCTCGGCTTCACCGTGCATGGCGATGAGGCCTCGGGCGCGGAGGCGTCACTCGCGCTCCTCTACCAGCTCGCGGCCGGAACGGATGCCGACACGCGCCGCGTGCTCGATGAGACGGTCGTGCTGATCGATCCGGTGCAGAATCCGGACGGACACGAGCGCCACGTGCAGGATGTCATGCGCATGCGAACGGCGTTCGGCGTGCCTGCGTCGCCCGATGCCCGCATTCACAACCCGAATTGGCCCGGCCCGCGCACCAGCCACTACTACTTCGACATGAATCGCGACTGGTTCATCCAGTCGCATCCGGAGACGCGTGGTCGCATCGCCTCGATGCTCGAGTGGTGGCCGCACGTTGCCGTGGACCTGCACGAGATGGGCGCCAACTCCACGTACTTCTTTCCGCCGCCGATGGCGCCCGTCAACAAGAACGTGCATCCCTCCATCATCCGGTGGTGGGATGTGTACGCGGCGGCGAACTCGGCGGCATTCGACCGCCATGGCTGGTCGTACTTCCGACGGGAAGGCTACGACGAGTTCTATCCTGGTTACGGCTCGTCATGGCCGCTCTATGCCGGCGCGATCGGCATGACGTACGAGCAGGCGTCGAGCGAGGGAGGCGCCATTCGTCGCGACGACGGAACGATCCACACGCTCCGCGACGCAACGTGGGGACACTACACCACGGCATGGGCGACCGTCGACGCGACCGCGCGCAACGCGCGGCAACGCGTCCGCGATTATCTCGCCTACCGGCGCAGCGCCGTCACCGATGCGCAGCGCGTGCCCGCGCGCGCGGTGCTCCTCGAGCGGGACGGCTACGGGCGTGCCGATTCGCTCGCCAGGCGGCTCACCGACAACGGCATCATCGTCTCACTCGCGCGATCGGTCGAGGTTCGCGGTGCAACCGCATATCCGGGCAACTCCCCAGGTGCGCCGGGGTCGCTCGCTTCGGCGTACGTCGTCGATCTCGCTCAACCGCAGGGTCGCCTCGCCCGCGCCCTTCTCGAACCTGATGCCGTTCTCGACTCGGCGTTCATCGCGGAGGAGCTCGAGCGTCGCCGCGCGGGGCGCTCGGACCGCTTCTACGACGCCACGGGTTGGAGTCTGCCGTACACCTATCGTGTGCGCGCATGGATGGCGCGCGCCCCGATCGCGGGAACACCGATGGACACGACGTGGCGATCCGCAGCTGCTGCGCCGGACAGTGCGCGCTACGGATACGCGATCGAGGGCGGAACGGAAGCCGGGTACCGACTGCTCGCGGCCCTGCTGCGCGACAGCGTACGGGTATGGTATCAGCCGGGCGCGTTTCGCTCCGGGCAGTCGCGCGTCGGGCGCGGATCATTCGTCGCGCGTGTCGTGGGGAACGGACCCCGGCTGCACGCACTCGTGAGGCAGCACGCGGCGGCGGCGGGAGCTCCCGTCGTTCCGCTCACCGGGGCCGGCGTCGATGAGGGTTTCGATCTCGGAAGCAACCTGGTCTTTCCCGTGCAGCAGCCGCGGGTCGCGATCATTGCCGGTCCGGGTGTTTCGGGCCAATCAGCGGGGTACGCGTGGTACGCGCTCGATCAGCGGATCGGATACCCCTCCACGTTGATCGACCCGACCGCCGTCGGCGGTGCGCGTCTCGATGATTTCAACGTGATCGTCCTTCCCTCCGTGCAGGGTGCGTTCTTCGACCGCACGCTCGGTGAGGGCGGACGCGACCGTCTCGCCGACTGGGTGCGCGCCGGCGGCACGCTGGTGACGCTGGAGGCGGCAACGGGATGGATCTCGACCGAGCGGGTTGGCCTGTCGCGCCTGCGCGTTAGGCGTGACAGCGTGCGCGCCGACAGCTCGGCGGGTGCGCCGCTCCCCGCCAGCGTCCCTGGCGCCATCGTTCGTGTCGTCGCCGACACGCTGTCGCCACTGCTCGCCGGCATCGTCGAGCGAGAGTTTCCGGCGTACATCTTCTCCGACCGCATCTTCACGTTCCCACGCGACGTCCGCGCGGGCGAGTCGGTGCTTCGCTACGCGCCGGAGTCGCGGCTGCGCATCACCGGCTACCTGTGGCCGGAGGTGCCTTCCAGGCTGGGTGACTCGCCCTTTCTGTGGACGGAGCGAGCCGGTCGTGGACGCGTGATCGCGTTCGCCGTGGATCCGAACTTCCGCGACATGTGGCGAGGGCTGCTTCCGCTCTTCGCGAACGCGGTGATGCTGGGACCGAGCATGTGAGCTACGATCGTGGGCTGGCCGAGCGCGTAGCCGACGTGCTCGCACGCCGGGGCGAGCGCGCGGTGCGTCAGAAGAACGTGTTCGGCGGACGCGGCTTTCTCGTTGGAAAGTCGACGTTCGTCGTGGTGTGGGAGGACGGTCTGTTGGTGAAATGTCCGTCGGGCGAATACCAGGCGGCGTTGCGGGCGCCGAGTGTCGAGCCCTTTGCGCCGGACGGAGAGAAGCCGATGAGCACGTGGGTCGTCGTCGGTGGTGATGCGATCGCCGACGATCCGGAGCTCGAGGAATGGCTCACGCGCGGACTCCGGGCGGTGCGGTGAGCGACGCGCCTAACGGGTGTGGCGGGTAAAGAACTCCACAATCACGTCGGCGGCCTCGATCGCCGCTCCCTGTCGGGTGCTCGGCCACCGATGGTCGTGTCCTCGCAGCGTGAGAAGCTCGACGGGCGCACGGCAACCGCGGTCCCACGTGTCGCGGAGCACCCGGCCACGAGCGACTGTGTCGCGGCGCGGGTTCATCGCTCTGCACTCGTTCGCTCGCGCCCAGAAGCGCGCGGCTTCGAGCGCCGGCACCGGGTAGCCTCCCCTGCGGCCCGGCTTCCGAGTGGTGTCATAGGGCACCACGTCGTCCGCGTCACCGTGGATGATCATGATCGGGACGGGCGCGCGGGGCGGGTCGATCTGCGCGACGTTTCCATGCGTCGAGCGCACTCCGATTGCGCCGGCGTAGACCGCGGCGGCGGCGATTCGACGCGAGAGGTCGGCGGCGACGCGATACGCGAGCACACCGCCGTTCGAATAGCCGGCCACGTACACGCGCTTCTGATCGGTGCGGTACCTCGCCGCGAGCGTGTCGATCAGTGCGTTGATGAAGCCAACGTCGTTCACGGCCCCGCCGGGCGCGAACCCTGTGTGCCATCCGCGGGGCTCGCCCGTGCCGTCGGGTGCGACAAGAAGGAATCCAGCAGTGTCCGCGATCGCCGTGAAGCCGGTCCGCTGTGCTACGCCCTGTCCACTCCCGCCTCGGCCATGCAAGAGAATGACGAGCGGCATCGCGCGCGCAGTGTCTGCCCTCCGCGGAACGCGAACGGTGAAGGTCCGGTCCAATCCATCCCACCTGAGCGTGCCGGGCTGGATGGTCTGTGCGCTCATCGCTGACGCAAGAACGGCAAAGAGGACAGAGTTCAGAATACAGATTACAGAATTCAGAGTTAATGATCGGCCGCGAATGCGCGGCTGCCCGTCGGGTGCGCTGAGTTCTGTATTCTGTATTCTGAAATCGGTCATCTTTGCCGTTCGTTCAACTCAAATGTGAATCGCCCGGCCGAGCACCCCGAGCGCGGCCTCCTTCACCGTCTCGGCGAGCGTCGGATGCGCGTGCACGGTGATACCAATGTCCTCGGAGGAGCCGTCGTACTCGAACGCCATCACCACTTCCGCCACCAGCTCGGAGACGTGAGGCCCGACGAGATGCGCGCCGAGCAGCGCATCGGTGCGCGCGTCGGCAATGAACTTCACGAAGCCCGCTGATTCACCCATCGTGCGCGCGCGCCCGTTGGCGGAAAAGGGGAACTTCCCGACCTTGTATTCGCGGCCGCTCTGCTTCACCTCGTCTTCGGTGAGCCCCACCGACGCGACTTCGGGCCAGGTGTAGACGATCGAGGGAATCGAGCGGTAGTGCATCCGCGCCGGCTTGCCGGCGATCACCTCGGCGGCGACGACACCTTCCTCTTCCGCCTTGTGCGCCAGCAGCTTGCCGCCGACCGCATCGCCGATCGCGAAGACGTTAGGCACGTTTGTCCGCATCTGCTCGTCCACGAGGATCTCGCCGCGGCGTCCTGTCGCGATGCCGAGTGTCTTCGCGTCTACCCCGGTGAGCGTCGGGCGCCGTCCCACGGCGACGAGCACGTAGTCCGCCTCGAGCGACTCGAGCTTGCCATTGTGCTCGACATCGATGCGAACGCCGTCGGCCTTCCGCGTTCCGCCGACGACGCGGGCGTCGGTGCGGAGCTCCATCCCCTGCTTGCGGAGGACGTGGTCCATCTCCTTGATGACGTCCGCATCCATCCCCGGGAGAATCGTCGGGAAGAGCTCGACGACGGTGACCTTGGCCCCGAGTCGCCGCCACACGGACCCGAGCTCGAGTCCGATGACGCCGCCGCCGATGACGATCAGGTGCTTTGGCACCGTGGGGATTCGCAGAGCGCCAATGTTGGACAGCACACGCTCCTCGTCGAAATCGAGCGACGGGAGCGCGATGGGCTCCGATCCGGTGGCGATGATGACGTGCTTCGCCTGGTAGGACGTGTCGCTTCCGTCCTCGCCCTTCACCGTGACGACGTTGTTGGGCCCGAGCGTGCCGAGCCCTTTCGCCCACGTGATCTTGTTCTTCTTGAAGAGGAACTCGAGCCCCTTGGTGTTCTGCGCGACGACGTCATCCTTGCGCTTGAGCATGCGCGCGAGATCGACGCGCACGTCGCCGACGACCAGCCCGTGCTCGCCGGCGTGCGTGCGGAGGAACTCGTAATGCTCCGACGATTGCAGCAGGGCCTTCGACGGGATGCACCCGACATTCACGCAGGTGCCGCCCAGTGTCTTGTCCTTTTCGACACAGACGGTGGAGAGCCCGAGCTGTGCGGCGCGGATAGCGGCGACGTAGCCGCCGGGACCGCCTCCTATGACGACGACATCTGGGGACATACGAATGAGGAACGAGGACGAAGGACTGAGGAATTCGTTTGGAAGATGTCGCGGGCAGGTGTTCGATGGCAGGTGGCGGGCACCGCTAGCTACGCATAACCGCATGCGCTATTCGGCAACGGATGACTACGAGGCCTGGGCGAGCAAGGTGCCGGAATCGGTCAGCTTCGATCGATTATGGATGGTCTCGGCATACAGGCTTGCGCTGTACGCCCGCCGGAAGGCGTGGCCCGACGCGATGACTGTCGCTCGGCACCGGCTCGGGGAGCCGATAGCGCGCCAACTGTACCGCTCGGTCGCATCGATTGCCGCCAACGTCGCTGAGGGTTGGAGCCGGACGACTGGACCCGAACGCGCGCGTTTCTTCGAGTACGCTCTGGGGTCTACGCGCGAAGCGATCGTGTGGTATCAGGCGGCGGCGCCAGTTCTAAAGAGCGAGGCGACCCGGCTGCGCTTGAACCGCCTCTCGGAGGTGCGCCGCCTTCTGCTGGTGATGATCCAGTCAGAGCGCCGACGCCATGGCCGGGTGACGAAAAGGCCAGAGTGAATCGACTCCAATGCGAATTCCTCAGTCCTTCGTCCTCGTTCCTCGTCTCGCAAGTCAGTCGACGAGCATTGCCCCCGGCTCCTCGAGCAGCTCCTTCATGCGCACCAGAAAGAGAACGGCGTGCTGCCCATCGACGATCCGGTGATCGTACGAAAGCGCCAGGTACATCATGGGGCGGATCTCGACCTTTCCATCGATCGCGACGGGGCGATCCTGGATCTTGTGCAGGCCGAGGATACCTGATTGCGGGAAGTTGAGAATCGGCGTCGACACGAGCGATCCGAACACGCCGCCGTTGGTGATCGTGAACGTCCCGCCCGTCAGGTCATCCATGGAGAGCTTGCCATCGCGCGCGCGCTTGGCGACGTCCGCGATATCGCGCGAGATCTGGAGCATGCCTTTCGTGTCGGCGTGCCTGATCACCGGCACGACGAGGCCCTGGTCCGACGCGACGGCGATGCCCATGTGCACGTAGTGGCGGTAGACGATCGAGTCGCCGTCCACCTGGGCGTTGATCACCGGATACGATTTCAACGCCATGCACGCGGCTCGCACGAAGAACGGCATGAACGTCAGCCGAACGCCTTGCTCCTTCTCGATGCGTTCTTTCAGGCGGTCGCGAAGACGCATCACCGCCGTCATGTCCACTTCGTTGAACGTCGTCAGATGCGCGGTCTTGTGCTGAGCCTCGAGCAGATGCTCCGCGATGCGCTTGCGGCGCGTCGACATCTTCTCGCGCGTCTCGGCGGTTCCCGGCGATGGAGATGGCGCGGGCGGCGACGGCGCCCTCGGCGCGGCAGGCGCTGACGGCGCGGGCGATGCGGCTGGCGCCGGCGCGGAGGCCGAGACCGCAAGCATGTCGCCTTTCGTCACGCGCCCATCGCGTCCCGTGCCGGGCACCTGCGCCGGGTCGATTCCGGTCTCGGCGGCAACACGCCTCACGGAGGGTGATGTCTTCGTCGTGGCGGCCGGCTCGCGCGCCGGCGCGGGGGCCGCGGGCGCTGCGGGTGGTGCTTCCGGCTTCGCGGCGGCGGGCGCGGATGGCGCGCTCGCTCCAGCGGCCGCGGGCACCGCGGCCTCGTCGAGCTCGCCGAGCGTCTCGCCGACCTTCACGACGTCGCCGTCGTTCTTCAGTCGTTTCACGAGCACACCCGACGCCGGCGCGGGGACCTCGACGTTGATCTTGTCGGTCTCGAGCTCGACGAGTGCGTCGCCCTTCCGGACAGCGTCACCCTCGTTCTTCAGCCATCGCGCGATGGTTCCTTCGACGATGGATTCGCCGAGCGCGGGCACTTGAATCGCAGTCATGATGCGGTGATCCCCGAGTCGTTGCTTCCGATTGCTCGCCGATGCGTGCCGGCATAGGATTCTGCAAAAATATAACCCCGGATGTCACGTGCGAGCATTGACCATCTCCGCCCACGGCGGGTTGGAGCAGCTACAATACCGAACCGACGTCGCCGAACCCGAGCTTCGTGCGCCGGACGACGTTCGCATTCGCATCCGTGCGGCGGCACTCAATCACCTCGACCTCTTTGTGGTCGAGGGTCTGCCGGGCGTCGTGATCACGCCGCCGTGGGTCATGGGAGGCGACGGCGCGGGCGTCATCGAGGACATCGGGTCGGCGGTGCGCGGGATTCGGCGTGGCGATCGTGTCATCATCAACCCCGGCGTCTCCGACCGAACGTGCGAGTATTGCCAGAAGGGCGAGCACTCGCTCTGCATCCGGTACAAGCTGCTCGGCGAGCATCTGCCCGGCACGATCGCCGACTACATCGTCGTCCCGGCGGCGAACGTGCGCATCATCCCCGAGGCGATCGCCTGGGATGTCGCGGCGGCGTTCTCGCTGGCGACACTGACCGCCTGGCGGATGCTGGTGACGCGCGCCCGGCTCCAGCCTGGCGAGAACGTGTTGATCTGGGGGATTGGCGGCGGCGTCGCGCTGGCGGCGCTTCAGATCGCGAAGATGATCGGCGCGAAGACCTGGGTGACGTCGAGCTCCGATGAAAAGCTGCAGCGAGCGCGACTGCTCGGCGCCGACGAGACACTGAACCATCGCACGCACGATGTCGCCAAGGAGATCCGCACGCGCACTGGAAAGCGCGGAATGGATGTCGTGATCGACAATGTCGGCAAGGACACGTGGACGCAGTCGCTCATGGCGCTCGGCCGCCGCGGACGGCTCGTCACGTGCGGTGCGACGTCGGGGCCGCTCGTCGAGACGGATCTGCGCCGAATGTTCTGGAATCACTGGTCGCTGCTCGGCTCGACGATGGGCAACGATGACGAGATGGACGCGATCACGCAGCAGCTGCGAGAAGGGCGGCTGTTACCTCCAGTCGATTCGGTGCACGATATCGAGCATGCGGCCGACGCCGTGCGTCGGCTCGCGAGTGGAGAGCATTTCGGGAAGGTGGTCATTCGGGTGAGCTCGGACTAGTCGTGCCGGCCCGTGGAACCGCAGACGGGCGCAGAACTGCCTTGTTTGGCCGCAGATGAACGCAGCATACGCGGATTGGCTCCGGCAACGGGACGGCTTTCGCGTAGCAGTTCACAAGAGCTTTGGGAACTTCATCTCGAATGGAGCTTTCCACGTGCCAGTGAGCGATCTGCGTATTCGGCGTTCATCTGCGGCCAGAAAGACTGAGGCCTTCTGCGGCCGTCTGCGGTTCCAACGGGGTCGCCGCGCGACGAGGAGGGGAAGTGAGTCGAATTGAAGAGATGGTCGCCGTTCGCGCGGCGGTGTCGCAGGCGATGCGGCATCTGTTGACGATCGATCGCATGCGCGACTGGATCGCCCCCGACATGGCGCTGCTTCCGCGCAACGCGTCGCCCACGCTCTCGCCCGGGGATCGATTCCGGCTCGAAGCGCTTGGAACCATCGGGTTCGATTACACCGTCGAAGCGATCACCGATCGGGAGGTCATCCTCTCGTTCGACGGGCCCTGGTCAGGTACCGAGCGGTGGAGCTTCGTCGCCGACGGCGCGGAGACGATCGTGCGACGTGCCTACGAGGTGAACGACGACTCCGCCACGGGGCTCACCGCGTGGATGACTGTCGGCCGTCCCCTCGTTCTCGCCCACTACAAGTACGAGCTGTCCCGGTTTCGAGAGGCAGTGGAGCGCGACCCTGGCCCGCGCGCCGAGATCGAGGGTCGTACTCCATATCGCCTGGATTTTCCAGTCGACGAGGGATGAGCGATCCGGCTCAATTCGACGCTGAGGAGCAGCGCGCCATTCGAGAAGCCTGGGTCCGTGATTCCGCCGCGACCTGCCCGCGCTGCGCCGTGGCCATGACGTCACGGCCGATCGGAGGTGGCTCCTTCGGCCTCGGGTACGCACGCCGGCGCACCTGGCTGATCTGCCCTTCCTGTCGCCGGAGTGTCATCTTCGACAAGGCACGGGGAACACGGAACTGATTCTCCCTGGTTCCTGACTCCTGACTCCGGACCCCATGGATTTCGCTGAACGCCTCCGCGCGTCCTTCGCTCAGCTCGGGCAGCTGCTGCCCGCGCTGCTCGGCGCGCTGATCATCGTCTTCGCCGGCTATCTGCTGGCGAAGCTGCTCGAGAAGGGAATCGATCGAAGCCTCGCGAAGGTGGGGCTCAACCGGTGGCTCGAGCGCGGCGGCGTCATGGACGCCATGGCGAAGACGGGGCGCCGGTTCACGCCGTCGCGCGTGATCGCGAACATCGTCTTCTGGCTCGTGATGTTCGTCGTGCTCACCGTCGCCGCCAACGCGCTCGGCCTAACGGCGCTGGCGGAGGTGTTCAGCGAGCTGGTGAGCTACCTGCCCAGCGTCATTGCGGCGATCATCATCATCCTCGTCGGCATCGTCCTTGGCGAGTTCGTCGACGGGTTGATCCTCGCATCGGCCGGGAAGATCCACGGCGGCCCGACGCTGGCGCGGGTTGGGCAGGCGGGTGTCGTCATGCTCGCGATCTTCATGGCCCTCCAGCAGCTCGGCATCGCCACCAACATCGTGACCACTGCGTTCGCGATCCTGTTCGGTGCGGTGGCGCTCGGCCTCGCGCTCGCGTTCGGACTCGGGAACCGCGACCTGGCCGGGCAGATCACGCGGCAGTGGTACGAGCGGATGCGCGCCGAGCGGGAGGCGATCGCGCGGGAGGTCGCCGAGCGGGAGGTGAGGGAGGATGTCGAGCGCCGCCAGCTGGAGGCCTCTGGCAAGGACCGAACGGAGCGGTAGGTCGCGTTTTGCTTGACCACCTTGGCAAACGGGTGTATCGTCAGCATCCGGCGCGCGACGCGGCGTGCCCTTGCGAATGAGGCCCAGTGCCCTGCTCGCCTGCCTCGAGGTCGCCTGACGCCAGACGCCTCGGACACCCGAGCTCCGGACCCTTCGAGCCGGACGGTGTCCATGTCGGACGAGAGCCTCTCCCCCCACTCAGCGACTCTGTCGCGTTCCGCCATCCTGCACGAGGTCGCGCAGGTGTTTCGCCGTTACCGTGAGTCATCCGTCGCGGAGGGCGAGCTCGCTGCCGCGGCGCGGATGCTCTGCGAGGACACGCGACGCCGCGAGCTTCCGATCGAGCGAGCCATCATCGACCTGAAGACCGCGCTCCTCAGCGAGGCCCCCGACCTTACGCGCGGTGATTCGCTTCTCGAAGCCCGCGCGCGGTTCATTCAGCTGACGATCGAGGAGTATTACCGCTCGTAGTCGAGCCGGGGCCGCGGGACAATCGGTAAACAGGATTCGTACAAGGGACGCCTGTCGAAACGTGGCGCCCCTGCCGCGCGCGCTGCATTCTTTCGCGGTCTTCCGATGGAGCCCTCCATGCTGATGCGCGCCTTCGCCGCCGCTCTGATCGCGGCGTCGCCCCTCGCTGGGCAACAACCCGACAGCCTGTACGTCCGCAACAACTTCGTGAAGCGCGAGGCGCGCATTCCGATGCGCGACGGCGTACGCCTGTTCACCACGATCTACGTCCCCAGGGATACGACGCAACGCTACCCGATACTCCTTCGGCGTACGCCGTATTCGGCCGGGCCGTACGGAGATACGAGCTACGCCCAGTTCGGCGGACTGCTGCTGGGGATCGCGCAGCAGGGATACATCATCGCCTTTCAGGACGTGCGCGGCCGGTTCATGTCGGAGGGCGAGTTCGTGGATGTGCGGCCGCAGGTAACGACGGAGCAGGGCGCCGCCCCACGGGCGGCGGGGAGTGGCCCGCCCCAGATCGACGAGAGTACGGACACGTGGGACACCATCGACTGGCTCGTGAAGAACGTGCCGGCGAACAACGGGCGCGTCGCGATGCAGGGCGTCTCTTACCCGGGCTTTTACTCGGCGGCCGGCGGGATCAATCACCACCCGGCGCTTCGCCTCGTGTCACCGCAAGCGCCCGTCGCCGACTGGTTCATCGGGGATGACTTCCACCACAACGGTGCGCTGTATCTCGCGCACACCTTCCACTTCTTCTCGAGCTTCGGGCGTCCGCGTCCCGCGCCGACGACGGAGGGACGCCCCGGGATGAACATCGGCACGCCCGACGGCTATCGCTTCTTCCTCGATCTCGGGCCGCTGCCTAACGTGAAGGCGAAGTGGTTCGGCGACAGCATCCGCTTCTGGAACGACATCACCAGTCACCCGACGTACGATGCCTTCTGGAAAGCCCGCAACATTCTCCCGCACCTGAAGAACATGCCGCCGGCGGTGATGACAGTGGGCGGATGGTGGGATGCGGAGGACCTGTACGGGCCGCTCGAGGTCTACGAGTCGATCGAGAAGAAGAACCCCGGAATCACCAATGTTCTGGTGATGGGACCGTGGTTTCACGGGCAGTGGTCCGGTGGTCCCGGGGATGCGCTCGGCGCCGTGCGTCATCCGGCGACCGGCCCGTTCATTCGCGACAGCGTCATGATCCCGTTCTTCAACCACGTCATGAAGGATGGGCCTGATCCACGACTCCCCGAGGCGTTGGTGTACGAGACGGGCGCCAATCAATGGCACAGGTTCGACGCCTGGCCGCCGCGCGGGCTCGAGCGACGCGCGCTCTACCTGCGTGAAGGCGGCAGGCTGTCGTTCGACGCACCGACGGCCGTGCGCGCCGCCGCCGATGAGTTCGTGAGCGATCCGGCCCATCCCGTTCCGTTCGTCGGCTACATCGCGCCCGGGATGACGATCGAGCACATGGTGGATGACCAGCGTTTCGCGGCGACGCGGCCGGATGTGCTGGTCTATGAGACGCCCCCGCTCACCGAGGACGTCACGATCGCGGGCCCGATCACGGTGACGCTGTGGGTATCGACGACGGGGACGGACGCCGACTGGGTGGTGAAGGTGATCGACGTCTACCCTGACACGCTCCGAATGCTCAACCCGGAGCTCCCCAACCCGCAGCGCATCCGGTTAGGCGGCTACCAGCAGCTCGTGCGCGGCGAGCTGTTCCGTGGGAAATTCCGCAACTCCTTCGAGCGGCCGGAGCCGTTCGTTCCGGGGCGCGTGGCGAAGGTCGAGTACGTGATGCCCGACGTCTTCCACACGTTCCAGCGCGGCCATCGCATCATGCTTCAGGTGCAGAGCTCGTGGTTCCCGCTCGTGGACCGGAACCCGCAGACGTTCGTCGACATCTACAACGCGAAGACGAGCGATTTCCGGAAGGCGACGCATCGTGTGTTCCGGACGCGTGCCTACGCCTCTCGTGTGAGCGTCGGCGTGCTTGGTCGCTGAGTCAGACGCGCTCTTGAAGCATCTTCACTATCCGCCGCTCGAGCACCCCGGTGGTGACACATACCACCGGGTTGGAGCCGACTGACAGGGGGGTCGCCTTTGCATCGATCCGAGTCTGCACGTCGGTCGCGGCGTTCGTGTTCGGCACGAGATACGTCATGATCGACATCTCGATATTGTAGTAGTCGGCATTGGGCCCCACTCCGCTCCCGGCGCCGCAATTGAGGTAGCGCGATAAAGGGACGCCGCTCAGTGCGCGGCGGATCTTCAGCGCCTGGTTTCCTATGGTGCGGGACTCGGTGATGAGTGTCGTGACCTGGATCCCCAGGTCATTATAAACCTTGATGGCGGCCGTCCACGCCGAGTCGATCGGGGCGGCAACGGTGCCGCCCGCGATCACCACTTGCCCTTCGACCCTCAGCGGCGCTCCGCCGGCTGTCTCGATGATCTGCGGTGCGGGCGCGGGCGCGGCTGGTCCACCGCCACTGCTGGCACAGGCGAGAACGAACGGAAGAAGGACGATCGCGCTGCGCATCGGATGCTCCCAAAGGTGAGATATCGGTAGGGGCCGACAAACGTCCGAGCGGCTCCGTACCTTGTCAATAGAGTGCCGGTTCGAGGCGGAAGAGTGCCGTTGATCGCGCGGTCTCGCGACACCTTCGGAGACCTGTCATAAATCGCTCCCTGTCAACGACTTGCAGCACTCGGCCAGCGTTGATTTCGGCCGCGCGATCGGGTATATTTCGGCTCTGCGACACGCAGCCATTTCGTCTCCCTCCGCAGCAGCCCCATGACCGCTCCGAACAACCGCGAACGGATCGTCTCCCGTCTCATCGACGAGGAGATCCGCGAGTCGTTCATCAACTACTCGATGAGCGTCATCGTCTCGCGCGCCCTGCCGGACGTGCGCGATGGACTCAAGCCCGTGCACCGCCGCGTGCTGTACGCGATGAACGAGCTCGGCCTCGTGCCGGGCCGCCCCTACAAGAAGTCCGCGACTGTCGTTGGCGATGTGTTAGGCAAGTACCACCCGCATGGCGACACGTCGGTGTACGACGCGCTCGTCCGCATGGTGCAGGACTTCTCGCTGCGGTACCCGCTGGTCGACGGACAGGGGAACTTCGGCTCGGTCGATGGCGACCCGCCGGCCGCCTATCGATACACCGAAGCGCGCCTCACGCGTGTGGCGATGGAGATGCTCGCCGACATCGACAAGGGAACCGTCGATTTCGCGCCGAACTTCGACGATCGTCTCCAGGAGCCGAAGGTCCTTCCGTCCGGGATCCCGAATCTCATCGTCAACGGATCGGCCGGTATCGCCGTCGGCATGGCGACGAACATCCCCCCGCACAACCTGCGGGAGGTCGTCAACGCCATCACGCTGCTGATCGAGAATCCCGAGGCGACGACCGCCGAGCTGCGCCGCCACATCAAGGGTCCCGACTTCCCGACGGGCGGCTACATCTACGGCAAGGCCGGCATCAAGGAGTATCAGGAGACGGGGCGCGGACGCATCGTCATGCGCGCGCGCGCGGTGATCGAGGAGAAGGAATCCTCGAACAAGTCGCAGATCGTCGTCACCGAAATTCCCTACCAGGTGAACAAGGCTCGCCTGGTCGAGAACATCGCCGAGCTGGTGCGCGACAAGAAGATGGATGGGATCAGCGACCTGCGCGACGAGTCTGATCGCGACGGCATGCGCGTCGTCATCGAGCTCAAGCGCGACGCGATTCCACGCGTTGTGCTCAACCAGCTGTACAAGCACACGCAGATGCAGACGACGTTCGGCGTCATCATGCTGGCGCTGGTGCCGGACGCCGGGACGAAGCAGCTGGTGCCGAAGGTGATGGGGCTCAAGGAAATCCTCGAGCACTTCATCGCCCACCGGCACGACGTCATCGTCAAGCGCACACAGTTCGACCTCGACAAGGCGCTCGAGCGCGAGCACATCCTCGAGGGTCTGAAGATCGCCGTCGACAACATCGACGAGGTGATCAAGATCATCCGCAAGGCGGAGGACACGCCCGAAGCGAGCGACAAGCTCCAGAAGCGCTTCAAGCTGTCCGAGAAGCAGTCCGAGGCGATCCTCAACATGCGCCTCGCGAAGCTCACCGGCCTCGAGATCGAGAAGCTCGAGGAAGAGCTCAAGGAAGTGCGCGGGATGATCAAGGAGTTCCGCGAGATCCTCGCGTCGAAGCCGCGCCGGATGAAGATCCTCAAGGAAGAGCTGTCGAAGCTCGCCGAGACGTACGGCGACGAGCGCCGCACCGAGATCACGAGCGACGAAGGTGAGTTCACGATCGAGGATCTGATCGCCGAAGAGGACATGGTGGTCACCGTGTCGCACTCGGGGTACGTCAAGCGGACGTCGGTGTCGACGTATCGCAAGCAACGCCGCGGCGGACGCGGGCTCAACGGGCAGGGGCTCAAGGACGAGGATTTCGTCGAGCTGTTGTTCATCGCGTCCACGCACGACTACATCCTCGTGTTCAGTGAGGACGGCCGCTGCTTCTGGCTCAAGGTGCACGAGATCCCGCAGGCGGGACGCGCGGCGAAGGGGAAGCCCATCGTCAACCTCATCAACGTCACCGCCGACACGAAGATCTCGGCCATGGTGCCGGTGCGCGAGTTCCGGGACGATCAGTTCCTGCTGTTCGCGACGAAGGGCGGCACGGTGAAGAAGACCGCGCTGTCGCAGTACGCGAACCCGCGCTCGACCGGCATCAAGGCGATCAAGATCGAGGCGGGCGACGAGCTGATGGACGTGCAGGTGACGTCGGGGACGAACGACATCGTCCTCGCGACGAAGCATGGACTGTCGATCCGGTTCCACGAAGCCGACGTGCGCGAGATGGGGCGGGATACGACAGGGGTCAAAGGAGTCGAACTGGGGAGCGAAGACGAAGTCATCGGGATGGTGGTGATCAAGCGGGAAGCGACGCTGCTCGTCGTCACCGAGAAGGGGATGGGGAAGTGCACCGGCGTCGATGAGTACCGGGTCCAGAAGCGCGGTGGAAAGGGGATCATCACCGTTCACCGTACCGACAAGACGGGCGACGTCGTCGCGCTCAAGGAAGTGCTGTCGGACGACGAGCTCATGCTGATCACGAAGCACGGGATCGTGATCCGCATGCCGGTGAAGGGCATTCGCGTGAGCGGGCGCAACACGCAGGGCGTGCGCCTCGTCAACCTCGACGAGGGCGACCTCGTGATGGATGTCGCGCGAGTGGTCTCCGAGGACGACCGGCCGGAAGGCGTCGACGAGGCAGAGGAGCCGGCAGGCGTGGCGCCCGAGGACGACGAGGACGAAGAGTAAACCGCACTCAGGCGTGCCCTCACACGCGAGCGCTGACGTGGAGGCCGGCACCGTGCAGGTGCCGGCCTCTCGTGTTTGCGGTTTCCACTGACGCGGCGTGGGGAAAATCCCAACTGCTGGGCCCTGTCCTTGCGTGCACATTTCGACGTCCGGCCGCGGCGCGTTTATGGCGGAGCACTCTCCCGTAGACAGGGACGTCTCGAGGATGAAGATCACGGACACCGCCGATCACCTGCAATCCACGCCCATCGTTGCCTCTCTCTCGAACGAGCGCGCCGCGCCTCCGGTGACCAGCAGCGTTCACACGTCGGACGGTCAGTCGATCGAGGCGCTCCTTCGCGAGAGCGAGCAACGGTATCGGCGGCTAGCGGATTCGGTCCCCAACCAGGTCTGGACCGCGCGACCGGACGGCCAGCTCGATTACGTCAACGCGCGCGCCATCGAGTACTTTGGCCGGCCCTTCGACGAACTCATCGGGCTCGGCTGGCAAGAGCTGATTCATCCCAACGACCTCGCGACGGTACTCGAGCGGTGGACGCGCTCGGTCGCGACGGGGGAAGACTATGAGGTCGAGTTCCGGTTGCGACGCGCCGACGGCCAGTACCACTGGCACATCGGTCGCGCGCGAGCGGAGCGCGACCCCGACGGCCACGTCATCAAGTGGTTCGGGTCGAACACCGACGTCGAGGATTTGCGGCGGGTCGAAGCCGAGCTCCGCGCGCGTGAGGAGCAGTTTCGTGCGCTGGCGGACAGCCTTCCGCAGCTCGCCTGGATGGCCGATCGCTCGGGCCTGGTGTACTGGTACAACCACCGGTGGTACGACTACACCGGCACGACGCTCGACGAGGTACGCGGTTGGGGGTGGCGGACGCTGCATCACCCCGACCATGTCGAGCGCGTGGTTGCGCGCATTCAACGCGCGTGGGACTCGGGCGAGCCGTGGGAAGACTACTTCCCGTTGCGTGGCAAGGACGGCCGCTATCGCTGGTTCCTGTCGCGCGCGGTTCCCATCCGCGACGCGACCGGGCAGGTGGATCGCTGGTTAGGCACCAACACCGACATCACCGAGCTGCGGGAGGCGGAAGCGGCGCGCGATCGTGCGCTCGCCGAGGCGAAGGCGGAGCGGCAGCAGCTGTACGAGGTGTTCATGCAGGTGCCGGCGGCGATCGCGGTGCTCGAAGGCCCCACGCACGTGTTCACCGTTTCCAACCCGATCTACTGCGAGCTCACCGGGCATCGCGAGCTCATCGGCAAGACCGTTCGGGACGCGATGCCCGAGCTGGAGGGGCAGGGCTTCTTCGAGCTGCTGGATTCCGTCTATCAGAACGGCAAGCCGTATCGTGCGCTCGAAAGTCTCATTCGGCTCGACCGCGATCACGATGGCGTGCCGGAGGACCTCTATCTCGATTTCGTCTATCAGCCGTTGAAGGACGCGCGCGGCAAGACGTTCGGCATCATGGCGCACGCGGTCGACGTGACCGAGAAGGTACGCGCACACGAGGAGATCGCGGCGGCCCGTGCTGAGGCGGACAACGCGAATCGGGCGAAGAGTGAGTTCCTCGCGGCAATGTCGCACGACCTGCGGACACCGCTCAACGCCATCGGCGGATATGCGGATCTGGTTCGGGATGGGTTGTACGGTCCGGTCACCGAGGCGCAGGTGAACGCCATGAAGCGCATCCGGCGCGCCGAGGAGCATCTGCTGACGCTGATCAACGACATTCTCACGTACGCGAAAATCGAGGCCGGCCGCCTGACGATCGAGGTCGTCGACATCGCGGTGAACCGGTTTCTCGATGAGCTGGGCATGCTGGTCGCACCGCAGATCGCCAACAAGGGGCTGACGTACGAGTTTCGCCCCGGCCCGGGCGATGTGCGGATGCGGGCCGATCGGGAACGCGCGACGCAGATCGTCCTCAACCTGCTGACGAACGCGGTGAAGTTCACGGCGACGGGCGGCATCGTCGTCGAGTGGGAGACGACGGACGCGGACGTCCTCATTCACGTTCGCGACACCGGGCCCGGCATTCCGGCCGACCGATTGACGGCGATCTTCGAGCCGTTTGTGCAGGCCGGCGCCTTTACGGCGCCCCACCGCGAAGGGGTTGGGCTTGGCCTCGCCATCAGCCGCGAGCTCGCGCACGCGATGGGCGGGGATCTGACCGTCGTCAGCGAGCTTGGTACCGGATCGACGTTCACGCTCCGGCTGCCGCGGGCGGCGCGCGCCTAACGGCGTCAGGGCGGTTCGACCACCGAAAGGCGATACACCGTCCGGCGGTCGTTGGGCGACCCCTCGACCGGCTCTTCCGCCATCGTCGAGACGGCCAGCGAGCGCCCGTTAGGTGACCAGGCTGCGCCGGTGATGCGTCCGGGGATGAGCACCGGCGCAGCGTGCGGAACGCCGCTCCGGCGCGACCGGATGAGCACCTGACTGAAGATGTCATCGGATCGGAAAACGGCGACGTGCCGTCCGTCGCTACTGGCGACGGCTCCGGTGCCCCGTGGGAGCGGCGCGTTCGCCTCGCTCCAGGTGCGAGCGTCGAACATCGAGAAGGTCGCCAGCGAATCGCCGATCCGGCGGCGGATGGCGAGCACGGTATCGCTCCACGCATCGATCGGTTCGAGAAAGACGCCGTCGGGTACGGAGGTGACGCGCTCCAGCTGATTGGTCGCACGATCGAAGAGCACGAGATCGGCGCGCCATCCCCCTTCGCGATAGCCGGCCGACCCGTCTTTCGCCGAGTTGGCGCGGGCGGTGAAGAGGATGCGCCGGTCATCGAGCCAGAGCGGCCCTCCCAGCTCGCCGTATCCCTGGACCCGCAGCCGCAGCGCCTCGTAGCCGCCACTGGCCGTATCGACGAGCGCCCAGGTGACGTTGCCCTCGTCGCGCCACGACGTCAGCAGCCGCAACCCGTTAGGCGACCAGCGGATCTCGAAGGTCGGATCCCCGGGCGGCGGACTCGGGAGCGACGCGAAGCGGAGAATACGCCGCGCTCGCCCGCCGCGGCGCATCGTCCAAATGCCCGTGGGGTCCGCCCACGCGAGCGTCCTGCCATCGGCGGGGCGGTGTGCCCCTGATGCGCGAACCCCCCAGGCGCGCCCGGCCCCCGAGATCGCATGGACGTCGACGGGATTGTCGCCGGCGAGACCCCAGACGGTGTCGTTGGTGGCCCAGCCGCTCAGCACGAAATAGTTCGGCACGTTGAGCAGCGGCCGGACGGTCCAGGCGACCTGTGATTCGGCGGGTGCGGTCGATGTGTCGGTCGCGATGCTTGTGTCGCGCGTCGCCGGCTCGCGTCCGGTGCACGCGAATGCCGTGCTGAACAAGAGCGCACTTCGGAACCGCAGAATGCCGCAGAAGGCCGCAGGCCGGCTAGTTAGGCGGCCCTGGCTTGGTTGGCCGCAGATGAACGCAGAGGAACGCAGATGGGTCACTGGTACCAGGATGGATCCATGCCGAATGAAGTAACCAAAA
The DNA here is from genome assembly GCA_035765135.1 of Gemmatimonadaceae bacterium. Classification (GTDB taxonomy): domain Bacteria; phylum Gemmatimonadota; class Gemmatimonadetes; order Gemmatimonadales; family Gemmatimonadaceae; genus JAICNG01. The sequence goes on along the minus strand of DASTYE010000265.1, from coordinate 812 downwards.
GGCTTTTGTTAACGGCCAAGCAAATCGGCGTTCGACGCGCGGAGCCAATCTGCCTATTCTGCGTGCATCTGCGGCCAATCAACCTCCGCGCGTCAGAGAACCTCTGCGGCCGTCCGCGGTTCCGCCGTTACTCAGCCTTTGACGGCTCCTGACGTGAGCCCCTGCACGATACGCCGCTGGAACACCAGCACCATCAGAGCCACCGGCGCCGTCGCCACCACCGACGCGGCGAGGATCTCACCCCACGGCACCTGATACTCACCTCGGAACAGCGCGATCGCGACCGGCACGGTCTGCCGCTCGGGACCTAACGTGAAGGAGAGGGCGAACAGGAACTCGTTCCAGCAATAGATGAACGTGAGAATGCCGGTCGTCGCGAGACCCGGCATCGCCAGCGGGAGGATGATCGTCGTGAACGCCTTGAGTCGGCTCGCGCCATCCACGAGCGCCGCCTCCTCGAGATCCTTCGGGAGCTGACGGAAATATCCAACCAGCAGCCACACCGTCAGGGGCATCGCGAACGTCATGTACGGCATGATCAACCCCGGATACGTGTTGATCAGCCGCATCTCGCGGAGCAGCAAATAGAGCGGGCTCACGATCGAGATCTGCGGGAACATCGATACCGCGAGAATGAACCCGAGAATGAACGCCTTGCCGCGAAACTCCAGTCGCGCGAGCGCATAGGCGGCGAGCGACCCGACGGACACGCAGAACACCGTCGTCACGCCCGCCACCACCAGCGAGTTCCGAATCGGCGTCCAGAAGTCGCGCGTCGCGAAGAGCGCCCGATAGTGATCGAGCATCGGGTC
>DASTYE010000264.1:0-17973 GCA_035765135.1 Gemmatimonadaceae bacterium | reverse complement strand
TCGCCCGCCCTCGATCGCCTTCGACCGCCCTCGCCCTCCGGCACAGCTGTTGCCGAACAAGCCGCCGAGCACACGGGCGTGAAACACGGAGGGAGAGACATTGGCTGCGCACCCCGTCCACATCGACCCGGACACCGGGATCAGTGACCTGGTAGGCCAGCTCGCGACGGACTCGAAGCGGTTGGTTCACGACGAGATCCTGCTCGGGAAGCTGGAGGTCAAGGAAAGCATTCGATCCGGAGCACGAGGTGCCCTCTGGTTGTCGATGGCGTTCGGTATCGGCGTGATCGCGCTGGTCGCCCTGACGATCACGCTCGTGTCGCTCATCGGGCGCATGGCGAATGGGAACTATTGGGTGGGGGCTCTTGTTACTGGTGTCATGGAGCTCGCGGTGGGTGGACTGCTCATTGGTCGGGGAGTCAGTCGGTTTGGCGAGCCTTCGTATACACTCGGCGAGTCGCGGGAGGAATTGAAGGAGACTGCGGCCTGGGTCGCCAGGGAACGGACCGGCTAGTCGACTTCCGCGGCGCGGGCGACGCGCGACAGTGTTTTTGCCCACGTGCTCTCGCCAGCTGCGTGGGCTTTTTGTATCCTCCCTAACGACTGGCGAAGACTCCGCTCCACGGCGGCTCGCGCCTCGTCGTCGAGCGCGGTCCACGCTGCCAACGTCGGCCAGAGCGAGGCGAGCGCTGTCTCGAGCGCGACCGGAAGCTCCTCTGCTCGAGTGAGCGCGCCTCCCGTGATCTCCGTCGCCAGCGGCCCGCGTGCCACCCAACCAGTGGCGATGCCACGCGCGACGATGCGGTCCAGGTCCGCGGCGGTGACAACGCCTCGAGCGATGAGGTCGAGCGACTCCCGAAGCAGCGCCGCCGTGAGCCGGTTCGAGACGAGCCCTGGCAGATCTCCCTTCACAAGCACAGGCTCGCGCCCCAGCGATCGGAGCACTTCGAGTATGCGCTCGACCTCGGCCGTCGGCAGCGCGGCATCGGCGTTCACCTCGACGATCGGCACGGCGTAAACCGGATGCAGCGGGTGCACGATCACGAGCCGCGATGGCTCCCGCATCCTCTCCGCGACCTGGGCCCGCGTGAGGGACGACGTGCTCGACGCGATCACCGCCGTCGCCGGCGCAATCTCCTCGATGCGCGCGAGCAGTGACTGCTTGAGCTCGAGCATTTCCGGCGCGGCCTCCTGAATCCACTCCGCCGTCGCGAGCGCAGGGTCGAGATCGCGCGTGACGGTCAGCGCGCCTGGTCGCCCGCGTCCCACGCCGAGGGCCATCACCTCGCGCGCCGCGGCCTGCACGCGGGGAAGGGCGGCCGTCACCACATCGACGACGGCGACGTCGGCGCCGTGGGCGTTGAAGAGGGCGGCCCACCCCGCGCCAATCTCTCCACCGCCAATCACCACGACACGCTTCACTGCGGATTCTCCGCGAGCCAGCGCTCACCCGCCATCGCGCCCTGCCTCACGAGATCGATGGAGAGCCAGGGCGCGAAGACATGTCGTGTGACGAGGTCGAGCACGTCGGCGGCCCGCACGGATGCGGCGACGCGAGCCGACGCGCCGGCGTCGTCATCGACGATGATGGCCCCACGCCGCTCATCATCGCTCACCGACACGCCGATGCGCATCTCGCGCCAGCTCGCCAGCGATGCATCGGCCGCGAGCGCGACCGCGAGCGGATCATTGACGACGCAGCCATCGAGCCCCTCGTACCCCTTGTGGAAATCCATGTAGAAGCCGAGTGCGTCTCCCCAGAATCGGGCATCGTCGTCGGTTTCCCCGGCTTCGCGCAGCGCGCGCACGGCATCGCCCGGCACCACGATCCGACGAGTGACGTCCAGCGGGACGAGACGGATGTCGAGCCCTGCGTTCAGCACCACTTCCACCGCCTCGGGATCGCCCCACCAATTGAACTCACTCCATCGTGTCTGTGTGCCCCGTACCGCGATCGTTCCGCCCATGATGAAGACGGGACCGAGGGACGGGGCGACGTGGTCGAACTCCGTGAGCGCGCGCGCGAGATTCGTGAGCGGGCCGAGGCAGACGAGCGTAAGGCGGTGGTGCGCGAGGGCGGCCTCGGCGATCACGGCGGCGGCGTGATCGCCCTCCGGATGCGCGGCATTGTCGGGAATCCAATGCCCCAGCCCTTCATCCCCGTGCGTTTCACGCGCCGGATGCGCGGTGCGACGGAGCGGGGCGGCCGCTCCCGCGGTGACTGGCGCAGCCAGACCGACGCGGCGCGCCACCTCACGCGCGTTGCGCGTCGCGCGGGCGACGTCGGTATTGCCGTGGCAGGTCGTCACCGCGACGACGTCGAGCTCGGGCAGCCGTGCGGCGAGCGCGATTGCGACGGCATCATCAATGCCGGTATCCGTATCGATTACGACGGCTGACGTCATTCGGCGCGCTCGGGCATATTTCCTCGATCAATGGCGACCATTCTCTCTCTCATCTTCGCGCTCGTCATTCAGGGCACGCCGCGCACCATCGCGATCGACGAGCGGCTCGCCGCCGACGCGGGTTTGCGTGTGGGCGACCGCGTCGTCGTGGCCGCGGAACCCGGCGCGCCCGGGGACACGGTTACCATCGGCGCCATCGTCGCGCGCCGTGCGGATCCCAGCGAGATCGCGCGCGGCGAGTATCGCGTGCGCCTCCACCTCGATCACCTGCAACGGTTGCTCGGCTATGGCGACCGCGTCGATCGCTTCGCCGTGCAAACACGCGACCGGAGAGCGGCCGAGCAGGCGATCGACGATATCAATGATGCCGCATTCGGTTTCCGAGCGCACCGGTCCCGGGACGTCGCCATCGAGACCTCCCAGACCTTCCGCGTCGTGAGTCGGTTCCATCGCGCGATCGGGGTCATCACGATCGTGGCGAGCGCCATCTTCCTGCTCTGCATCCTCGTCCTGAAGGTGGACGAGCGTCGCCGCGATGTGGCGGCGCTTCGGTTGCTCGGAATCTCCCGTCGCACCGTACACGGCGCGGTCGTGGTCGAGGCGGCGTTCATCGCGCTCGTCGGTAGTCTCGTCGGCACCGGGATTGGAGGGCTCGCGTCGGCCGCGGTGAACGGCTACTACCAGGCGCACTATCGCACGCCGCTGCGTTTCTCGATCGTGACGCCCGACATCGTCATGCTGGCCGCGGGGCTGTCGATCGTGCTCGGTGTCGTCGCCGGTTCCGTCGCGGCGCTTCGCCTCGTGCGCGCACGCCCGCTCGCGCTCCTCGGACGCTGAACGTGCGCTTCCATCTCGCGGTCGCCTCGCTGGTACGCCACCGTGCCCGCACCGCCCTCGCGGTGCTCGGCGTCGCCGTCGCCGCGGCCATGCTCCTCGACATGGTGATGTTGTCGAGCGGGATGCGAGAGTCCTTCGGCGCGCTGCTGGAAAGCCGCGGATTCTCCATCCGCCTCGCGCCGCGCGGCACGCTTCCGTTCGATACCGAGGCGACGATCGCGGGCGCGTCGGCGATCGTCGATACGCTGTCGCGACATCCCGATATCGCCATCGTCAGCCCCGTACTCGGGGGAACGGTGCACGTCGTCGCCGGTGCCCCGCGGACGACCGCCTTTGCCATCGGGGTGAACGCCGAGGTGCAGGGCGACTACGAGGTCGAACGTGGGACAGACGCTCTCGCCGACGATGCCTTTGTAGCGAACGACGAGTTCTTCCTCGTCACCGGTGCGCGGATCGGTGACACGATCACACTCGCCACCGGCTACAGTCCGCAGCTGCGATCGTTCGGCGGCCAACGACGGATGGTGCTCGCCGGAGAGGCGCGCTTCATCTACCTCTCGCGCGGCCAGTCCGCCGTGGCGATGCGGCTCGCGACACTCCAGGCGATGGGCGGGGCCGAGCGGCGAGATCGGGCGTCGCTGTTCATGGTCGCCGTGCGGGAGTCCGCGGTCGCCGACAGCGTGCAGCGATGGATCGAGTGGGCTGTCCCTCGCGTGGACGCGATCTCCACTCGTGAGGCACTCGCTCGCGTGGATGAGCGGCTCGCGTACTTTCGGCAGATGGCGCTGATTCTTGGCGGCGTCAGCCTGATCGTGGGCTTCCTGCTGGTCACCACGCTGGTCACGGTATCGGTCAACCAACGCATCGGTGAGATCGCGGTGCAGCGCGCGATCGGCGTGTCACGCTCGCACGTCGTGCAGCAGATCCTCGTGGAAAGTGTCGTGATCTCGCTGATCGGCGCGGGGATGGGCCTTGGGCTGGGCCTCATTACCGCACGGTGGCTCAATGGAATTCTCGCGGCCTTTCCGGGACTTCCGCGGGCGATCGATTTCTTTCTCTTTCAGCCGCGCGCGGCGTGGACCGCGCTCGGCATGCTCGTCGTCTCGGGGATTCTCGCCGGTGTGTACCCGTCGTGGCGCGCGGCATCGCTTCCGATCGCGCACACGTTGCGTGAGGAGGCGATCGCGTGACGACGCTGGTGCGCACCGAGGGTGTGCGGCGGGACTACCGCCTGGGTGAGGATGTCGTGCACGCCGTGCGCGGCGTGGATCTCACGATCGAGGCGGGCGACTGGGTCGCCATCGTCGGCCCGTCGGGGTGTGGGAAGTCGACCCTTCTGAATCTGCTCGGCGCCATCGATGCGCCCTCCGCGGGCCGCGTGATGGTGAAGGAGCGCGACGTCTCTTCACTGAGCGATCGTGAGGCGACGCGCTTCCGTCTGCACGAGGTCGGATTCGTCTTTCAACGGTTCTATCTCGTTCCCGCGCTTTCGGCGATCGAGAACGTCGAGCTGCCGATGGCCGAGGCTGGCATCGCGAAGGACGAGCGACGGCGTCGCGCCCTGGAGCTCCTCTCCTACGTCGGAATCGCCGAGCGGGCGCGCCACCGTCCGGCACAGCTCTCGGGAGGCGAGCAGCAGCGCGTGGCGATCGCGCGCGCGCTGGCGAACCGTCCGTCGCTGCTGCTCGCCGACGAGCCCACCGGCGAGCTCGACGCGCGAACCGGCGCCGAGATCATCGCGCTGCTGTCGCGCGTCAATCGCGACGGTGCGACGGTCGTCGTGGTCACGCATGATGAAGAGCTTGCCGCGGCTGCGCGGCGAGTCATTCACATGCGCGATGGCGTCATTGTGGACGATCGAGTGCGCGAGACGGGAGCTCACATTCCCGTGCACCTCCACGACGACGCGGGTGAACGCGTCGTCCACTGGCCGCTGCGAACGTTGATCGCGTGGCTTTTCGTCGGACGGGAATGCGACCAGGTGAGATCGCTGCTCGGGCGCGGCGAGACGGTGCGGAATGGAACGCGCGCGATGTGGACACCAGTGCATCTGTCGGCCGACGAGCTGACGGCGATCGAGCGCACCTTCCCGGCAGCGGATCCTGCGCGAGCGCTCGATCTCACGCAGGCGAAGGCCGTCCTCGTACGGCGCGGCAAGGCGATTACGCTGGCACCGGACGATTCACGAGCGCGCGAGGCGTCTGCGCGAGCGGTCTACAAGTGGTTCGACTACGGTCCGTGGGCGGACGTCTGGGAAGCCACACACGACGGCGATGTGGTTCGCTTCGAGATGCCCCGCACGGGCGAGGCTCCACCGTGGAGCACGGCGTCATGATCGGGCTCCTCGCGGTTCGTCACCTCATGCATCGCCCCCTGCGATCCGCGTTCCTCCTGCTCGGATACGGGCTCGGCGTCGGCGTGATGATCGTGCTCCTCGCGATCGGTGAAGCGCTCCTCGTACAGGCCCGCGAGGAGAAGCTCATCGGCGGCGGCGATGTCACCGTGCTTCCGGAAGGGATCGACCTCGAGGTCATGAAGACGGGCGGAGTCGGCGGACTCTTCTTCTCGATCGATCACGCGAGGTTCATCTATCGGCAGGTGCTCACCGCGCCACGCTTCGAGAGACTCGTCGCGAGCGCTGCGCCCCAGATCGAGGGGAAGCTTCTCTATCTTCGCGCCGGCGAACGAGAGTATGTGGTGCGGGCGTCCGGCGAGATTCCCTCACGCAGCGCCGCGGTCGCGGTCGCACCGGAGCTCGTCAGCGGCACGTGGACGGATGACGATGGAGATCGTCGCTGGATCGCGCCCACGCCCGAGGAGCTGTACGCCGAGATCGATCGGTTTCACGTGCCGCCGAGCGATGTCCAGGACAAGCGAAGCTGGGGAGAGTGGCACTACTTCAACGTGCTCTCGCCCGACGCGCGCCGGTGGTGGTTCATCTCGTTCATCGTGGGAGGCGATGTCACCGGAGACGAGTGGGGGGGTCTGGTGGCGATCACGCGCCGCGAGCAGGGCGGAGCCACGACGCGCTTCACGAAGATGCACGATGCCTCACGAGTGCGGTTTTCCGTGGCGAGTCCCGACCTCACGATGGGCGACGCGCGTGTCGAGCTGCTCGACGGCGGTCGGTATCGTGTCGTCGGAGAGGCGACCAGCTCCGACGGCGCGCGCGCGACGATCGACCTCGTCGTGACTCCCGTACCCGGCGCGTTTTTCCCGGGGGCCACGCTCGCGAGTGGCGACTTCACCTCAGGGTACACGGTGCCGGGGCTGCGCGCCTCGGCCAGTGGGCGGCTGTGTGTGGGGGCGCAATGCGAGCAGGTGGCTGACGTTCAGGCGTATCACGATCACAACTGGGGCGTCTGGCGCGGCGTCACGTGGGAGTGGGGTGCGGCGCGCGCAGGGTCGCTCACATTCCTCTATGGGCGCGTTCATCCACCCGACACGCTGGCGACGCGACCGCCGCTCTTTCTGTACGTCGTGGACTCGTTGGGGTTCGTTGGCCTCTATCGCCCTGCGCGGATCGACTACGAGGATGCACGCACCATCATCGTGAACGGCCGTCGTGTTCGAGTGCCGGCGCGCGCGACGATGGCGGACGCGCGCGGAGCCGACACGGTGATCGTCGAGCTCACCATCGACGATGCCATTGGCTCGGATGCGGGGTTGGCGATGGATGAACGCGGCGATCCTCAGGCGGCGCGGCTCTCGACTCCGTTCTTCATCCAGATGAAGGGCAGCGCGCGCCTGCACGGCGTGATCGGGGGCCGCCGTGTGGACGGAACAGGTCTCGGATTCTTCGAGACCTACAGGTAGAGCTCGAATCCGGAATGCGGAATGCGGAAAACCCCTCGAGGGCGATAGGTGGCGCCTAACCGCCACCCGTGCTTACGCGCTGCGAATACGCCTCACGCGCGAACGGGCGCACGGACGACCAATCCCCGTAGCGCGTGCGCAGGTCGTCCGTCCAGCCCTTCTGCAGGTCGTCCTCGATTTCCTCGAACGTGCGTTTCCGGTACTCCGGGTGCCCGCTCGCGACGTGGCCCAGGTGGTAGAACGGGCGGACCTCTTCGTATGAACGGTTCGCGACGCGATGCGGGGAGGCCTCGTAGAGGCGCCGATACCGCGCCTCGTCTTCCGGCGTCATCGGTGCGGTAGCGGCACGCCCGGCCCACCACCCGCCAAGCGCGCCGGCGATCGCGCCCACGATCGCGCCGACCGGCCCGCCGACGATCGTTCCCAGGCCCGCGCCGGCGAGGCCCCCTCCCGTGCCGCCGACCGCGCCGGCCGCGGCGGGACCGGGCTCCGCGCCTGCCTTACGAGCGCGAATGTCGCTCTCGAACTCCTGCGTATCGCGCAGCGGGTGATTCTCCAGCGGGTCGCGCGCGTTCTTGTCAGGATGTTTCATGAGTGCCTCCCGTGTCTACTGACAACGTGCATCGCCACGAATACAGACGCAATCGCGGGACCCACGAACGAAAGAGGCGGGGTGACCACTCGGTCACCCCGCCCTGGACTTCGAGCCAGCCGTCGAGACCCCGAAGGCGCGTCGGCTACGGGGAGTGCCCGGACTCGAGCTCGCGGAGACGCTGCTCCAGCTCCAGGCGACGTTGGCGGGTTTCCGCGGCCGCGGCCTCGAGCGACGCACGCCCACGGTCCAGCAGCTCGGCCTTCGTTTTCAGACTGTCGAGGTGAAGCTCGAGCGCGACGATGCGGGCGTCGTACCGGGCGAGCTCACGCTCGAGCCTGGCGTTCTCGGCGACCGATGGGCGGCGACTGTGATTCCGTGAGCCGTTGACGACGACCGCAGCCATGACGTGGGGATCGGAGCCCGAGTCGGTGGCCTGCTGCGCGGCCAGCGGCGTCGCGGCGGCGAGGGTGATGCCGAGCGCGAGCGCGGCAGCGCCAGTGAGACGATGGGGCATGCGCAACTACTCCAGCGATGGGGGCGCGCGTCCAGACGGCCAGGACAGCGCCGATGGATGGTACGGTGGGGGTACGTCAGAAGGACGACCGGGGCCGGCGCTCTGGCACGCCCGCGATCGATGATGAATCGAACCTAAAACCCGGTTCGCACCGTTACCACCCGTTTTGCTGGCGGAGAGATGTCACATGAGCGATGTGATGTTTGCCGTGCCACGCGTAGAGCGCGAGCATGCGATCGAGAGGCTGAAGCCCGCTTTCCGGATGCTTGATGGTGCGCGAGAAATCGGAGTCGCGCATCGCGCGAAGCACGGTGATCCACCGAGCGTGCAGATGCTCGAGCAGATCGAGCGAACCCTCGATCGGCGCGCTCCGCGAATCGGGAAGCTGCGCCCACCGATCCTCCTCGTAGGGTTTGATCGTCGGGGAGTCCTCGGTAAGGCCGAGCTTGAACCGCACGTACGCGTTCATGTGGCTGTCCGGGACGTGATGCACCACCTGTCTCACTGTCCACCCGCCCGCGCGATACGGCGTATCGAGCTGCTTGTCGTCCAGCCCCCTCACGGCCGCGCGCAACCCCGACGGGCATGCCGCGATCTGCTGGATGCGTTCGAGGCGCTCGCTCGGCGTGGCCTCGCCTCCTTTCCACTCGAACCGGCCGATCGGATATCGTGGATCCAGTGCCGTTGCCATGGAATCTCCCGGGTGAAAACGACAGCGGCGTCCAGAACGGACGCCGCTGTCGAGAGGGTATGTCTATATCCGGTACAAAGCCAAACGTGCCACGCGCTCAACGACGCGCGGTGCGCCGCCGGGCGGTTGCCTTCTTTCGTGTCGACTTGGCCTTGGGCCTGCTCTTACCATCGCGCTTGGACTTACCGGCGGAACCCGACATCTCCTTGTGCCACGCCTTGGCGGCGCGGAGCGCACCGGCGGCTCCCTTGTGGGATGCATCGCCGAAGAACGCGGAGAACTTGGGGCGCCAGCCTTTGTCGGTCAGCCGGTAGCCCACCCGAACGAAGTAGCCGTGCGTCCGCGTTGAATCCTGGTCGATCCGGCTGATCCCGGGGCCTGGGCTTCTCAGTCCATTCTTTCCCATGTCATCACCTCGTCCGGCGCGAACTGCGTCGCCCGCGCTTCGGTTGGTCAAGTGGCGGCCCGTGACTTTCACGGGTGCCTAACTGCCGCGTGAACAGCGAGAATGTAACCCCACACCGCTCGTCATGCTAGCTTCGTAATGCATTTTCACGAAACGGAAACATCAGCGGGCCGCCGACGCGTTCAGTTGCGCCGACAGATGTTACCGTACTTGCACGGTGATACCATACTTGCACCGGGTGGCGGCCCGACCGGGCACGCCGTGGAAGCCGTTAGGCGTCGGCAGCATGGCGCCGGCGCCGCTGCGCTCGCATCTTTTCGGGGTAGTCCAGTTCTTCCCAAGGAGCCTCACGTGTTTCAAGCCCAGAGGCGCGCCGTCGCGCTCGCCGCAGCGACGATCGTCCTGCTCGCGGCCGCCGGATGCCGCTCATCGTCGCCGAACCGGCGTGCGATACCTCAACGGCCGGAGGCGTTCGTCCGCGTCGAGAACCGCAGCATGCTCGACATGACAGTCTACGTGATCCGCGGATCCGAGCGCCGCCGCCTCGGCCTCGTGAATGCGCTGTCGACGGAGACCATGCCGATTCCCCCGGGAATGATCGAGGGCTCGGGCGTATTGCGCTTCCTCGCCGATCCGATCGGTGGTAATCGCACACCCGTCAGCGAAGAAATCTCCGTCAGGGACGGCGACGTCGTGACGTTGATGATTCCGCCTCAGTGACCGAGGTGGTCAAGGTGGTCAAGGGTGTCGAGGGATCGAGGTGAGGTGATCAAGGGGTTCACCTCGACACCCTCGACACCCTCGACACCGTCGACCCTAGGACGTTCGCGTTATCACCACGATCGCGCCGTGCATGTGGCCGACGCCGAAGCGCATCTGCGCCTCGCTCGCGTTCAGAAAGCGCGCGCTCTGCACGCTGTGAATGTCGATCGTTCTGAGCGTCTCGGGCCCACCGAGCGCGACGTTGTCCACGTACACCACGATGTCGCCCTCGAGGTTGATGCTGGTCTGTCCGCGCTTGATCAGCCACTCGGGGCGGAACGATCGGATAGCATCGTACATGTTCGAGGCCGAGGATCCTCTCAGCTCTTCGGCGCCGAGGAGGCGCGTGTCGCGACGCGCCGTCACGCGGCCGGGGTCGCCGGACGTGGAAGCGCACGCGGCCGTGGCGAGGAGCAAGAGGAGAACGGCGAGCCGGGACGAGCGCATGGAAAGCTCCAGGAAGGAAGGTCGCAACGCTAGCATAGCGCGACGAACGAAATCGGGCAACGTACCGGGCACCCGTTAGGGCGCGTCAGCGAGAACGGCCGCTCCGCGGGCGCCAGCCGTGCAGGACAAAGGACGTTCGGCCCCGGGAATCGAACCGTACGCCCTCGCGCTCGAGTCGCATCCGCTGGCTCAACGACTCCCCCGAACGTCGGACACTGACAGTGCCGCGCGCATTGATGACTCGATGCCAGGGCACCGTCGTTCCACTCGGAAGCGCGGCCAGGGCATATCCCACCAGACGTGCGTGACCGCCGAGGCCCGCCAGGCGGGCCACCTGGCCATACGTCGCTACGCGGCCGACGGGGATGCGACGAATGATCGCGTACACGCGCGCATACGTCGGCATTGCAGCGCCGTTAGCGCCCTTTCGATTGCCCTTCGAGGCGCCGCGCCTCACTGGAGTCACCTGGAAACACTTCCATCGAGGGGTCGAGCGGCGGCTCTCGCATCGCCGGCAACTTTCCGCCGCGCATGACGCGGGCGATCGCCATGCCACCGGCGATGACCGTCCCCGCGACGGCAAGCGTGGCGAGCAACGCAATGCCGAGCGTGAGGAACACGCCGCCAATAGCGAGCGCGGCGGCCGCCAACGCGATCTTCTTTCCGCGCGACAACCGGTCGGTGCCGGACGTGATGAAGCGAATGTTCACACCTGCAAGATGGCCACCGTACCGCCGCGAGGGAATCGCCGGCCGCGTCGGCGGTCAGGGCGTCCACTCCTCGGCGAGGCGCGTGAGCGGGTCGCCCGTGAGCCGATAGACGGTCCAATCGCTCATCGCGCGCGCCCCGAGGCTCTCGTAGAAGCCAATCGCCGGCTGGTTCCAATCGAGCACCCACCACTCGAATCGACCGCAGTCGCGCTCGACCGCAATGCGAGCCAGGCGCGCCATGAGCGCGCGTCCGATACCATGCCCACGGAACTCGGGAAACACGAACAGATCCTCGAGGTACAGTCCGTGTTTGCCGACGAAGGTCGAGAAATTGTGAAAGAAGAGCGCGAATCCCGCCGGCTGACCGCCGAGCTCGGCGATGATCACCTCCGCCTGCGGACGCTCGCCGAAGAGCGACTTCCGCAGTCCGGCCTCGGTGACGACCGCCTCGCTGGCCAATCGCTCGTACTCGGCGAGTCCGCGAATCAGCTTCAGGATGAGCGGAACGTCCTCGACGGTCGCGAAGCGGATGGATATCGTCCCGCTGACGTGGACTTGTCGGGCCGGAGCCATGCGGACCTAACGAACCCCGGCCGGTGGTTGTTCCTTCACGGCGACCGGCCGGACTCGAGGCAACGACGCAGCGTCTCGGTGTCGCGGCTCCACCATCCGCGCGCGTCGCACTGCGCGAGGATCGCGCGGCCCGCCCGCACCGCGCTCGCGAGAAATGCGGCGCCACCGGTCTTCCACTCGTGCACCGGGGGTTCGGTGGTGCGAGCGCCGGCCTCTCTCGCCTCGAAGCAGCGCACCAGCCACCCTCCGGAGCTATCGACTCGCACCGTGAAGTAATACGGGCCGTCGAAGAAACGACACGCCGCCTCCGCCCCCGATGACGGCACCGTGCGCATCAAGCGGTTGAGCTCGGAAACCCAGGACGCGAGCAAAGGCACCGGGAGGTCGAGCCAGCCGACCTCGGGGAAATCGGCCTGAACCTCGGGATTACCGTCGCGCAGCCAGATGGGACCGGCGATCGCGCCCGAATCCTGGCGCACGATCGCGGAGGCATCGACCACGACATCGACGGACGGAAGACGACTCACGGTGCGGCTCGCGCGGAGACGGCTGAAACATTACACCCTCTCCCACTCGCGGGAACGTTGCTGGCGCGCGATCAGGGCTCGCCGGGCATCCCCACGAGCGCGGCCAGCGTCGACTTGTCCTGCTTCGACAGCTTCTGGATGAGTCCGACGCGATGTCCCTGCAGCGACATGTTCCGCCCCCGATCGACCACCGTCGCCACGAGGGCGGGGCCGGTGTAGAAATCGAGAATGAGTGATCCGCGCGGTGTCTCGCGCAGCCCGCGCTTCGCCTTCCAGGCCGGTGCCCGGTGCGTCACGAAGGTCACGATGGCGGCGATCGAGTCGGGATCGGTCACCGTTCGAGCGTTGACCGTTACACCGGCGTCGGTTTTCACGGGAGGCGGAATGACCTGAATGTGCGTCACGCTGTCGAGCATGGGAGGCTTTCCGGCAGCGGCGCGGGTCTGCAAATACGCTGGCCCGCCTTCGTCGGACGACCAGCATCCGGAAATCCCGCCTAACACGACGGCGGTGGCGGTGACGAGAAGAAGGTATCGCATGCGACGGTGGGTGGCGGTGTGACGGCGGCGTGGGTGGCAGCTGCGCACGAGCGGCGGGAACGCCGGGCTCGCTAAGGAAAAGACGCGTGGGACGCCCGTCGGCAAACTCGGCCCCCGCGACGACCCTTGCCGCCCCTGTCGCCCGAGCGCCCGGAAGGTGTTAGAAATGGTGGTCCGTAGCCCGATGCCCGGACCTCACCTTTCCTGACGCTCCCAATGCGCCCATGGCTCGCGCGCTACGACGCCGACGTCCCGCACTCGCTCGCACCGTATCCCCAACGCACCCTGATCGATTATCTGGCGGATCATGCTCGTCACTATGGCGACGACGCCGCGCTGTTATTCGAGGGGGCCCGCGTCTCCTGGGCGGATCTCGACCGCCTGAGTAACGCGTTCGCGACGGCGCTGAGCGACCTCGGCGTCGTCGCGGGTGATCGGGTGGCCTTGATACTCCCGAATTGTCCGCAGTTTCTCATCGCCGAATTTGGCGCGTGGAAGCTGGGCGCCATCATCGCGCCCCTTAATCCGGTGTACACGGAGGAGGAGCTCTCGACCCTGCTCGCCTCGTCAGGCGCGAAGGTGGTCGTCGTGCTCACGCGGTACTACGAGCGGGTGAAGACGTATCAGCCGCGGACGGCGGTGGAGACGGTCATCGCCACCAACATCAAGGAGTACCTGAAGCCACTCACGCGGTTGCTGTTCACCGCCTTCAAGGAAAAAGAGGAGGGCGACCGCGTGGCTTTGCGAGACGGCGATCTGGCGTTCGCCGACCTGCTCCGACGCGAGGCTGTTCCGCGGGCGCAGCTCTACGTTCGGCCCGAGCACGACGCGACCATTCTGCCCAGTGGGGGAACCACCGGGGTTCCGAAGGGCGTTGTCGGGTCGCATCACAACATGGTGATCGCCGGTCTGCAATTGTCCGCGTGGCTGCGCAGCGCGCTCGTCGAGGGCCGCGACGTGCTGATGGTGCCGCTGCCGCTCTTCCACGTCTACGGGCTGATTGGCGTACAAAGCCTCTCCGTGGTTGCGCGCATGCCCATGCTGCTCGTCGCCAATCCGCGTGACATCAAGGGGCTTCTGCACGCGATCGCCGTAGAAAAGCCGAGCTTCTTCTGCACGGTGCCGGCGCTGCTCAACGCGATGTTGAATCATCCGTCGGTTCTGACGGGGAAGGTGAGCTTCGCGTCGCTCAAGGTCTGTTTTTCGGGTGGCGCGCCACTGATGTCGGAGACGATCCGCCGCTACCAGGAGCTGACCGGTGGCCGCCTCATCGAGGGCTATTCGCTCACCGAGGCGCAGATGGCGACGGTCGCCAACCCTGTGCGCGGGGTGAACAAGGTGGGATCGATCGGCATGCCGCTTCCTGATGTGGACGTGCGGATCGTCGATCCCGATAGTGGAGTGGGCGACGTGGCGCAGGGCGATGTGGGCGAGATCATCATCCGCGCGCCGCAGCGCATGCGCGGATACTGGAACAACGACGATGAGACGAAGCTCGTTCTGCGCACCCAGCCGAGCGGCGAGACCTGGCTCTTCACCGGCGACCTCGGCTACCTCGACCCCGACGGATACATCTTCATCGTTGACCGGAAGAAAGACCTGATCAAGGTGAGTGGGTATCAGGTGTGGCCGCGCGAGATCGAAGAGGTGTTGTCAACGCATCCGGGGGTCCTGGAGGCGGCGGTGGCCAGCGTGCCGGACGCGGCGAGAGGCGAGGTGCCAAAGGCGTGGGTCGTCCCGCGCGCGGGCGCCACACCATCGCCTGACGAGTTGAGAAGTTTTTGTCGGGAGCGGCTCGCGCCATACAAGGTGCCCGCGCAGGTCGCGATCGTCAGCGAGCTGCCGAAGTCCGGGGCGGGGAAGGTGCTGCGGAGGATTCTGAGGGACTTGCCGGCGTGAACAAAAGGGTGTCGAGGGTGTCAATGGTGTCGAGGTGAACTTCGTCACCTTGATCACCTCACCTCGACACCCTCGACACCCTCGACACCCTTCACTACCTCAGATCGAGCACTACCTCGAACGCGTGGGACGAATCCTCTGCGCCACCTCGGCGACCACGGCCACCGCGACCACGCCCGCCATCAGCGCGAGCGGCGTCTTGCCGGTCATGCGGTACGCGCCAAGCGTGACGAGAAGCGCCGTTGCAGCGGCCGGCGGATGATACGCCTTGAGCTGCGGGAGCAGGATCGCGAGCATCGCCAGCGACGCCGCGCTTGCCCAGACGCGCGGCATGGCGACCGTCGCTCTGGTGACCACTGAAGTCGCCACTTGCGCGTTCAGAAGCAGCAGCGCGAGATACGCCACACCGATCGCGGCGAGATGGCTGATGACGACGGCGCGGAAGCGCGTTGTCTCGTGGCCGGGGTGCGTCGCGAGCATCAGGGCCGTCGGGCCGAGACCGGCGAACAGCCACGGCTGCTTCAGCCAGTATCCGATCGCACCAGCGGTGACGATCAGCGTCGCGGCCACAGCCGGAACCCAAATGGCTTCGACGACCTTGGCGAGCGAGGCGCCGGCGATCAGCGCGGAGAGGTTCGGCATCCGTATCGGCGCATGCGCCGTGGATCGAACCGCCGCGGGGGTAGGATAGGTCGGCATTGGTGTAGGGGTTGAGGGAACGATGCGCGCAACGTGCGACGCACCTCATCCAATAGGCGACGTTCGGGACGAACCGCCGTCACCTCGAACGGTCGTTTTCCGTGTGCGACCGGTCACACCGCCCGCTTCGGGTGATGATCGGCTCCGCGCTCGTTATGCCCGGTGCCTCGCCCCTTCGCCGCTCTTGCGCGAGCACGCCTGTTCTTCGCACCTTGGACGGGCGCCCATCCTCGTCCCCGAGCCTCGCGTTTCGATGTTTCTGCGTCGTGTGTCCCTGCTGGCCGCGCTGCTCGTGTGGACGAGTCCTCTCGTCGCGCAGCGGAGCATCACGACCTCCGACGTCTTCAGCCGGTACGCCGATCGCGTCGTCAAGATCCAGGTAGTCGAAACGAGCTCGGCGGCGAAAGCGACGATCGGCTCGGGATTCTTCGTCACGGCCACCGGGGAGGTCGCCACCAACTATCACGTCATCTCCGCGCTCATCCACGATCCTGAGCGGTATCGCGCGGAGCTGGTGGATGTGACCGGCGCGGTGCGTCCGATCACGGTGCTGGGTGTAGACGTCGTGCACGACGTCGCCATCGTGATGACGGAGATGCGGCCGCGCGCACACTTCACGCTCGGCCGGGCCAGCGTCGCGCAAGGGAACCGCCTCTACTCCCTGGGTCATCCCGAAGACCTGGGATTGAGCATCGTCGAGGGCACGTACAACGGGCATCTGCCGCATACGCGGCACGCGCGCATCCACTTCACCGGGTCGATCAACCCCGGGATGAGCGGCGGGCCGACGATCACCGAAGACGGACGGGTGATCGGCATCAACGTCGCGACGGCCGGCAACCAGCTGAGCTTCCTCGTCCCCGTGGAGCGTGCCTCGGCGTTGCTCGAGCGGGTGCTCGCTCGGGGCGGCGAGCCGCCGGCGCGGACGCTGGAGGACATTGGACGCCAGCTTCGCGACCACCAGGAGGCCTACCTGAGCGGGATGTTCGCCGGCGAGACGAAGATGGTCGACCTGGGGCCCTACCGCGTCATCACCGAGCCGGCGCCGTTCTTCCGTTGCTGGGCCGACGCGCTGCGCACGCAGGAGCTGCCTTACGAGTCGGTTCAACACCGGTGCTCCACGGACGATCAGCTGTTCATCGCCGGTGACCAGAGCGCCGGGGTGGTGCGGCTCGAGCACGAGATGCTCTCCACGCGCACGATGAACGCGTCGCAGTTCTTCTCCCTGTACACCTACGTGTTCGCCGGCGACAACACGCCGGGCGGGCAGCAGGAACACGTGACGAGCTGGCGATGCGGTACGCGGAACGTGCGGAACGCTTCTGTTCCGATGCGCGCGGTGCTGTGCCTGCGCCGATATCGAAAGCTCGGCGAGCTGTACGATGGCGTGCTGAAGGTGGCCCTGCTCGGGCGAGGAGATACGGGGCTCGTGTCCACGCTCACGCTGTCGGGCGTGACGTTCGAGAACGTGGACCGGCTCGCGCGCCGATATCTGGAGAAGATCTCGTGGCGCTGATCCTCGAGGTTCTGCACCCGACGGGCGCGCGCACGTGGCATCGCCTCGGTGAGCAGCCCCTTCTCGTGGGGCGTTCTCTCACCAACGACCTCGTCCTCGACGATCCGTTCGTCGACGCGCGCCACGCACGCATCACCTGCGATGAGACCGGAACCCCGCTCATCGAGGACCTCGGCAGCGTGAACGGTCTCGTGGGGAAGGACGGGAGATTCCGCGGCCGAATGTTCCTTGGCGCTGGCGCGGAGATCCGCGTGGGCCGCACGATGCTTCGCTTCCGGGATTCCGACGAGCCGGTGCCACCGGCGCTCGTCGATGACTTCCCCGTTCCCGCTCCGCCGGCCGAAGCGCGGGCCGCGTCGATCAAGCGGCTGCGCCGCCTCGCGCGCATCAGGCGATGGTCCACGACAACCGGCGGAAGACTGACGATCGCGGCGACAGCGATGTCGGCGGTCGCGGTGTACACCTGGCTGGGTTCCATGGACCGCGCGAGCGCGAGCGAGGCGCTTTACAAAGCGGTGGTGTTCGGTCTCGCCATCGCGGTGTGGTCGGGGATCTGGGCAGTGGCGAGCCGTGTCAGCATTCACCGCTTCCAGTTCGTCGGCCACATCGCCACCGCGTCGGCCGTCGCGCTTGGCGGACTGCTGTGGATGGTCGTTGCGGAGTGGTTGTCCTTCTTCTTCCCCGACGCGAGTCTCCCCGAGCTTCTCTCCTTTGCGGTCGGCCTCTTCCTTCTCGTGGCGTTGGTGGCCGGCCATCTCGCGCTCGCGTCGGGCCTGCCGAGGAGACGCCGGTGGCGCGCAGGAGGCATCGTCGCCGGGACCGCGCTCGTGATCGCCGCCCTGGCGACGGTCGCCGAAGAAGAGACGTTCAGCGATGTCCCCACATTCTCCGGGGTGGTCAAACCGATCTCGCCGAACTGGGTGCCTACCGAAACGGTCGACGAGTTCGGAGCCGTCATGGCCCACCTGAAGGACCAGGTGGACGAGATGGCGAAGGAGTAGTCAGGAGCGCGGGCGTTCGCGGTCGGTGACGACAGG
>DASTYE010000263.1:0-6769 GCA_035765135.1 Gemmatimonadaceae bacterium | reverse complement strand
CGAGTGTCGCGCCCACGGGACCGACGAGCGCCTCGGCGGCATCGGCCGCGATACGCGTGGACGCTGTGACGCGATCGATCGACAGGATGCGCAGGTAAATCGCATTGAGCGCGATGTAGCAGACGGTCACGATCAGGGTGCCGAGCACCAGCGACCGCGGGATCGTGCGCTCGGGGTTCACCGTCTCCTCAGCGGTGTAACTCACCATGTGCCAGCCGCCGAAGGCGAAGAGCCCGGCCACTAGTCCAAGCAGGACGGCCGACGCGCCGAAATCCACAGCGGCGGCCTCGGCCACCGGAGCGACGGGCGTGATCGTTAGGCCTCCGACGGTCAGCAGGGCGATCGCGGCCAGCTTCGCGCCGGTGACGATGGTCTGAAGCCGGCTCCCGTGACGGATCCCGAGGCAGTTGAAGGCCGAGAGGCCGAGGATGGCCATCACCGCGACGATCCTGATTCCCGTCGTGCCGAGCGGAATGAAATAGCCGAGGTAGCGCGCGAACACCACGGCGATCGCCGCGATGATGCCGGTGTGCATGCTCCAGAACATCGCCCAGCCCCAGAGAAAGCCGAGCGGCCGCCCGAAGACGTCGCGCAGCCACACGTAGACGCCGCCGGTGCGCGGGAATGCCGACGCGAGCTCGGCGCAGATGAGGGCGCCGATAAGCGTGAGCATCCCCGCCAGCGCCCAGACGAGCGCGATGCCGCCGGCGTCCGGAACGAGCCGCGTGATCTCAGACGGCTGCACGAAGATCGACGCGCCGATGATGATCCCGACGACCATCGCGGTGGCGTCGGGCAGGCGCATCGTGCGCCGGAGCTCACTCATGGCGGGTGGCTCAGCCTATGACGGCGCGTGCTCGTGAAGCAGCATCCACGACGTTCCGAAGCGATCCCGGAGCATGGCGAATCGCCGGGCGAAGAACGTCTCCTCCATGGGCATGAAGATCTGCCCGCCCTCCTTCAGGAGATCGTAGATGCGCTCTGCCTCGCCGCTGCTGCCTACGATCAGTGTGAGGTAGGCGCTGCGCATCGGCTGAAAGCGTGCTGGCTGCACGTCTGCGCCGAGAAGCATCGTCTCGCCGAGCTCCATCCGTGCGTGGACGATCGCATCTTTCATTTCCGGCGGCGTATTCGGATCGCCAAGCTCGCCGTGCGTCGTGACCTCGGTGATCCTGCCGCCGAGGTGCTCGGCGTAGAACTCGAACGCCTGACGACAGTTGCCGCCGTAGTTGAGATACGTGTAGAGCTTCATGGGTGCCTTTACCCAGGTCGTAACACCTGCGCGTGATGTCTGGGGGTTGTGCCTAACGCGCGCGACCGTCGCCGCCGGGCCGAGCTATTGGACGCGCCTGGCCTCGACCTCGGTGTCGCCAAGCGTGTAGACGATTCCGACGACGCGTCCTCGCCGGTCGCGCACGAAGCGCTCCAGTATCGGGATTCCCGGGGTGAAGAATATGTCGAATTTCCCGGGTAGTATCTCAATGGGTTGGTCGGTGCCCCAGGTTTCGTAGAGCCGAGCCCCGTTGCGCGTCACTGAAATCTCGCCACCGCGGCCGTCCTCGCCGAAACGGTACTTGCCTACAAAATCGTCGAGGTATTCCAGCGCTGGCTTGTATATCTGACGAGCCGGGTTCGGGACCATTGTCTCCTGAAAGGCGACGACTTTCCACTCCCCGCCGACGCAGGTAAATGTCTCGGTCATGCGCACCCTCGAGCCGAACGAGGCACCCGTGGGCTGATGAGTGACCTTGAAAGACTTGGTGAAGCTCATGACGGCCACGTCGTCGACGAACATGATGCGGACGTTCTCCGGGACCTCCGCCGATTCGAGCTTCATGGTGCCCTGCGGAACGCGAAACGGCGCCACGACCTGCGCCTTCGACAGCAGGGCACCGCTCTCGTTCACGTGCAGGAGCCGATCGTCGAGAATCCGGTCCAGGGCGGCGGTGTCCCTGCGATTGTAGGCAGCCCAGTAGTCTTGTGCGACCGCGCGAATCGCGTTCTCACTCGCGGTGCAGGAGCGTGAAGCGGAAGGTGTCTGCGCCCGTAGCGATATCGCCACGAAGAACGCTGCGGTGCCGAGCATCAGTCGTGTGAGCATACTCACCTCGATTCGCGCGTGCGTGTGCGAGACCAACCAACATGGCGCTCGTCAGGCGAAAAGGCGAGGCCGTTAACCGTCCGAGACGGTGAGGACGATCACTCGTCGCGGATCGGCAGGACGGGGAGGTGCAGCCCCCAGAAGATCGCGGCAAGCCGGAGCGCGGCGATTGCCGCCATTCCCGTGAGCGCGGCGCCCTGTCGCGGAACCCCGACGGCTTCGAGGAGCAGATAGAAGATCACCCCGGCGATGGCCGCCGTCGCATACAGCTCGCCCTTCCGGAAGATGAGCGGCACCTCCGCCGACAGCACGTCGCGGATGACGCCGCCGGCGACGCCCGTCATGGTCCCCATCACTACGACGACGATCGGATTCATGAGCTCGCGTTGCGCGATCCCCGCGCCTGTGATCGTGAAGAGGGCGAGGCCGAGGGCATCGGCCACCGCCAACGAATGGTTCGGGGGACGGCGAAACCGTGCGTAGCTGAGCGTGATCGCCGCCGCGACCATGCTCGTGACGACATGCCAGGGATCTTCGATCCAGAACACCGGATGTCGGTCGAGCAGCAGGTCGCGAATCGTGCCGCCGCCGATGGCGGTGACGATGGCGATGACGAGGACGCCCAGCACGTCCATCCGCCGTCGTCCGGCCGCGAGCGCTCCGCTCGCCGCGAATACCGCCTCACCCACCAGTTGGAGCACGTAGAGCATGCTGGCCTAACGACTCACGGCAGGAGTCCGGACATGCTGAAGTGACGACCCTTGAAGCGGCCCAATCGCGAAGCACGACTAGCATAGACATCACGCCTGTCAGTTGCAACGTACCGTCGCGCTCGCCTTGCAGTGCGTGAGCGCGAAAGGTAGGCTGAACGACAGCGGTTCGCGACATGACACGGATCCGGAGACGGCAGAGATGACGCAGGCTCGCCATGTGACGCTCGTGATTCTCGCCATCATGCTCGGCGCCTGTGCGACCGGCGCGCGCCGGGTCGGAGGCGGCGCGACCGTCCCACGGGCGCAGAAGCCGCGCGTCGTCGTCACGACCGATCCAGAGCTCGACGACTCGAACTCCCTCATCCGGTACCTGCTCTACAGCACCGATTTCCGAACCGAGGGGCTCGTCTACGCCAGTAGCCAGTTCCACTGGAAGGGTGACGGCACCGGCAAGCTGTGGTTCGTCCCGGGGCGCGAGTACAGGCGCTTCGGGCTGAACCTTTGCCCGTGTGAGTCGTGGCGTTGGGCGCCCGGGGAGCGATTCATCGATGACGCGGTCGACATCTACGAACAGGTTTACCCGAACCTGCGCGTCCACCACCCCGACTATCCCGCGCCCGGTGAGTTACGGTCGAAGATCCGGTGGGGAAACGTGGAGTTCGACGGCGACATCTCGAAGGATACGCCGGGCTCCGACCTCATACGCGATCTGTTGCTCGACGACAGTCCCGACCCGGTCTACCTGCTCGCATGGGGAGGAGCGAGTACCATCGCGCGAGCGCTCAAGTCGATCCTCGACCGGCACGCCGGAACGGCCGATTGGCCGGCGGTCCAGGAGAGGGTCTCGCGCAAGGCCATCCTCGTGCTCTCGGGCGATCAGGACGATACCTACGCCGCCTACATCCGTCCCAAATGGCCGGACATTCGGTCGCTGACCGTGGGCGAGGGCGGCGTGGGACTCGCCTACGGCGCATACGTCTTCGCGTCGGCGGAGAACGCGCGGTACTTCAGCGTGGACTGGACGCGGGAGAACGTCTCGAGCCGCGGATCGCTCGGCGCCCACTACCGCGTGTGGGGCGACGGGAAGCAAATGGTGCCGGGCGACCGGTTCGACTACTTCGGCCTAACGGGTCACACAGCCGCCGAGCTGCGCGCGATGGGTTACGCGGTGTGGCTGCCGCCTCGGCCACAGGGCGAGTTCCTCGGCGAGGGTGACACGTTCACGTTCCTGAATCTCATCGACAACGGCCTGCACGCGTTCCGGGACGAAACACCGGGAGGGTGGGCCGGGCGGGTGGTTGTGAACCCGGCGACAACGACCGCCACGTTAGGTGCGCCAGGGGGCGCGGCGGCCTCGTTCGAGGACTTCATGCAGAGGCTGGAGCGCGCCGGCGAGGGCGAGCCGCCAACGCGGCCGCCGTCGCCGCAGCCCAACTTCACGCCGGCGGCGCAGAACGGATTCGCGGCACGCCTGCGGTGGTCGGTGACGCCGACGTACACCGGCGCCAATCACGAACCCAGCGTGGTGATTCGCGGTAACGGGCGTGTCTCCGTACGCCCCGGCGAGACGGTGCGCCTCGAGGCCACAGCGTCGGATCCGGATGGGAACGCGGTGGCCGTGCGCTGGTGGCGGTGGAAGGACGTCGACACCTACCCCGGCGACGTGAACGTTTCAGACCCGACGGCGCTTGCGACGCACGTCCAGGTACCTAACGACGCGGCGCCGGGCCAGACGATCCACCTGGTGATCGAGGCGACCGACACCGGAACGCCCGCGCTCACCCGTTATCAGCGGATCGTTCTCTCGGTGGCGCGCTGAGTAGCTGCTGTCGCCGATGGCTATCGTATCGAGCTTGTAGGCATCGGAGCCGGCTGCGCAGGTCGGCCGAAATACAGGATGTACCCGTCGGCATCCTTGACCTCGAATCCGCGAAGCTGGTCCGAGTTGACCCCAAGTGGCTGGTGGAAGGCAACGCCGCGCAACGTAAACTCTTCGGCCAGCCCGTCCGGATCCGAAGTGTGCACGTACGCATCCCATCTGGCCCACGGGTGCCTGCCGGAGTTAGGCAACGGCGGCACGTCGGGAAGAATCGCCTTGATCATGATGCTCACCCCGTCTCGCTCGACGATCGCGAAGTACGGATCGTCATCGGGCCCGAGGAACGCGAGCTCGAAGCCGAGGCGATCACGGTAGAACGCGATCGCCGCCATCACGTCGCGGACAATGAAGCACGGCGCGATGGAGGTGAGTCGTACTCGCGTGCCTAGCGCTTCCATGTGACACCTCGGGACGCAGCTTCCTCAAACGTCGCACCTGGCAGCTGCAACTGCTAGGGACTGATTCTGTTTTTCGGATCGCCGGCTCAGGAACCGCGGTTGGCCGCAGAGGTCGCAACGTCAAAAGCGTTGCCACGCATGTCCAGGGATTGTGAACGGCAGAACGACACGGATACGGCAACCTGCAGGAGCTTTGGAACTGCAACGGCTCCGTGGTAACCCCTTTGACGTTGCAGTTTCTGCGTTCTTCTGCGTCATCAGCGGCCCCCGGTCTGCTATTTCAAAAGGATGCTTTGATCCGGAGTCATCCATGCCATCCGAACGTGCGAAGATGCTGGTCGGTGAGTTGTACGACGCGCTCGACCCCGAGCTCGTCGCCGCTCGAGAACGCGCCCGCGACCTCTGCCAGGCTCTCAACGCCACGCGCGAAGGCGAGGTCGAGCCGCGCCGCACGATCCTGCGCGAGCTGTTCGGCCGCGGCGGCGACTCCGTGTGGATGCAGCCGCCGTTCTTCTGCGACTACGGGGCGAACATCGAGCTCGGCAAGCGCGTGTTCTTCAACTTCAACTGCGTCGTGCTCGACGTCTGTTCCGTGCGGATCGGCGACTACACGCTCTTCGGGCCGGGCGTGCAGATCCTGACACCCGTCCACCCGATGAATGCCGATGAGCGGCGCCGTAAGGAATCCGGCAAGCCTATCGAGATCGGGGCGACGTGTGGGTCGGCGGCGGGGCGATCATTCTCCCCGGGGTGCGGATCGGGTCACGGGCCGTCATCGGCGCCGGCAGCGTCGTCACCCGCGACGTTCCCGAGGGCGTGTTCGCCGCGGGGAACCCGTGCCGGGTCATCCGGGAGATCACCGAGTAGGCGGTGGGTAGACTGGCGTACTTCTCCTGGTACGTACTCGTCCGACCATGTTCACATGATCGGACGTAAGCAGCCGCCTAACGCGCCGACCAGCTCGTCATTTCAACGCGCCCCTGGTGCGAATGATTATCACCCCGTTCGCTCCGCGGCCTCCGTACATGCTCGTTTCCGCCGGATCCTTCAACACATCGATCTGCAGAATGTCGGCGGGATCGAGCCAATTCAGCCCTTCGCCGGGCTGAACGGTCACGGCCATGCCGTCAACGATGTACAACGGCTCGGAGTACCCGTAGAGCGTCGTGACGCCGCGAATGAGAATCGTGAAGCCACCGTTGGGCGTGGGGAGCACGCGGACGCCGGCAACCCGTCCAGCGAGAAGCTCCTCCACGCGCCTCACTCGCCGCCGACTGAGCTCAGCCGGTCCGAGGGATCTCACGGCGCCCATTGGATGCCCTCCAACTGAAGTGGTGCTGGCGTTGTCCAATGAGTCGACCGGCAACGGTGCACCGGCGTCGCGGGCCGAATGATGACACGCACCGCTCGCCGTCAGCGTAAGGGCCAGGAGCCCGGCGCTGCACCAGCGGCGGCGGTGGGTGATGACGGGGATGGGACGCATGGGGCCTCCAGGGTGAGTGCTGTGAACACGAGCTTCACCCCCATGGGAACGAGATCGCATGGACAAACGGCTCACGGACGATGGCCAGCGCGATACGTCGGGCGACGTTGCGGGTTTGCTTCGGCAGTGGAGCGCCGGTGACCCCCAGGCGCGCGACCGGCTCATACCGCTGGTGTACGACCGGTTGAGGGAGCT
>DASTYE010000262.1:0-13291 GCA_035765135.1 Gemmatimonadaceae bacterium | reverse complement strand
GCAGCTTCCCCTGCCCTCGCAGCTCGGCGAGGCGCTCCGCCAGCTCGGCCCGAATGGCTCCGACGGCCCGCTCGAGCGTTGGGCGTGCGGTGACGAAGTGCTTCGCGGGATAGATGGCGGCCTTGTCGAGCACGGCGATCGTCTCGCCGGTGGGCACGTTGATCTTCGAGATACGCTCGACTTCGTCCCCCCACATCTCGATTCTGACGCCCTGCTCCTCGTAGGCGGGGAGAATCTCCACCGTGTCACCGCGCACGCGGAACGTGCCGCGGTCGAAGCTCACATCGTTCCGCGTGTACAGAATGCGCACGAGTGCGCGGAGGATCTCGTCGCGAGCAATGTGCTGGCCTTTCTCGATCGTCACGCACGTCTCGCGATAGGTGACCGGATCACCCAATCCGTAGATGGCCGAGACGGTGGCGACGATGATGACGTCGTCGCGCTCCATGAGGCTGGAGGTCGCGCGTAACCGGAGCCGGTCGATGTCTTCGTTGATCGACGCGTCCTTTTCGATGTACGTGTCGGTCGAGGGGACGTACGCCTCGGGCTGGTAGTAGTCGTAGTACGAGATGAAGTACTCGACGGCGTTATGCGGGAAGAAGCTCTTCAGCTCTCCGTACAGCTGCGCCGCGAGGGTCTTGTTGTGCGACAGAACGAGCGTCGGCCGCCCATGCGCCTTGATGACGTTGGCGACGGTCATCGTCTTCCCCGATCCCGTGACGCCGAGGAGCGTCTGGAAGCGGTCGCCGCGCGCGAGGCCGGCGGTCAGCTCGGCGATTGCGCGCGGCTGGTCGCCGGCCGGCTCAAAGGGGGCCTGGAAGTCGAAGGTGGCCATGGGGCGTAATATAGGGCTCCGGTGTTTGTTCGGGCAGGCCGTGGCCCAAGGGGTCGAAGGCGGACGAAGGCGGTCGAAGACGGTCGAGGGGCGGCTTTTCACCCTTCGACCCCCGTTGATCGCCTTCGACCGCCTTCGATCCCGTCTTACTCCGCCGCTACCCTCTCCCTCCGCGCCACGTCCGTCACTCCCTTCACCCGCCGGATCGCCTTCACGATCTTCTGCAGGTGCGAGAGGTTCTCGACTTCGACGAGGACCGATCCGAAAACGCCGCCGTCGCCGCTGCGCATCTCAATGCTCTTGATGTTCGTCCCCGTCTCGGTGACGGCGGACGCTAGGTCGGCGTAGAGGCCGCGGCGGTCGGTCGCCTCGATGCCGAGTCGGACGACGAACAGCTCGCCCTCCATCTCCTGCCAATCGATCTCGAGCCGGCGCTCGGGCTCCGCCGACAGGAGGAGGAGGTTGGGGCAGTCCGCGCGGTGGATGCTCACCCCACGACCGCGGGTGACATATCCCACCACCGGGTCACCCGGCACGGGCTGACAGCACTGCGAGTAGCGGATCATCAGCCCGTCGACGCCCTGAATCCGCACGCCCCGCGTGGTGCCGCGCATCCGGTCGACGAGCCGTTCGAAGGCGCTCGCCGCCTTCGCCGGTGGTTCCGGCGCCTCCGCGGCATCCGGGTAGAGGAGCTTGAACACCTGCGACACGTTCACATCGCCCTGCCCGATCGAGGCGATGAGATGCCGGGCGTCGGTGAGCGAGAGCTGCTTGGCGACGGCCAGGAGCTGGTCGTCGTTAGGCCGCTCCAGGCGGCGGCGCTTCACCTCGCGATCGAGGATGTCGCGCCCCAGCTTGGCCGATGTCGCCTGCTCCTCGTTGCGAATCCACTGCCGAATCTTGTGCCGCGCGCGTCCCGTCCGCACGTGCGCCAGCCAGTCGCGGCTCGGTCGCGCCGATGACGACGTGAGAATCTCGACCTGGTCGGAGTTGCGCAGCTGTCGCGAGAGCGGGGCGATCTTCCCGTTCACTTTGGCGCCATGACACCGCAGACCGACCTCGGTGTGCACAGCGAAGGCGAAATCGATCGGCGTCGCGCCCTTCGGCAACTGGATGACGTCGCCCGTCGGCGTGAAGACGAAGATCTCGTCGTGGTACAGGTCGAGCTTGAGGAACTCGAGGAACTCGTCAGGCGTCTTCGCGTCGAGCTGCATCGCGAGGATCTCGCGGAACCAGCCGAGCTTCTCGTCGAGCTCGTCGCGCGTCTTCGCCGTCTCCTTGTAGAGCCAGTGTGCCGCGATACCGAATTCGGCCGTGCGGTGCATGTCGCGCGTTCGAATCTGGATCTCGAACAGCTGCTTCCCCGGCCCGAAGATCGTCGTGTGCAGCGACTGGTAGCCGTTCGACTTCGGCTGCGCGATGTAGTCCTTGATCCGCTCCTGAAGGGGCGTCCACCCCTCGTGAATCAGCCCGAGCGCGTGATAGCACTCCGGCACGGTGTTCACGAGCACGCGAATCGCCATGAGGTCGTAGATCTCCTCGTACGGCTTCTCGCGCTGCTTCATCTTCTTGAAGATCGACCACAGGTGCTTGGGACGACCGGTCACCTCGGCGTGCACCAGCCCGGCGTCGCGCAGCACGCGCTCGATCGGGTCGCGCATCTGGGCGATGAGCGCCTCGCGTTCGGCGCGCTTGGCCGCGACCAGCTTCGCCAGACTCTTGTAGCCGTCCGGCTCGAGATGCTTGAAGGAAAGATCCTCGAGCTCCCACCGCAGCTTCGCCATTCCGAAGCGGTGCGCGAGCGGGGCGTAGAGGTCCATCGTCTCCTGCGCGATGCGCCGCCGCTTCTCCTCAGGGAGATAGTCGAGCGTGCGCATGTTGTGCAGGCGATCGGCGAGCTTGATGAGGATGACGCGCGCATCCTTCGCGATCGACAGCAGGAGCTTGCGGTAGTTCTCGACCTGCCGCTCCTGCGTCGAGCGGAAGGTGATGTTCCCGATCTTCGTGACGCCGTCGACGATGCCGGCGATCTCGGTGCCGAATTCGCGCTCGAGCTCCTGGACGGTGACGCCCGTGTCCTCGATGACGTCGTGGATGAGCCCGCTCGCCACGGTCACCGTATCGAGGTGCAGCTCGGCGAGAATCTTCGCGACCTCGACGCAGTGGGAGACGTACGCATCGCCTGACGAGCGCTTCTGCCCCGCGTGCGCGCGCTCCGAGAAGCGGTACGCGCGCGTGAGGAGGTCGACGTCGAGCCGCTCCATCACGGCCGAGTCGTCCAGCGCCCATCCAGGGATGACGGTGCCCAGCGCCGTAGTCGCCATTACAGCAGTCCTGCCTCCGCGAAGCTCACGTACCGTCCTCGGCCCACGATCACATGGTCGTGCACGGGGATATCCAGCAAACGCCCCGCCGCGACCAGTTGCTCCGTCACCAGCCGATCATCCGCCGACGGCGTCGGATCGCCGCTCGGGTGGTTGTGAACCAGAATCACCGCCGCCGCGCGTTCGGCGATCGCCTCCCGGAACACCTCGCGTGGATGAACGAGCGACGAATTGAGGATGCCCCGCGTGACGGTGACGTCTCTTTCCAGGCGGTGCTGCGCATCGAGGATCGCCACGTGAAACTCCTCCACCGGTAGATCCTCGAGCCGCGGCGCGAACGCCGCATACACCTCCCGAGGCGAACGGAGCGGATCGCCTTCCTCGCGCGCCTCGAGGACCATCCGACGGCCGAGCTCGAGCGCCGCATGGATGGTGACCGCACGGACAGGCCCGACGCCGGAGCAGCCGGTAAGCGCCGCCATCGGTTGAGCCGCCAGCCGTCGCAGCGAGCCGTCGGCGCGAACGAGGATATCCTGTCCGACCGCAAGGGCGGAGCGCCCTCCAGACCCGCTCCCCATGAGGATGGCGAGGAGCTCGGCGGAGCTGAGCGCGGTGGCGCCCAACGCCTTGAGCCTTTCCCTCGGCCGCTCCGAGCGGGGTAGCTCTCGAATACTTAACGATTTAGGGGGGGATTGGCCAGCCATGGGCGCCTGTTCCGGGATTGGGCGGGAGCAAAGTTGAGCTTGCCCCCGTTGAGCCCATCATCCGGAACGGGCACGGAAGGGCAAAAGGGATCGAAGGCGGTCGAAGGCGATCGAGGGCGGTCCAGGGGGAACCCCTTCGACCGCCCTCGACCGCCTTCGATCCCCTTCGACCGCCTTCAGCTCGCCCCGTGGCACTTCTTGAACTTCTTCCCCGACCCGCAGGGACACGGGTCATTCCGCCCCACGTTGGTCCACGCGTCCTTGTCGGCAGGCCCGCCAGGGGGGCCGGCGCGGCCCATGACTGTCGCCTTGGGCTCCAGCGAGCGGAGCTTCCCCGCTCCGACGATCGTGGGGTCCTTCCGCGCCGCGACGGGCTCGGTCGCCGGCTGCGGAGCCGGACCGATGTCGAGCGCTTCGGCTGGCTCCCCCTGGGCTCCGTTTCCGTCCTCGAGCGCCGGCTCAGGAACGTCCTCGAGGATCCCGAGCTCGTTGTACTTCTTTGGTGGAGGCTTCGGTGGACGCGGGCCGCGCGGCGCACCTCCACCACCCCCAGACCCACCGCCGCCGCCCTCTCCACCCTCGAATACCAGCTGCACCTTGAGGAAGTGGTCGGCGAACGTGTTGTGGAGGTCGTGCATGAGATCCACGAACATCGTGTAGGCCTCCTGCTTGTACTCCACCAGCGGGTCCTTCTGCCCCCATCCGCGATACCCGATCGCCGCGCGCAGCTGGTCGAGATCGTACAGATGATCCTTCCACTTCTGGTCGATGACGTTCAGCGTCACCAGGGACAGGAGCTGCCCGGCGAAGTCGCCTAACGAACGCAGCTTGTTGTCGAACGCGGTGTGGGCCGCGGCGACGGCCATCTGCTGCAGCTCTGGGACTTCCTTCGATGGCGGCTCCTTGGCGTCGAATTCCGGCACCGCCACCAAGTAGTGCATCAACAGCTCCTGCCGCAGAAGCCCGATGTCCCACTCCGCGGGGTCGTCGAATTCGCCTAACGTGGTTTCCACACGACGGGCCACCGCCTTCTCGACCATCTTCAGCGCTTCGCCCTTCAGCTCCTCCCCGCCCTCGAGCGCGAACGACCGCAGCGAGTAGATCACCTCCCGCTGCTGGTTCATCACGTCGTCGTAGTCGAGCAGCCGCTTGCGTGACTGGAAGTTCTGCAGCTCGACACGCTTCTGCGCCTGGGAGATCGACCGGGTGATCAGCGGGTGCGTCAGCACCTCGCCTTCCTGGGCGCCGAGCCGATCCATCAATCGCGCGATGCGCTCGGACCCGAAGAGCCGCATCAGGTCATCTTCGAGCGACAGGAAGAACTGCGACGCGCCCGGATCCCCCTGCCGACCCGATCGTCCGCGCAGCTGGCGATCGATGCGCCGCGACTCGTGGCGCTCCGAGCCAATGATGTGCAGTCCGCCGACCTCGACGACCTCGACCTCGTTCCCCTCGGGGTCCTTCACCTTCGAGGGTTTCGCCTCGGTGACGCCCGGGCCGAGCTTAATGTCCGTTCCGCGACCGGCCATGTTCGTCGCGATCGTCACCGCGCCAGGCTGGCCCGCGCCCGCGACGATTTCGGCTTCGCGCTGGTGGTACTTCGCGTTCAGCACGTTGTGCGGAATGCCGGCACGCTTGAACATGCGCGACAGCGTTTCCGACACCTCGACACTCACCGTTCCCACGAGCACCGGGAAGCCGAGGCCGTGCAGTCGTTGCACTTCCTCGGAGATCGCGTTGTACTTCTCGCGTCGCGTCTTGTAGACGAGGTCGTGCCGATCGTCGCGGATCATCGGCTTGTTCGTCGGCACCACCGCGACCTCGAGCTTGTAGATCTGGAAGAACTCCTGCTCTTCCGTCTCCGCGGTTCCCGTCATGCCGGCGAGCTTCTCGTACATGCGGAAGTAGTTCTGGATGGTGATCGTGGCGAGCGTCTGGGTCTCGCCCTTCACCTGAACTCCTTCCTTCGCTTCGACCGCCTGGTGGAGCCCCTCGGACCAGCGACGGCCGATCATCGTGCGGCCGGTGAACTCGTCGACGATCAGCACCTGACCGTCCTGCACGACGTAGTTCACGTCGCGCTCGTACAGCGAGTGCGCGCGGAGGAGCTGGTGCACGATGTTGAGCTTCTCGCTCTTCAGCGCGTATTCGCGCTCGATCGCGAGGCGTGCCTCCACTTTCTCCTGCGGCGACATCTCGGGGTCGTGATCGATCCGGTGGACCGCCTCGCTGATGTCTGGAAGCATGAACGCGTCGTGGTCGCTTGGCGACAGCACGTCGACGCCGCGGTCGGTGAGATGGACGGTGTGGCCTTTCTCATCGATCACGTACAGCAGTTCTTCCTCGATGTCGGTGAACTGGCGCTTTCCCGCCGGCATTTTTCGATCGGCGATGACATCCAGCTCGCGCTTCTGCATCAGCTGCTTGTTCCCCTGCTCCTGGAGCACCTTCAGCAGACGCCGGTTCTTGGGTCCGCCGAGGTTGGCCTGGTACAGGCTCGTCGCCGCGGCGTCGGTCTCACCTTTTTCCAGGGCGCGCTCCGCCTCGGCGACAAGACGGTTGACGAGCTCCGTCTGCTCGCGGGCGAGTCGGGAGACCATCCCGTTGTACTGCGCATAGTCGCGATCGCTCTCGCTACCCACCGGGCCCGAGATGATGAGCGGCGTCCGTGCCTCGTCGATGAGGACGGAGTCGACTTCGTCGACGATCGCGTAGTAGTGGCGGCGCTGCACGCGCTGGTCGAGCGCCACCACCATGTTGTCGCGCAGGTAGTCGAAGCCGAACTCGTTGTTCGTCCCGTACGTGATGTCGCACAGATAGCCCGCGCGCCGATCGGGCGTGCCCGGCTCGGTGTCGTCGATGCACCCGACCGTCAGCCCGAGCCACTTGTAGACGTGACCCATCCACTGGGAGTCGCGCCGGGCGAGGTAGGAGTTCACCGTCACCAGGTGGACGCCTTTGCCGGGGAGCGAGTTGAGATACAGCGGCAACGTCGCCACCAGCGTCTTTCCTTCGCCCGTCGCCATCTCGGCAATGCGACCGCGATGGAGCTGTATGCCGCCGATCAGTTGAACGTCGTACGGCACCATGTTCCACTCGATCTCATGCCCGGTGACGACGAGCTTCGTCCCGAGCAGGCGGCGCGACGCTTCCCGTACGGTGGCGAACGCTTCGGGAAGCAGCTCCTCCAGGATGTCGGCGGTCAACTTTCTGAGGTCACCTTCCAGCCCGCCCTGCCCGTCGGCGCCCGTCAGCTCGTCGTCGATGCGCTCGCGCTCGACCGCCTCGGTGGTGACGCGCTTCGTCTCCTTGAGCGCCGCAATGCGCCCTTCCAGCTCCCCGGTGCGCTCGCGAATGATCTGACGGAACTTCTCGGTCTGCGCCTGCACCTCCTCGTTCGACAGCGGCGCGAGACGCTCCTCGTGCGCGTGAATCTCGTCGAGGAGAGGCTGGATGCGCTTCAGCTCGCGATCGTGTCGCGTCCCGAACAGCGCTTTGGCGATTCCCTTGAGCATGACGAACCCCTAGTGATACAGCCCGATCTCGCGGATGTAGGCCGCGATCGAATCGGGGACGAACCCGTGGAGTGGCAGTCCGACGCGCGCGCGCTCACGAATCTCGGTCGACGACACGTCGATACGGCGCGTCGTGAGGCGGCGGAACGGCGAAGGTTTGTCGCGTTCATCGCCGCGCGACAGCGTCACGACCTCGGCCAGCGCGGTCACCCGCTCCGGGGATCGCCACGTCGGCAGCTCGTCCACGAGATCCTCGCCAATGAGGAAGAACCGCTCCGAGTCCGGGTACCGCCGCGCAAGGTCCTCGACCGTGTCCACCGTGTAAGATAACCCGGGCCGCTCGATTTCGACCGGATCGATCCCGAAGCGGGCGTCGTCCGCGATCAATAACGAGAGCATGTGCAGACGCTGCGCAGGGGAGGCGCCGACGCGTTCGCCCTTGAAGGGATGCGCGGCCGCCGGGATGAAGAGCAGCCGGTCGAGCGCGAGTGTCTCGAAAGCATCCGAGGCCGCGAGCAAATGGCCGATGTGCGGCGGATCGAACGTGCCTCCGAGGATGCCGAGTCGCACACGTCAGGGTGTCGGTGACTGCGCCGTCGCGGGCCCGGTGCCGCAGACCTCACGCACCTCTGGAGAGCCCGGATACGTCTGCCGCAGCGAAGCGCACTGCTCCTGTGCTTCTTCGCGATAGTTGATCTCGTTGTATGCCTCGACGAGCTTGATCCCCGCGTCGCGAGCGGTCGGCGCCGTCGGATACAATCGGAGGACATCCTTGAAGTAGATGATCGCCGGATCGTACGCCTTGCGGCCCAGGTACCAGACGCCCGTCTTGTATGTCTTGAGCGCGAGCCAGTCGGTGAGCCGATCGATTTCGCGCTGCGCCTCATCGTTGAGCGGCGAGTTCGGATACATGCCCTGCATCATCCGCAGGGTGCTGATGGCCGTCTCCCCGTACTGCGCGTCGAGCTCGGGCTTGCGCCACAGCCGGGCGTAAGAGAGTCCCGCTTCATGGAGCGCATCGTCGCCCAGTGTGTCGTCGGGAAAGCTCTCCGTGAGCCGCGTGAAAGCCTGCGCGGCGAGGAGCCACTCCCGTTTCCCCTGGCGAGCTTTGCCCAGGTGGTAGAGAGCGAGGGGCATGAGCGTGTCACGCGCCGGGAGCTCGATGGTCAGCCGCTCGAAGCCGGCGACCGCGTTATCCCAGTGCCGATGCTGCAGCTCGCGAAGCGACGCCTCGTAGAGCGCCGTGTCCTGCGTGAAGCGTTTCAGCTCGAAATCGGGCTTGCAGGCCGCGAGGGCGATCACAATCGCGGCCAGGATCCGACTTGTCGAAGGTACGTGCATATCGCGAATGCTACACCGGGGCTCGACGGGAAGTTCGGCGGAAAGCGCGAAAAGCGCACAGCCGGAGTAACTTAGCCAAGGGGTCCAAGGGATCGAAGGGATCGAAGGGATCGAAGGGGCGCGAGGTGTCCGCCTCTTGACCCCGTCGACCCCTTCGATCCCCTTAGACCCCCGCCCTTCTGAACCAGTCAATCGTGAGCTTCAGCCCCTCACGAAGCGGCACCTGAGGCGACCATCCGAGGGTTTCCCGAGCGCGCGTTATGTCGGGCTGCCGCACTTTCGGGTCATCGGTCGGGAGCGGTCTCGCCTCGATCTTCGATTTCGACCCGGTCAGCTCGAGCACGAGGTCGGCCAGCTCGCGCACCGTGAACTCGTCGGGATTCCCGATATTCGTCGGGTCGGCGTCCCCTTGCATGAACAGGCGATAGAGCCCTTCGACTTCGTCCGAGACGTAGCAGAATGACCGCGTCTGCGACCCATCGCCGTAGATCGTCAACGGCTCGCCCTTGATGGCCTGCACGACGAAGTTCGATACCACACGGCCATCCCGCGCCCGCATCCGAGGTCCGAACGTGTTGAAGATGCGGGCGATTCGCGTGTCGAGCCCATGGTAGCGATGATAGGCCATCGTCATCGCCTCCGCGTACCGTTTCGCCTCGTCGTACACCCCGCGCGGACCGACGGGGTTCACGTTCCCCCAATACGCTTCGGTTTGCGGGTGCTCGAGCGGGTCGCCGTACACCTCCGACGTGGACGCGATAAAAAATCGCGCGTCCTTCGCCTTCGCGAGCCCGAGCGCGTTGTGCGTCCCGAGAGCGCCCACCTTCAGAGTGGGGATCGGATGCTCGAGGTAGTCCACCGGGCTGGCTGGTGACGCAAAGTGAAGCACGCCATCCAGCTCGCCCGCTACGTACGTGAACGTCGAGATGTTGTGGGTAATGAACTCGAATCGCGCGTTGCCGATCAGATGCGCGATGTTGTCCGGCGACCCGGTGAGAAAGTTGTCGAGCCCTACGACGCTGTGGCCGTCGGCCAGGAATCGATCGCAGAGATGAGAACCGAGAAAGCCCGCCGCCCCGGTGATCAGGACACGCACACGTCGGCTCGGCCGATCGAGAGGTAGGTGAAGCCGAGCGCCCGCATCCGTGCCGGATCGTAGAGATTCCGTCCATCGACGATGATCGGCCGGCGCAACGATTCCTTCACGCGTCTCAGATCAGGGTGGCGGTATTCGTTCCACTCGGTGACGATCGCGAGGGCATCGGCACCCTCCGCCGCCGCGTAGCCGCTGTCCGCAAACGAGATCCGGTCCCCGAGGCGGTGCTGCGCCTCCTTCATGGCCACCGGGTCGTGAGCGACCACCAAGGCTTCCGCCTCGAGGAGCTGATCGATGAGCGCCAGCGCGGGCGACTCCCGCATGTCGTCGGTTTGCGGCTTGTACGCGAGTCCCCAGACGGCGATCCGCGCTCCGCGCAGCTGGCCTCCAAGCGCCTGACGAAGCTTCTCCGAGAGGCGACGCTTCTGCCGCTCGTTGGCGTCGTCTACCGCTTCCAGAACGCTCATTGGCGCGCCTTCACCACGCGCGGTACGCGCGAGAGCCTTGACGTCCTTCGGAAAGCACGATCCGCCGAAGCCGGGCCCGGGGAAGAGAAATGCTGACCCGATCCGCGAATCGGAGCCGATACCCTTTCGAACCAGATCGACGTTCGCGCCGACTCTCTCGCAAAGATTGGCGATCTGATTCATGAACGAGATACGCGTCGCGAGCATCGCGTTCGCGGCGTACTTCGTCATCTCGGCGGACGGATTGTCCATGAACAGGATGGGCTTCCCCGTCCGCAGGAACGGAGCGTACAGCTCCGTCATGACGGAGCGTGCGTGATCGCTCGCCGCGCCGATGACCACACGGTCGGGGCGCATGAAGTCTTCGACCGCCGCGCCCTCCTTGAGGAACTCGGGGTTGCTGCACACGTGAAACGTGTGCCGGGCGTGCTTCCCGACCGCCTCGGCGACCTTCTCGGCGGTGCCGACGGGAACGGTCGACTTCGTCACGACGACGGTCTCGCGCGCCAGGTGCCGGCCGATCTGCTCCGAGACGTCGATCACGTGGCTGAGGTCGGCCGATCCGTCCTCGTCAGGCGGCGTGCCGACCGCGATGAAGATCACCTCGGCCGAGGAGATCGACTTCGGAATGTCGGTGGTGAACACCAGTCGGCCCTGCTGCTGATTGCGCGCGACGAGATCATCGAGCCCGGGCTCGTAGATCGAGAGCACGTTGCGCTTGAGCGTCTCGATCTTGTCCTTGTCCTTGTCGGCACAGACGACGTCGTTACCAGTTTCCGCGAGACACGCGCCGACGACGAGGCCAACGTATCCGGTTCCGATGACAGTGATTCGCATGCGAGTAGATGGGGTTATGCCGCCTGCGGTCGTGGGCAGAAGCCCGCTTCCGGGGCGTATGGCTCAGAAATGGATTGGGCGAGGAATGCGCGACGGGCGAGAGATCGCTCTCTCGCCCGTCGGGAATAATGCATGGAAACTGTGAAGATTGCTAGAAGCGCTGCGTGGCGTCGATGGTGAAGGTGACGCGGCGGTTCGACTGTGCCCCGGGGTCGTCCCGCCGGGCGCCTGGCATGATCTGGCGGGCCGTCTGCTCGCCATAGCCCACGGCGCGGAATTGCCGCTCCGGAAGGTTGAACCGGGTGATCATGACGTCGCGCACGGCCTCGGCGCGCCGGCGCGAGAGCCGGAGGTTGTAGTCAGCCGTCCCGGCCGGGTCGGCGAAGCCCTCGATCGTGACGAGCGCCGAGGGATACACGCGCCGGATCACCTCGGCGACGTTCCCGAGCACCTCCATGTCACTCTCGCGGACGACGGACGAGTCGAACCCGAAATGGACCGGAACGATGTAGCGGGAAACGAGGTCTTCCTGCTGGATCTCGACCTGCTGCATGCGGAGCGAGTCGAGGAGGGGACGCAGCGCCGCGAGCTGCTCCTGGATCGCGCCGCGGACGGCGGCGTTGATAGCGGCCGTGTCCACCGGCGCGGCGACGACCACCGGCACCACCGGCTCATTGCGCTCCCGCTCTCCCCAGAAGAAGGTGGCGCTCACGTTGTGCGCGTCGCCGACGGGATCGTTCTCGAAGAACCCCGCCCCGCCGTTCTTGTGGTTGCGGAACGCGTACTCCAGGCGGAACTGGCCGACGTTCACCCCAGCGCCCAGGGAAATGCCGGCGCGGTTATCGTCGCCCGTCTGGTATCCAATACGACCGATCGCGACGCCGTTGATCGTCGCCTCGAGACCGAGGCCGACATACGGTTCCATTCGGTCGGGCACGTTGAACTGGCCCACCAGCTTGGCGTCGAAGATGATCGGCTGTCCACGGAACAGCATCGGGGTCTGGAGGAGGTTCCGGCGTCGGAAGACGTCGATGCCCGCGCCAAAGTAGAACATCTGCGGCGGCGAGAAGCCCTCGAACCCCTCGTCGAAGTTGACGTTCGTCCCCCAGTTCCGGATTCCGCCGGCGAGCGTTAGGCGGCCGAAGAAAATGTCCGGAAACTGCATACCGGAGTTCACGCCGACCGACGCCTCGTTGTCATCGCCTAACTGCTCGGTGGCGAACACCAGCGTCCCACCCCAGCGCCACCAGCGAGCGAGCTGCAGCGCGCCGCCGCCTTCGAGGGCCCATTGATAGGCGCGGATAGCGCCGCCCGTCGGCTCCCCCTCACTTCGACCTTCGATGGTTCCGGCGTTGAACACGCGCGCGGCGATGCCGAACGTCGCGATCTCGGTCGGGAACGTGACCGCTGTACCAAGGATCTGCGTCTGCGCAAATCGCTGGGCAGCGTTGATGGTGAAGGCGTTGGTACGGAGTCCGAGCATTCCCGCGGCGTTATACCAGATCGCTGACGGATCGCGATCGATGACGCTCATGGCCTCCCCGAGTGCCACGGCGCGGGGAGAAACGGGAATGCCGAGGATCGTCATGCTGTACACGCCGCCGTCGGCATCACCGGAGGCGAATTGTGCCTGTGTCGGCGCGGCGATCAGCGTCGCGAGTGCGACACCGAAGAGAGCGATCGGTCTGTGCATGATGCCGGGCCTCAGCGAATGACCATGAGTTTACCGCGGAGCTGGCGCTGCTCGCCATCCTGCACCGCGTTGATGACGACGTAGTACATGCCCCCTGCGACGTTTTCACCGCGTCCGTTGATTAGCGGCCACGTGTAGCGGACGGCCTGGTCGCCCTCGAAGCCGGGTATGGGAGGATCACCCGGCGTGCCGGCGAACACCGTCCCACTCGTTCGGAAGGTGGTCGTCGCCATCATGTCGAAGACGGCGAGCTCCCACTTGCTTCCGGGGTCGGCGTTGAAGATGATCACGGCCAGGTCGCCTGCTCGTCCGATCACGGGATTCGTCTCGAAGACGATGTCGCCCGGCGTGGTGACGATCACCGTGAACGGAACTCGTATCGGATCCACGTCGTCGCTCAGCGCGATCAGCTCGCCGCGGTAGCTCCCGGCGAGAAGGCCCGGGGGAATGCGCACCGTCACCTCGATGCGCGTGGTGTC
>DASTYE010000261.1:0-3812 GCA_035765135.1 Gemmatimonadaceae bacterium | reverse complement strand
GATTCGCTTCGTCTCCCCAGGGGCGGCTCCGTCGCTCATCGTGCACGGCGACGCCGATAGGGTCGTCCCGATCGTCGAGGGAGAGACGATGTACGAAGCGTTGGCGAAGGCCGGCGTGCCGGCATCGTTCATCCGAATCGAAGGCGCGGGTCACCGGTTCGATGGTGCCGACTTCTCACGTGCCAATGCCGAAATGGTGAGCTGGTTCGAGCAGCATCTGCGCGAAGGGAGAAAGGAGCTCCGTTGATGTGGACAACATTGATCGGGCTGTCCGCTCTCGTCGGGGCGGTCTGCGGCTGGATTGTTCCAGGGCGGCGCACGGTCGCCTGGGGTGGCGCCATCCCCTGGTTCGGGGTGCTCGCCTGGGTGCTCTATAACGAGTATTT
The DNA here is from genome assembly GCA_035765135.1 of Gemmatimonadaceae bacterium. GTDB lineage: Bacteria > Gemmatimonadota > Gemmatimonadetes > Gemmatimonadales > Gemmatimonadaceae > JAICNG01. The sequence goes on along the minus strand of DASTYE010000261.1, from coordinate 3,426 downwards.
CGTTCCCGATCGGGGCGGCGGGGCATCGATGTGGCCCATCGCGCAACTCATTGCCGGCACGGTGGCGGCCGCCGTGGGCATGCTCGCCGCAGCTGTCGCCCGCGCGGCCAGAGTCAAGATGCAATCCTCCGCGCCGCGGTGAAGTCGCGTCGCGGCCAAGTTGGCGCTATGAACGCTTCGCCGACACCGTTGCCTCGCCGCCGCACGGATCGGGATCGGCCTCCATCACGTGTTACGGTGTCCGCGCCTTGGCAAGCTCGCGCCACGTGATCAGCTGAAACCCCTGCTGCTTCAGCCAGTCACGGAACTCGGCGCCGCGGACGAGATCGAAATCCCACTGCCGCCACGCCGCCCCCCAATCGGGATGATCGAACGTCGCGCCGCGCATCTCGTCGTCGTCGTACCCGAGGTGCAGAATGAGCTCATAGACGCCAGGCCCAAGCGGTGCCAGCATCGTTTTGTAGGTGTCGACCCACTGCTCCCGCGACACACCGGGCCCCATCTGGAGCACGCGGTCCACGAGCGCGAGGCTCCGCGTGCGCTCGGCCCACGATGGCGCCGGCGGCGCGCCGGGTACACTGGTGCGTTCGAGAAGCACGGGGAGTCCGTATGACTGTCCGAGCTCGAGGTACACGTCGAACGGTGCTTCCGCGCCGAAGAGCGCGCCCATGTGCGAATCGAGGTGCGTGATGTTCACTCCCGACCGTCGCGCGAAGTCGATCTGGGCTCGCAGCTCACGCTCCACTTCGCGCGGATTCGTTCTCCCGACTCCGTCCGTCAGAAGCGGCAAATAGCCGTCAGGCGCGAGCAGCGTCGGCACCTCACCGCGCCCGCTGATCGGGCCCCAGCGCAGCGTCGTCCACTCGCTGTTGAGCGCGAGATGGACTCCGAGATCCGCGTCGGGGTGCGTTCTCGCCCACGTCGCCACCTCGGCGAACCAGGGGGACACCACGAGAACGCTCGCCGACGTGATCCAGCCTTTCTCGAGCGCCTCGAGCGAGGCGCGATTCACCGAGTGCGACATACCGACATCGTCGGCGTGCAGAATGAGAAGCTTGGCCGTCGCAGGATAGCCGAGGCGTTCCTGTGTGGTTCGTGTGTCGCTCGGCGCGGGGGATTGGACGGTGAGAGCGCGAGAGCACGCAGTCGCGAGCGTGGCGATCGCGAACAGGGTCGACCAGCTGGTTAGTCGCGAGCCCAGTGCGGCAGTTCGGATCATGGAGCCGAAACCTCGTGAGGAAGCGGAAGCTAATGTAGGGCCCGGGCGGCCGACGCGCACCTGACGAACGCGGTGTTCAGGGTGGCCATCGCATTTCGCCGACCTCGCAGATGAACGCGGCCTTATCCGACGACGAGCGCCGTGTGAGTTTTTGAGTAGTCGCGCGTCATATTTTCATGCGGACACCGCGATCCCTCATTGTACTGACGCTTCTCGTCGTCAGACCGCTGACCGCCCAGGACTCGGCCACCAGCCCTATTCCGCCGAGCGCGGAAAACCTTCGGAGTATTACAGACCGCGGCCGTCGCCTCGCGCAGTATGATCAGGCTGCCTGGCACGCCACCGACGCCGTGCTCGCCTTGCAGCCGCCCGCGGGACGCGTAACGCATTACATCCCGCGTCGCGTAGACAGCGCCTGGGTCGTTGCGTTTGGACGTCTATCCGCCGGCCGTGACGCATTCCTTGTCGCCTACGAAGCGCGTCTTTTCCAGGGCGACTCACTCTTCCGCGTCACTGACTTGTCGCCGGCCCGAGCGGATACGGGATATTTCCTCAAGGCCGCGCGTGCGATTGATCTCGCCCGCGAAAAGTTTGGCCCGGTCAAGCGAGCTTATAACGTGGCGGCCTTGCCCGCCGACGATGGCGAGTGGTGGGTTTACGTCTACCCGGCCTCGACCCAACACGGGGTCTGGCCACTCGGCGCCGACGAACGCTTTCGCATCAGCGCCGACGGGCGTGAGGTGCGGGCCCGCCGGCGACTGCACAACGGCATTATCGAGTATGTGCCCCCGCGCTCGGCCGAGGGACAGCTCGAGATGTTCACGCACACGGCGGTTCTCGACAACATTCCCGAAGACACGGACGTGTTCGCCGTTCTCGCGCGCACGCCCAGAGTGCCCGAGCTCCTGGTCACCGACGCGTTCATTTATCGGATCGAGATCGACGGATCGATTGTGTTGCTGGGGCGTCGCAGCGAGATATTAGGCCCTGAGTCGCCGCCGGATGACTAGCTGCTTCAGTTGAACGGTGGCGTTCTGCGACAGCGGACTTCCCCAGTCGATGAGTGCCGCCTAACACGGAGATCGCATGGACGACGACCTGCCCCTCATGACTCGTGAGCAGCTCATCGCCGAGGTCAGGCGACTCCGGACCGGCATTCGTGCGCACCGCGACAGTACCGGCCACGAGCTCTGCTGGCATCACCCTGCGCTCTGGAGTCTTCTCCCCGAGAAGACCGATCCGCTGCCGACGGTCCCTGCGTGGCCGGACTTTCTCCGGGGCTGTTTGCGCTACCGGCAGTCGCTCGATGAGCAACTCCCGAACGCGCCGCGTTCCCACACGCCCTACGACCCTTAAGAGGCCCGAATGTTGAGGTAGTCATCACGTTTCGCCTCCTGAACCTCTTCGCCGCTGCGCGCTGGGTGAGCGCACTGCCCATGCGGGGTAGACCGCTCGCACGTGAAGCGCCACGTTAGGCAGCAACGCACATAGGGAGGCGGACGGCGGTTGGGGGGGGTGTCGTGCGTGGTTTGCCACGCTTCACCGTCGGCGATACTCTTACGTGATGCGACCCCTTCGGTATTCCATCAACGTCACATTGGACGGGTGCTGCGATCATCGTGCAATCGTCCCGGACGAAGAGTTGCATCGTCACCACCTCGAGAACATCAACCAGGCCGATGCCCTCCTCTTTGGCCGGGTGACCTACGAAATGATGGAGGCAGGGTGGCGGCGACCGGCGCCGGCGGGAGCGAGGCCTGATTGGATGGAACCCTTCGCCCGGACGATCGACGCGGCGAAGAAGTACGTCGTGTCGAGCACCCTGGACCAGGTCGATTGGAACGCGGAGCTCGTGCGCGGGGATCTGGGGAGGGCCGTTCAGCAGCTCAAGCGGGAGCCCGGTAAGGGACTGCTTACGGGAGGCGTGAAGCTCCCGCTGGCGTTGGCCGAGCTGGGATTGATCGATGAGTACGAGTTCGTGGTGCAGCCCAGGCTAGCGGGCCACGGGCCGACGTTTCGCGGGGCTATCGAAGCGTGTCGACTTGAGGCTCATGGGCCGGCTGGAGTTCGGCTCGGGGGCGGTGGCGATGCGCTACGAGCCGAGAAGGTAGCCATCGGGTTCGTCAGCCCGAGTCGGCCGTAGGCCAGGGTCTCGCTCCCGCCGGCAGGAGTCGCCGGCTACCCGCGGACCCAGTCGAGGACGAACA
>DASTYE010000260.1:0-3133 GCA_035765135.1 Gemmatimonadaceae bacterium | reverse complement strand
CGTTGCCGCCCGGCTCGCGCGAAGCGGTCAGCGTCCGATTGACGACGCTCGCGTCATCCTCGAGCTGAACGGACGCGAGGTCGAAGCGAAGCGCGTCTCGCTTCCCGCCCGCGGCGCAGCTTCGGTGACGTTCGCCTCCGTACCCGTGCCCGATGCGACCACGCGCGGCACGGTCCGTGTGAGCGCCTCAGCCTCCGACGATCGACTCGCGACGGACAACATCTTCCACTTCGTGCTCGCCCGCGCACAGGTGGTGAGTGTGCTGATCATCGAGAGCCCGAACGCCCCGGCGACGCGCACCGTATTTCTCCCCCGCGCGCTCGGCATTGGCGATCGTCCGACGTTCCGCGTCGTGCAGCGACGCAGCGATCGCGTCACGACCGCCGACGTCGATGAAGCACGCGTCGTCATCCTTCAGGGTGTCGGCATGCCCGGCGGTGCCGTCGGCGACAGGATTCGCACCCTCGTGCGCGGCGGAGGTGGCCTCATCGTCGCACTCGGCGAGCAGAATGGTGGGCGTGCGCTGGCAGGCGCATCGGAGATGCTTCCGGGCGCCATTGGCGAGATCGTCGACCGCTCCACCGAGCGCGGTGGCTCGCTCGGCGCGCTCGACCGCGGCCACCCGGCGCTCGAGACCTTCCGCGGTGCTCGGAGCGGTGACTTCACCTCCGCGCGCTACCTTCGCTATCGCGCCTTCACGCCAGCGGCGAACGACGCGATCCTCGCTCGCTTCGATGACGGGACTGTCGCTCTCGCGGAGCGCCGAGTCGATCGCGGGCGGGTTCTCGTGTTCGGCTCGACGCTCGACGGGTACTGGAACGACCTCCCGGTTCAACCGGTCTTCCTGCCGCTCGTGCAGTCACTCGTGAGGCATACTGCCGGCTGGACCCCGGAGCGCCCGTGGGAGACGGTCGGTCAGGTGCTGGCGCTGTCGAGCCCGACGGCAACCAGCCGCACCCCGTCGATCGCAGTGTCACCCTCGGGCGAGCGCACGCGCTGGAGCGAGGGTGACTCGGTCCGCTCCCTCCCCCTTCGCGAGCAAGGTTTCTACGAGATTCGTGATGCCGACGCCGTGAGCGCACGTCGCGTCGTCGCGGTCAACGTGGATGCTGCCGAATCAGAGCTGGGAGCGTTCGCGCCTGACGAGCTCGTGCGCGCCGTGTCCCCGGGATCCGGCGCGATCGTGGCAGCGTCGACGACATCGACGTTGAGCGCGGCCGAACGCGAGCAACGCCAAACCCTCTGGTGGTACATCCTCGTAGCCGCGATCCTATTGCTGGCGGCCGAATCCATCCTCTCGAATCGTCTGTCACGTACTGCGCGGCAGGATGCTGCGCTCGCCGCAGGGAGAATCGACCATGCATGACGAGCTGAGTTCGGTCATCCGTGACGTGCGCCGCCGCTGGCGGTTGAGGGTGGCACTCCGGGGGCTAGCGTGGGTGATCGGCGTCGCGGCCGTCGTGGTGCTCGTCGCCTCGTTCGGCATGGAGCAACGCGGATTCACGCCGCAGTCGATTCTGCTCGCCCGCGTGATTGCCTACCTCGCCATCGTTGGCGTCGCGGCCGTCTTCCTCCTTCGCCCGCTCCTCAGGCGGGTGCCTGACGAGACCGTCGCGCTGTATCTCGAAGAGCACGAGCCCACACTCGACGCGTCAGTGGTCAGTGCCGTGGAGCAGCGTGCCGCGAGCGGCGGCCGCGCACCGCAGTCGCCGGCGTTGGCGAAGGGTGTGGTGACGACGGCGTTGTCCCGCCTTCGTGCCGTGGAGCGCGGACGCCGTGTGGAGCGACGCGAGCTGCAGCGCGGAGGGATCATCCTTGGCGCGCTCGCGGTCGTCGTCGCCCTCCTGCTCTTTGCCGGACCGGCCTTCCTGCGACATGGTGCACGCGCGCTCTTCGCGCCGTGGCGGTCAGCCGAGGCCGCAATGCCGTACACGGTGCAGGTGGCGCCGGGAGATACGACCATTCCGCGCGGCGGCGATATCGAGATACACGCACGGCTTGGCGGATTCGACGCGGCCGAGGTGACGCTCGTCGCGACGCGCGGTGCCGCCGATCCCGAGCGCATCACGATGCCCGCCGGCACCGATACGGCGCAGTTCGCCATCCGCCTGTTCGACCTCGATCAGCAGACGGAGTACTACGTCGAGGCCGGCCCGGTGCGGTCGCAGATGTTCCGCATCTCGGTAGCTGATCTTCCATCGGTAAAGCAGATCGATCTCGAGTATCGGTATCCCGAGTATACGCGGCTGGCGCCGCATCGCGTGGACGACGGCGGTGACATTGCCGCCATCCGCGCCACGCGCGTGCGCGTCGACATCACCCCGACGATCGCGACGCAGGCCGGAAGGCTCGTGATCGACGGAAAGGACACGATCCCCCTCGCTCCCGGCGACAGCGGCCGTTTGCAGGGCGAGATCACCGTGTCGCGCAGCGGCTTTTACAGGGTGGAGCTCGCCGATGCCGCCGGACGCTATGTCCCGGCGTCGCTCGACTACGCGATCGACATGCTCGAGGACGGCTCCCCATCGGTGTCGATCACGAAGCCCGGTCGCGACGCGAAGGTGTCGTCGCTCGAGGAGGTCTTCATCGAGGCGCGCGCCGAGGATGACTTCGGCGTGCAGCGGCTGGATCTCGTCTATTCAGTGAATGGTGGCGAGCAGAAGACCGTGTCGCTGCACCGCGGCAAGGGGCTGAAGGAGATTTCGGCGGGACACACGATCTATCTCGAGGAGATGACGCTCGAGCCCGGTGACGTGATCTCGTATTTCGCGCGTGCGACCGACGCCGATCGCAGCGGAGGAAAGGTAGCGACGACCGACATCTATTTCCTCGAGGTGCGGCCGTTCAACCGTGAGTATCGTCAGGCGGAGCAGGCTGGCGGCGCTGGTGGCGCGCGCGGCGACGCCTCGCCCGGCGCATTGTCGCAGCGTCAGCGCGAGATCATTGCCGCGACGTTCAAGGTCGTTCGCGACCGACCGGCGACGTCGGAGAAGGAGACGCGCGAGAATATCTCCACGATTCTGCTCGGCCAGGGGCGTTTGCGCGAGCAGGTCGCGACCCTGGAGCAGCGTCTGCAGCAGCGTGGTGTGCTCGGCGCCGACTCGACGATGGAGAAGATTGCCGCCGAGCTGCC
>DASTYE010000259.1:0-24023 GCA_035765135.1 Gemmatimonadaceae bacterium | reverse complement strand
GCGGCGGCGTGTCCCGAGAGCGAGCTGGCGAGCGCGAGCCCGATCCCACCGAACGCGGCAATCCGCCACGCGGCACGTCGCGGGCGCCGGAGGGCGAGCACGAGCGTGATGATCGACGCCGCGGCGAGGAAGAAGCCCGCGCCCCATGGAGTGCGCCCGATCTCCACGAGAAACTGGCCGTCCGGCGCAGCGCCCGTGAGCGCGTACGCCTGCGCAACCAGGCGTCCGAGGAGCAACGGCACGAGCGCGACGGCCGCGATGAGCGCGGCGCGTGCGGCGCGATGCCACGCATCGCCGACGAAGCTGTCAGGGAGATCGGGAACGCGATGGTGGGCCGCCGGCACGACGATCAGTGAGAACAGGATCGCGCCAAGGATGGCGAGGATCGCGGTAAACGTCAGAAGGCGGATCACCGCGTACTGCCACGAATCGGTGCCGAACGCAGCGGGCTCCGGCGTCTGCTCGATAGCCTCGGGGGTGTCGACCGCGACCGGTGGCAGGACGGCGGAGGCGGCGGAGTCCATCGGCGAGGTGGCCAATCCAACGGCGTCGGTGCGGATGCGGAACGTCACGACGCCGCGCACCGGATGTCCATCCGCGCTGGTGATCTGCCATCGGATGCGGTATCGCCCGGCGGTGAGGGGGCCGTGTATGTCGGCGACGACGATCGAGCTGGAGTCGGAGGCGGCCACGCGCAGGGGCGAGAGCGCCACGGCCTGTGAATCCGGCCCGATCAGCTCCACGCGCGTGAACGCGAGTTGTGGTGGCTCGGTGAAGGTGAGCCGGATCACCTGCGGGACGCTGCGCAACACGGCGCCGTTCGCCGGCTCCGACTTGCGGAGCACACCGTGCGCGTAGAGCACCGCTGGCAGTAGAAGTACGGACGCGGCCAGGGCCAGCGCACCGGTGCGTGCAGATCGCATGATTGATCTTATCGCGCGACGTCGTCGCGAGGTAGCGCACCGGCAGGTTTCGCTCGTACGGGCACGCTTTCTGTAATACACAAACGCCGGACCACTCCGAGGAGATTCATGGGCGGGAGCAAACCTAGTCAGTTCTGGCAGAAGGAGCCCGCGGCCACGGATCGCAAGTGGCGCGCGGAGGACGAAGGTGTGCTCGAGCGGGAGAAGCACGAGCTCACGGGGAGCGACGCGCAGGAACGCGAGATGATTCCTGTTCAGCAGCGCAAACCGCAGCAGCGTGCGCGGTCCGTGTCGAAAGGGAAGAAACGCGCGGGGAAGCGAGGGAAGTCCGGGCGCTGATCCGCACGGGCGGAGGGCGCGCCGTCCCGCGCCCCCGCCACCCCTTCGGAACCATCCAGGCACGTTGCGCGTAATGCCGGCATGACCGGCACCGCGCTCCCCTGGCCGCGCAGCTATTGGCGCCAGAGCCGTTCCCACCGCTACAGCCTTCTCTTCGCCGTTCCACTCCTCGTGCTCTACGAGGTAATGGCGGCCGTGCTCGGCCACGGGGAGCCACAGGCCATCCGCAACGGCGCGGACGTCCTGCTGAAGACTCTGTTCATCACGCTCCTCGGACCGCGCGGGCCGCTGGTCTTCGGCGCGCTGCTCATCGGCGTTGCCGTCTGGCTCGTGGTGCGCGACATGCGCGCGCACGGGACGAGACTTTCCCCTCGCATCTTCGCCGGGATGACGGCGGAGTCCATCCTCCTCGCCCTCATCTTCGGCATCGTCATCTCGTCGATCACTGCTCAGCTGCTGGCGCCGTTCGCGGCGCTCGTGCAACCACCGATGCGGGAGCTGGATTTTCGCACGCAGCTGATGGTGTCACTCGGCGCCGGCCTGTACGAGGAGCTGCTGTTTCGCGTGCTCCTGGTCGGGGCCATCGCCGCGTTAGGTATGCGGGCGTTCGGCTGGCGCCCGGTTCCGGCGGCCGTCGTCGCGGTCGGCATCGGCGCGGTCGTCTTCTCGGCGTTTCATTACATCGGGCCGTTCGGCGATCGACTCGAGGCCGCGTCGTTCACCTTCCGCCTCATCGCCGGCATCTTCTTCAGCGCGCTCTTCGTCGCCCGCGGGTTCGGCATCACCGCGTGGACACACGCGCTGTACGACGTCTTTCTCCTCATCGGGTGACAGGCAACGTGAACGACGCCGAGCCGACGATCGTCGAGCATCACCTGCCGGTTACACGCACGGCGCGTTACTACACACTCGGCGAAACGTCGTCGCCGCCGGCGAGCGACATGTGGGTCGTGTGCCATGGCTTCGCGCAGCTCGCTCGCGCATTCATCGAGGAGTTCCGTCCGCTGGTGCGGCCCGGTCGTCTGATCGTCGCGCCCGAGGCGCTCAACCGGTTCTACCTGAATCGTGAGGGCGGGCGCGCCGGCGCGAGCGCGCGTGTCGGCGCCACGTGGATGACACGCGAAGATCGCCTGGCGGAAATCGACGATTACGTGCGCTATCTCGACGAGCTACTCCTCGAAGTCGGGGGCGAGCGGCGCGACGGCGTCCGGGTCACCGCCCTCGGCTACTCGCAAGGCACCGCGACCGTGGCGCGATGGCTGGTGCAGGGCAAGTCGAAGATCGATCGAGTGATTCTGTGGGCGGGGCTACTTCCGCCGGAGATCGATCCGGCCGGCGCGGCGCGTGAGCGACTCTCGACGACGCAGCTGCACTTCGTGCGAGGGACGAAGGACGAGATGGTCAGCTCGGTATCGCTCAGCGAGCAGAGAGAGTCGGTGGCACGCATCGGGATCAACGTCCATGCGATGGAATTCGAAGGCGGACACCGCCTCGACCGCGATACCTTGCTGAAACTCGGCGGATGACCCGCTGTCAGAATTCAGATCGAGAATTGACGAGCCAGAATAAGACGGACGAGCTCCCGTCTGAATTCTGAAATCTGGATTCTGACATCTGACGTCTTTGCCGTTTGTCAGACTCACCCGTTGTATATCTCTCCCGAACGGCCGTATCGCTCCAAAACCTCTCGCGCCTCCGAGCGCAGCACCCCGTGCACGACTTCGACCCCCCTGTCCTCCAGGTACTGGTAGGACTCCGGGAACACCGGCCCCTCGTCGAAGCCAACGGCCGTCGCGTCCTCCCGCGTCGCCCCGCACACGAGGCGACGCACGCCGCTCCACAAGGTGGCGCCCAGGCACATGGCACACGGGTCGCACGACGCCACGAGCGTGTGCGACGGAAGACCGGCCGCGCCTAACGTGTACGAGCCCACGCGTGCCTGCGCCAGCATGAGGGCGAGGATCTCGGCGTGCAGGATCGAGCTGTTGGCCGGTATCACGCGGTTCATTCCCACCGAGACGAGCCGTCCGGTCTCCTCTTCCACGATGACTGCGCCGAATGGGCCCCCTGTCCCGCGCTGCACGTTCTCGCTCGCGAGCGCGATCGCGAGTCGCATGCGCGATTCGTCGTCGCGGTAGGTCGCGCGCCAGTCGACGACCTCGTCCACCCACTCCGGAAGGTCGACGCGCACCTCGTGACGGCTCACGCCGGGCTCCGGCGCCGACCGGCCTTCGCCGACCGACAGACTCCCCGCACCGGACATACCGGGCACCGCGCGACTCTCGCAGTGCAGACGAGCGCGCCAAGCTCCATGATCGCCTGATTGTGCACCCACGTCGCCCTTCCGGTTCGCGGCAGGATGGCCTCCGCGATCGCCCACAGGGTGCGCTGCCCGCGTGTCGTGCCGGGATCGAGACGCGGCGCAAAGACCCGCCGCAGCACGCGGGCGACGTTCGTGTCGACCAACGGAGCACGTCGCTCGAACGCGAACGAGGCCACCGCCCCGGCGGTGTACGCGCCGATCCCCGGCAATTGTCGAAGCGATCGTGGATCGGGGGGCAGCGTCCCCGTGCCCGCGGTGACGGTCCGCGCGAGCGCGTGCAGATTGCGCGCGCGCGCGTAGTAGCCGAGCCCGGACCACGCTTCCATGACTCGAGCAGGGCGCGACCGAGCGACGCTGTGCAGCGTGGGGAACTCGCGCAGAAACCCGTCATATCGCTCGAGCACGCGTGCGACCTGCGTCTGCTGCAGCATTAGCTCCGACACCAGCACGCGATATGGGTCACGCGTCTCCCGCCACGGGAGGTCGCGGCCATTCGAGCGGAACCAGGTCCGGAGCCGCCGTCCGAACTTCCGGCGGAGGTCGGCCGGCACCTGCACGGTCGGCGGGCGGTGGACGGGTGTCATGGCGGCGCGAAGGATAGAAGGGGACGAGAGGCGGCGCCAGCGCAAAAGTCCGCGTCAGGCATTAGACTTACCCTGCCCACCAACCTCCGTAACCCTCCAAGCCGCCGAACCATGGTCAGCCGAATCGCCGTCCTCGCGCTGGGGACGCTCATCGTTGCCGTCGCTCCCGCCGCTCGGGCGCAGTCCGCGTCGTTCTCCTACGCCACGGGAGCGCACCATTACCGCGTGCAATCCACCACGAAGGTCAGTCAGGAAGTCGCGGGTCAATCCATCGAAGGCGAGCTCACGGCGAACCACGTTCTCACGCTGGACATCAGTCGTAAGGCGAAGGACACGCTCGCGATCGGATACACCTGGGATTCTGCGACCGTCTCGACGACGGGAGGAATTCCCGCTCCGGACCTCTCCAAGGTAGGCGGCACCAGGGCCAGCGGGCTGTCGGCGGCCAACGGTGAGATGTACTCGTTCGATCCCGGGAAGCCGGCCGTCGAGGGGATGCCGGCCATGGACGAGTTCGAGACCTTTCTTCCGATCGTCGCCGCCGCCAACAAGAAGGTCGGCGAGAGCTGGGTGGACACGGTGAAGGTGACGGGGAACCGCGGTGGTCTGGACGTGAACACCACGATCATCGTCACGTCCACCTACGCGGGCGACACGTCCTACGCGGGCGAGAAGTCGTGGCGCATTCAACGCACGCTCGCCTACACGATCGCCGGCTCGGGTGCGCCGGAGGGAACGCCCCTGGTCCTGGAGGGAACGGGAACGGGGCAGCGCTCGGATTACGTCACGTCGAAAGGCATCTACCTCGGCTCGGAGGTGACGCAAACCTCGAAGAGCACGATCACGTTGCCCGCCAACGGCATGACGATTCCGATGACGACGAGCGTGAGCTCGAAGGTGGAGCGGAAACGAAGCTAGCCGCCCTGCGCGCGAGACGGCGTTAGGCCTCTCGCGCGCGCCCCGACCGCTCGACGAAGCGTTGCACCGCCCGGATCAGGTCCTGGTTCGCGACCGGCTTCACGAGGTAATCGTTCCCGCCGGCGGCGAGCGCGCTTTCGCGGTCGATCCGCGCACTCAACGCACTCAGAAACACGATCGGAACGTCGGCATCATCCGCTTCGGTTCGGATGCGCCGCGCTGCCGTCACGCCATCCATCCTTGGCATGGCGACGTCCATGACGACGACGTCGGGATGCGTGTGGTGGACGAGGTCGACGACTTCGCGCCCGTCGGCCGCCTCCAGCACGCGGTATCCCTCCGCCTCGAGCATCGCGCGCGCCATCATGCGCTGCACGACGCTGTCGTCGGCGATGACGACCGTGGGGACCCGGCGGGGCTTCCTTCGCCTCGAGCCAGACTCTTCCTGGCGATGTTCACTTGGAGAATGCTGCATTGCCGCCTACTGCATAGGTACGTTCCGGAAAGGCAACGAGCGGGCCACCCGGGACCCATAACGCCGAGATGGTTACACGGCGCTCAATCGGCGTCCTTCCAGCGCCGCTGACGCTTTCGCTCGGCGTGTTGGCGTTTGCGCTCGAGGCGGGCCTCGACGGCCTTGCGCGGGGTTCGCGTCCGTCTACGGGCCTTTGGCACGATCAACGCGCGCCGTATCAGCTCGGCGAGGCGCGCCTCCGCGTGCTCGCGGTTCCGGCGCTGGCTCCGGGAATCGCTGGCGACAACGCGGACGGTTCCCACATCGCTCACGCGCGCGCCTAACCGGGCAATCACTCGCGCGCGTTCCTCCTCGCTCAGCGCGCTCGTACGCGTGACGTCCCAGGTGATCTCGATCCGCGTGGACGAGGTATTGACGTGCTGGCCGCCTGGACCGCCCGAGCGTGTCGCGCGGATGGTCAGCTCGGATCGCGGAATCGATACGGCGTCGGTGACGCGAATCGCATCGCCCTCGCCGGTGCTCACGCCGCGGTGCCGGCTCCCGCCGACGCGCGATGCACGCGCACGGCCGCAACCCGCCGCCCATCCATCGCGACGACCTCGAGCTCCCCACCAGGGAACTTCACCCGGTCTCCGACGCGCGGGAGCCGTCCCAGACGGGAGAACACGTACCCGCCGAGGGTAGACCAGCTGCCTTCCGGGATCGGAATGTTGTGGTCGGAGCGCACGTCGATGAGCGACAGCGATCCCGCCAGCTCCAGGACCCCGTCGCTCATGAGGGACGTACGCGTCGCGAGATCGTACTCATCGGCAATGTCGCCGACGACCTCTTCGACGAGGTCCTCCATCGTTACGACCCCGGCCGTGCCGCCGTACTCGTCGAGCACGATCGCCATGTGGGCGCGCGTGCGCCGTAGATCGTCCAGGACTCGCTCGGCAGGGCGGGAGTCAGGTACGAACAGCGGCTCCCGCACCATGTCCCGGAGGGAGAACGGCTTTGCCTGGTCGTGGAGCCACAGGTCCTTCGCGAGGAACACGCCGACGATGTCGTCGAGCGATTCGCCGAACACCGGATAGCGCGAGTACCGCTCCCGACGGATCGTGTCCCACACCTCGGTCTCGGAGGCGTCGGCGGAGATCGCGACGATCTCCGTACGGGGGCGCATGACGTCGCGTGATTTCTTGAAGTGAAAATCGAAGACGCCCGCGAGCATGGCCCTGTCCGATTCATCGAGCAACCCGTGCTGCGTCGTCTGCATAACGAGCAGCCGCAGCTCCTCGGGAGAGTGCACCCGCGCCGCCTCCTCGATGGGGCGAAGCCCGATGATCCTGAGGAGGCCGTTGGCGGTCCCATTCAGCACCCAAATGAACGGCCGCATGAGCTCGGCGAACCAGCGGAGCGGGCGCACCACCCACATGCTGACGACTTCGGGGTGAATGAGCGCCAGCGACTTCGGCATCAGCTCGCCGAGGACGATGTGCAGGAAGGTGATGATGAGAAACGCCGTCGTGATCGCGGCGACGCTGTGAACGGCGATTCCGGACGCCTCATAGCCGAAAGCGGCCAGCGCCTCGTCGATCATGACGGCCAGGGTCGCCTCGCCGATCCACCCCAGCCCGAGCGACGCGAGTGTAATCCCCAGCTGAGTGGCGGAGATGTACTTGTCGAGGTGGGAGATCGTGTGCTGCACTACCTTCGCCGTCGCGTTCCCGCGTGCGGCCAGGGCATCGATCCGGCTTCGTCGCGAACCCACCAGCGCGAACTCGGCCGCAACCATGAAGGCGTTGGCGAGCACCAGCAGGATGACCGCGAGGAGCCGCAACGCGATCTCGCCGAGCGTCAAATGGTCGACCGAGCTTTCCACGTAACCCCTTGGTGCGCTGGTTCGTCGAAGATATAGCAAAACGCGACACTGCGTCTATCGCGAATTGCCAAGCGGAACGAGGACCGAGGACCCAGGAAAACCGCTCGAGCCAGCCAGCCGAGGCGCAATCCGACCCGCCTTCCTCGTTCCTCGCCCCCTCGGTCCTCGTCTGCCCCTAGATGCTCGACTTCCGTCGCGTCGTTCGCTGGGCCTACATCGGCCGGTTGTCGTTGTCGGCCGCGATCTTCTCGGCCGCGCTCTTCGCGTGGGAGATCGCCAACCCGACGAACACGCGCCTCGCCGCGCTCATGCTGGTGGGCGCCATGGTCTTCACCGTGGGCTCCGCCTGGTACGAGATGACGCGGGCCGCGCGTGTGGGCCGCGGCTTTTTCTATCTGCAAACTCTGTTCGACCTCGTTCTCGTCACCTCCACCGTGCACATCACGGGCGGGGCGAGCTCGCCGTTCGCCGCGCTGTACATCCTCGTTATCGCGTACGCGTCGCTCGTTCTCCCCATCGGAAGCGGGCTGCTCGTGGCGGCGTTCGGCAACGTCCTCTACATCGGCGATGTCATCTGGAGTCAGGGGCGCGACGTAGGGGCGAGCGTGTGGCTGCAGCTCGCAATCTTCGCGCTTGCGGCCCTCGGGACGGGTGTGCTGGCGGCGCGCATGCGCGAAGCAGGCGCGGGCCACGCCCTTCAGCTCGAGGCGCAACTCGAGCGTGTTCGGCTGCAAGCCGACGACGTGCTGCGAACGATCCGCAGCGGCATTCTCACGGTCGATCACAAGGGACGTCTCTCGTTCGCGAACCCGGCAGCCGGCCGCATGCTCGGCTTCGACCCGTCTCGTGGGATCGGAAAGCCGATCCGTCAGCTGTTCGGCGAGCGAGCGCCGGTGCTGGTCCAGGCGCTCGAGCGGACCATTCGCGACCGCATCAGAATCTCCCGGTGGGAAGCGACGATTACCGCCGAATCGAGCTCGTTTCCCATTGGCCTGAACACGACGACGATCGACGCCGACGGCACGCCGGAGGGACTCTCCGCGACCGCGATCTTTCAGGACATCACCGACTCGAAGCGTCTCGAGGAGCTGCGACTGCGGGCGGAACGCCTCGAGGGAGTGGCCGAGTTGAGTGCGTCGCTCGCGCACGAGATCAAGAACCCGCTCGCGTCAATCCGCAGTGCGGTCGAGCAGCTGGCGCGGGCACCGCAGACCACCGACGACTCACGCACGCTATCCACGCTCATCGTACGCGAATCCGACAGACTTTCGCGGCTCTTGTCGGAGTTCCTCGATTTCGCCCGCACGCGCGTTACGCGCATCCGGGAGCTCGAGCTGGGGGACCTGGTGAAGGGCGCGGTGAATCTCGCCGCGACGCACCCCGACGGGCACAAGCGGGTGCGTGTCTCGTGCGCGACGCCAACGCAGGGGATCGCCGTCGAGGGCGACGAGGATCTGCTCCATCGCGCGGTCTTCAACATCGCGCTCAATGCCGTGCAGGCGGCGCGGGATGACGGGCACGTGTGGGTGGAGGTCGCCTCCGTCTCGCCGGAGCAGCTGCCGGTGGGCGTGTCGTTCGAGCGCGGTGCCGCGGCGGTTCGCATCACCGACGACGGCCCCGGGATTCCGGAGGACGTGCGCTCCAAGATGTTCGATCCATTCGTCACTACGAAGCCCGGCGGTACCGGACTCGGTTTGCCGATCGTCCATCGTGCGATCGAGGCCCACCGCGGGCTCGTGTTCGTAGACACTGGTGCGAGCGGGACGCGCTTCACGGTGCTGCTCCCCCGCCACCAGCCCAAACCCGAGGAATCCGAGTGATTGCCCCCGCCCCTGACCCCCGGCCGAGCGTGCTGATCGTGGATGACGAGTCCGCGATCCTCGACACGCTTCGCATCCTCCTCAAGAACGAAGGCTTCGAGACGCACGTCGCGCTCGGCGGCAAGCAGGGCATCGAGCGGCTCCAGGCCGTCAAGCCCGACATCATCATCACCGATGTGCGGATGCCTAACGTCGGCGGCCTCGAGGTGCTGAGCGCTGCCCGCCAGCGCGATCCCGACCTCCCGGTCATTCTCATGACCGCGCAGGCCGATCTCCGCTCGGCCATCCAGGCGGTGAACGCCGGCGCCTACTACTACGTTCAGAAGCCGTTCGCCAACGACGACATTGTCGCGATTCTCCGCCGCGCCGCCGAGCACCGGCAGCTGCGCGTGGAGAACAAGTCGCTGAAGCAGGAGATCAAGCGGCGCGGTCTCGACACGACGTCGCGGCCGATCGGCCGCAGCAAGGCGTGGCTCGACGTGCTCCGGCTCGCCGAAACCGTCGCCCCGTCCGACTCGACGGTCCTCATTCAGGGCGAGTCGGGAACCGGTAAGGAGGTCGTGGCGCGGTACATCCACGAACTGTCGGGTCGCGCCGACGCACCGTTCCTCTCGATCAACTGTGGCGCGCTCCCCGAATCGCTGCTCGAGAGCGAGCTGTTCGGTCACGTGAAGGGGTCGTTCACCGGCGCGGTGAAAGACAAGGCGGGCTTGTTCACCGCCGCGGCCGGCGGGACGTTCTTTCTCGACGAAATCGGCGAGACGACGCCCTCGACGCAGGTGAAGCTGCTTCGCGCTCTTCAGGAGCGTGAGATCATTCCGGTCGGCGCCACCGAAGCGATCGAGACCGACGCACGCGTCCTCGCCGCCACCAACCGAGAGCTGGAAGAGGAGATGAAGCGCGGAGGCTTCCGCAGCGACCTCTTCTACCGCTTGAACGTGTTCTCGCTCCACCTCCCGCCGCTGCGTCATCGCCGCGAAGACATTCCGCTTCTGGCGACGGCGTTTCTCGAGCGCACCGCGCAGATGCGCGCCGAGCCAGTCAAGCGACTCAGCGAGGAGGCGCTGGAGGTCATGCGCGAGTACTCCTGGCCCGGAAACGTGCGTGAGCTGGAAAATTCGCTCGAGCGCGCGGCCATTCTCACCAAGGGCGAGGTCATCGACGTGTCGACGCTCCCGGAGCGCGTCACCGAGCGCAGATCGGAGCCGCTGGTCTCGGAGCGCGGACCGGTCAATCCCACGCTCGACATGATCGAGCGCGCGTACATCATGTGGGTGCTGCAGAGCGAGGGGGGTAACAAGAGCCGCGCCGCCGAGGTGCTCGGCATCGACCCCTCCACGCTCTATCGCAAGCTCTCGCGCTTCGGGGTCGAGGCCTGACGGTGAAGCCCCGGCCGCTCCCCTCGCTCCGGACGGAGCTGCTCGGCAACCTCGCGGTGCTGGCCACGGCCGCGCTCATGCTGGCGGTGGCGAGCCTGCTCGTCTTCACCGGGATTGCCGAGAGCACGAATGCGGCGCTCTGGCTCACGCTTCTCGTTCTCGCCGACGTGGCGATCTTCGTCATTTTCGGCGGCTATCTCGTTCGACGACTCGTGCTGCTCCCGCTCAACGAGATCGTCGCCGCGGCCGAGGCGATTGCCGAAGGAGATCTGGCGCGCCGAGCACCGCTGACGGGATCGGTCGAGCTGGCGCGGTTGGCTACGAGCCTCAACCGCATGACGACTCGCTTGCTCGAGGAGCAAACGCTCGTCGTGCGCGCGGAGAAAATGGCGAGCGTCGGACGGCTCGCGGCCGGCATCGCCCACGAGATCGGCAATCCGCTTGGCGCCATCAACGGCTACACGCACATCGCGCGGCGTCGCCTGCGGGCGGCGGGCCTCGAGGACGAGCTCGATGCGATCGAGCGGGAGACGACGCGCATCGATCGCATTGTACGCGGGTTGCTCGACTATGCCCGCCCACGCCGCACGACGCCAGAATCGATCGCGATTGGCGAGTGCGTCGAGCGGGTGGTCGGCATGCTGCGCGATCAGGGGGCGCTCAAGGCCGTCGAGGTGCGCACCGACATCGAGGCAGATGTGCCGGAGATATCAGGAGATCGCCACGAGCTCGAGCAGGCGCTGGTCAATCTGCTCCTCAACGCTGTCGACGCGATGAACGGAACGGGAGTCGCCACCATCGCGGCGCGCGGCGACACGCTCGCATCGCTCCGCCAGGACGCGACGACCCGGAGACACGATCCGCCTAACGTGTTCATCGAGCGCGAGCACAACCCGCGCGTGCGTGCGTGGCTGCATCGCGTCGGAGACCCGAAGCGCATTCTGACCGTGACCATCGCGGACTCCGGCCCGGGCGTGCCTTTGGAGGATGCCGAGCGCGTGTTCGACCCGTTCTTCACGACCAAGTCGCCGGGCAAAGGCACCGGCCTCGGCCTCGCCATCGTTGCGCGCATCGTCGACAACCTCGGCGGCGTAGTCTGGGTGCGTCCGGCGCGTGAGGGCGGAGCAGCGTTCGTCATGATGTTTCCGCTCGGTGTGCGGCTCTCGCCACCGGGACGGCTGATGCTGCCGGCGAAGGAGGGGGTGCTCGTTCCATGAGCGGGATGCGGATTCTCGTCGTCGATGATGAGCCGTCGCTCCGGCATACCATCTCGGTGATCCTCCGCGAAGAGGGACACGAGGTGACGGTCGCCAACGATGGCCGGGACGCGCTCGCGAAGCTGGCGGAGGCGCCGGCCGACCTCGTGCTCTGCGACGTGCGCATGCCGACGATGGATGGCATGACCTTCCTCGAGCGTCATGCCGCGGCTGGAGGGACCGCACTGGTCGTGATGATGAGCGCGTACGGTGATGCCGACACCGCCATTGCCTCCATGCAGCGTGGTGCGTACGACTGGATCCAGAAGCCGTTCCACGCCGAGGAGATCATCCTGGTGGTGCGGAAGGCGATGGAGCGGGAGCGCCTCCGTGCCGAGGTGAAGCGTCTCGAGGGAGAGCTCTCGTCGCTGCGCGAGGCGAATGGCGCCATCGTCGGGGCCAGCGGTGCGATGCGTGAGTCGCTCGAGCTTGCGCGTAAGGTCGCCCCGCATTCCGCGACGGTGCTGATTACGGGCGAGAGTGGAACGGGGAAGGAGCTGGTCGCGCGCCTCATCCATCGCGAGAGTCCCCGGGCGAGCGCTCCATTCGTCGCCGTGAACTGCGGCGCCATTCCCGAAGCCTTGCTCGAGAGCGAGCTCTTTGGGCACGAGAAGGGCGCCTTCACCGGCGCGACGCGCGACAAGGCCGGTCTCTTCGAGGAGGCGCACGAGGGGACGCTCTTTCTCGATGAGATCGGCGAGCTGCCCGCGGCGTTGCAGGTGAAGCTGCTTCGCGCGCTCCAGGAAGGGGAAGTGCGGCGCGTCGGTGCGACGACGCCGACGGCGGTTGACGTCCGCGTCATCGCGGCGACGAATCGCGACCTGCACGCCGACGTCGCGGCGGGCCGCTTTCGTGCCGACTTGTATTACCGAATCAACGTCGTCGCCATCGCGCTGCCCCCGCTCCGGGAGCGCCCCGAGGATGTCCCCGAGCTGGTGCGCTTCTTCCTCGAGCGCCACGCGACGCGCATGGGCCTGACGGCGCGTGGCATCTCACCCGCGGCGATGCGTGCGCTGAGCGCCCACTCCTGGCCAGGCAATGTGCGAGAGCTCGAGCATGCGATCGAGCGCGCGCTGGTGATGACCGGTGGCGACGTCATCGAGCCGTCCGACCTGCCAGCCACCGTCGGACTGGCGTCGCCCGCGGGAGGGGGAGCGGGAACTGCCGCGGACGAGACGCTCTCCGTGAAGCGCCAGACGACGGAGCTCGAGAAATCGCTGATTCGGCGCGCGCTCGCGCACACGCGCGGAAATCGCACTCGAGCGGCGCGGCTCCTCGAGCTCTCACACCGCGCGCTCCTCTACAAGATTCGCGAGTACGGGCTGGACGAGCGAACGAACGAGGAATGACGAACGAGGACTGAGGAACGAATCCCCAGCCCTCATTCATCGGTCCTCATTCGCCTCTGTTCGGTCCGCAAACAGTTTCAGGAATGAAACTCTTTGCGTAGCGATGCGGCGCTTCCCGAAATGGAAATCCGCCCCACAAAACAACTTGGTGAATGGCATGAGTCGCGCCTTGGTGCCTGGCGCAACCCAGGAGCTCTCATGCGCAAACGCCTTGGATTTACTCTCGTCGAGCTGATCGCCGTCATGGGGATCATGGGGATCCTCTCGGTCATCGCCCTCCCGAAGTTCGTCGAGACCGTTCGCAACGCGAAGGTGCGATCGGCGCGCGATGAGGTCGTGTCGTACTTCATGCGCGCCCACGCCGTCGCCATTCAGCGCGGCCAGCGCACTCACGTCCGCATCGCCGGTGACCGGATGTCGGTCGTCACGGAAGCCGGCGGGGTCGAGCAGACCGTGCTGGCGAGCGACCTCAACGCGACGCACGGCGTGAGCCTCTACGCCTCACAGAACCAGATCACCTACGACCCACGCGGCTTCGCCCAGAATCTCGGTGGCGGCGGTCGGGTCGTGGTCACACGCGAAACCCGCTCGCGACCGGTGTGCCTGACCGGCCTCGGCAAAGCCTACCTCAACGGGTGCAACTGACATGCGGACCCGAATCTCTCGAATGAGGCGCGGTGCACGCTCCGGCTTCACCGTCATGGAGCTCATCGTCGCCATCGTCATTCTGTCGGTCGGACTGCTCGGTCTCGCGGCGACCTCAGGGACGGTCATGAAATTGATCGGCGGTGGCACGCACCAGACGGTCGCCGCGAACGTCGCCCTCGCTCGCTTCGAGCACCTGCGCTCGGTGAACTGCGGACGCATGACGAGTGGAACGGCGGTCAACCGCAACGTTCAGGAGACGTGGCGCGTGACGCCGATCGGCCCGGTGGCAACGCCGAGGGCGATGGACGTCGCCCTGACGATCACGTACCAGACCAGCATGCGGCGCGGAACCTCCTCGTCTCGCACGCAGACGTATCGGAGCCAGATCACATGCCTCTGATCACTGAGAAGGTGCGCGCCGGCCGCCCATCGCCTGCGCGCCACGGCCTCACGCTGCCGGAAATGATGGTGGTCATCGTGCTGCTCGGGCTCGTCGTCGGTGGACTGATGAGCGTCCTCGTCAAACAGCAGCGGTTCTACACCGGCACGAGCGAGATCATCAATACGAAGGGGAGCGCGCGTCAGGCGATCGACATTCTGTCGAGCGAGCTGCGCGGCATCTCGACCAGCACGCGAAACGGTGCCCCGAACAACGTGGACATCTACGCAATGAGCGACTCGTCGCTGATCTTCCGCTCCCAGTTCGGCGGATCGCTGGTGTGCACGATCGATCCGGGGCGCACGGTCGTGACGCTCCCGCCGCGCACCATGGGAGCGCAGAACTCGCTGACCTCGTTCCTCTCGGATGCGCGCGCCGGTGACTCCGTCTTCGTGTTCAACCAGGGCACGGACCCGGGCACGAGCGACGACAGCTGGCAGCGTACCGCGCTGGCCTCCGATCCGACGACCGGTGTATGCCCGATTGCCCCGGTGGGATTCACCAGCAACTCCACCGAGGAAGCGCTCAGCATCCGGATCGCACTCACCGATCCGCTGGGCGCAAATGTGATGCTCGGTGCGCCGATCCGGTTCTTCCGGCCGGCAGGCTACAGCCTGTACCAGGGTGCGGGAGGCGATTGGTGGCTCGGCTACTTCTCGTGCCCGGGCGGAGCATGCAGCGCGCGCCAAGCTGTCAGTGGTCCCTATCGGCCGTACGCCGGCGCCGGTGGGCCGAGCGGTCTTGCGTTCGCCTATTTCGACTCGACGGGTGTATCGACGGCTGACCCGCGCCTCGTGGCACGCATTGATGTGATCGCTCGCGCGCAGAGCCAGTACAACCTCGACGTCGCGAACGTTCGCAACCGCAAATACGAAGATTCGCTCGCGGTGTCGATCGCCGTGCGCAACCGGATTTGACGTACGCCTCCAGGAGAAATCTCCCATGTCCCGCATGATCTCGCGACGCAGCGGCTTCGCCCTCCCGGTGGCGGTGTTCGCCATCGTGATCATCGGCGCCCTCGTCGCCGGCGCCTTCTTCGCGTCGACGCAGGAGTTCCGTATCGGCGCCAATACCATTCAGCAGACGCGAGCGCTCGGCGCGGCGGAGTTCGGCGTGAACTACACGCAGGCCAACTGGAACGGCCGCTGGAACACGACGATGCAGCGCGGCCAGGTGCAAACGCTGACGCCGGCCACCTCCGACGGCTCAGTGGCGACGGTGCGCGTTACCCGGCTCAACGACCAGGCCTTTCTCATTGCCGCTGAAGGAAAGTCGGGGCAGGCGCGCCGCCGCACGGCGAAGCTTCTCGTGCTGAACCTGCCGCAAATCAACTTTCTGGCCGCGCTCACCGCGCGCGGCGGCACGCAGATCGGCGGAAGCTCGTTCATCGACGGAACCGACCACACCTTCCCCGGCTGGGACTGCCCCGCACCGAGTCCGGCCATGCCGGGGATCGCCACGTCCGACAGCTCGATGATCTCGACATCGGGATGCGCGAACTACAACTGCATCGTCGGGGATCCGAAGGTCGTCGAGGATCCCGCCGCCGCCGACACCAGCACGTACTTCAACTTCGGCTCGCTCAACTGGACCGAGCTCGCGTCGATGGCGAACAAGGTCGTGAGCGGCAGCCTTCAGAACGTGCTCCCGACCGCGACCAGCGGGGTCTGCAACACCGGGGACTACAAGAACTTCGGCGAGCCGTGGAAGGGAACCGGCGCCCCGTGCACCAATTACTACCCGATCATCTACTCGCCAGGCGACCTCGTGCTGAACACGGGACGCGGACAGGGAATCCTCATGGTCGAGGGCGACCTGGAAGTGCAGGGTGGCTTCGAGTTCTACGGTCCCGTCATCGTGCGCGGAACGCTCCGGACAGCTGGTGAGGGCGGTCACTTCAACGGCGGCGTGCTCGCCGCCAACGTGGAGCTCGATCAGAACGTCGTGATTGGTAACGCGGTCATTTCGTACTCGAAATGCGCGATTCTCAAAGCGCTGAATGGAAGTGCCACGCCGACGACCGCGGTCGAGCGCGCCTGGTACGAAGTGTATTGAGCGCTGTGCTCGGCGTGCCCGGGGAAACCCCGTGCACGCCGAGCTTCGTGAGATCGATCGCGTCGTTTCGATTCGCCCGGCGGCGGTGAGGTGAAGCGCGAGGAGGCGGGCGGCGTATCCTGCCTCGCATGTTCTATCGCTTCGTTCGGGGCGACCCGCAGCGGCGTCCCGCCTTCACCCTTGTCGAGGTGCTCGTCGCCCTCACTACGCTCGGGGTAGGGCTGCTCGGGCTCTCCGCGAGCGCGACCCTCGTCACCCGCATGGTCGGCGACGGATCGCGCCTGACCGTCGCCGCGACGGTCGCAGCGGCGCGGCTCGAGACACTGCACGCCATTCCGTGCGCGGTCGCGACAAGCGGCAGTGCCGTGACGCGTGGGATCGAGGAGCGCTGGACGATCGCGCCGATCGGCGCTCCCGAGGGACCGGCTGCCCTCGAGGTTGAGCTGTCGGTGTCGTACCGGCTCCGGAGCGTACCGCGCGCTGGCAGCGCTCGCACCCAGCGCTTTCGAGGTGCGCGGCCGTGCCGGTGAGGCTCGATCGTCTTCCGCGCTCGGGCTTTACGCTCGTTGAGCTCGTCGTCGCCCTCGGTCTGTTCACGATCGTCGCGACGTTGATCCTGGGCATCGTGCGAGGGCAGCAACGCTTCCACCTCGGCGTGCTCGAGATCGTCGACACCAAGCGGAGCGTCCAGCACGCCTTGGCCCTGCTCTACGGTGACTTGAGGGCAGCGTCCAGTAGCGACATCTACGCCATCACCGACACATCGATCGCGCTCCGCGTTACGGCTGGCGCGTCATACGTGTGCGCCATCGACAGCACGCGGGCTGCGCTTACGCTTCCGTCCATTGCTCGCGCCGGGATCCGCGGGCTCACCAGCATCCTGACAATGCCGCGGGCCGGCGACTCCACCGTCATCTTCGACCCGGGGGAAAGCCCGGCGCTGGATGACGATCGCTGGCGTCCGCACACCCTCACCGCCGATCCGGCCAGCGCCGCCTGCCCGATGCGCCCGTTAGGCATGGCGGGAAGTGACGCGGACGCGGCCGGCATCAGCATCGCCGTCGCACCCCCAATACCTCAGACAGTCCCGATCGGCGCGCCGATCCGGTTCGTCATTCCCGCGCGCTACGCACTGTACCGCAGCAACTCCGGGTGGATGCTAGGCTACTCGGCCTGTCCGCGAGGGACTTGCGGCGCCCGCCAGCCCCTCAGCGGGCCGTACTTGCCATTCGCCAGCGGCGGAGCCTCCGGCCTCTCCTTCCGCTACTTCGATACGCTCGGCGCCGAAATGATGGACGCACAGCGCGTCGCACGCGTCGATGTCGTCGCTCGTGCTCGCAGCCCATCCACTCTCGATGTGGCGCACGTGCGTGGCGAGCGGTACCAGGACTCGCTCGCCATGACCATCGCGCTCCGCAACCGATCGTGACGAGATCGACCCGAAGCGGCTTCGCCGTCGCCACCGCCGTGTTTGCGCTCGTCGTGGTCGGAGCCCTCGCGATAGGGACACTCTTCGCCGCTGGGCGGGAGCTGCGCTCGGGCACGGAAGCGATCCTGCAAACACGCGCATCGATGGCCGCCGAGCTCGGGCTCGAGCGGACCATCGCGGCATGGCGGACCGAGTGGAATGCCATTGCGCGCGGGTATTCCCGCGCGTTTCAGCTCGCGACCTCCGAAGGCGCGAGCGTCTTCGTGCGCGTCACGCGTCTCGCCGACGAGCTCTACCTCGTCACCTCGGAAGCGCGCGCCGGTCCGGCAAAGCGACAGGTCGCTCGCGTCGTTATGCTCGATCTGCGCGACCCGCGTCTCCTCGCCGCGGTGACCGTCAACACAACCGCCGAGCTCGGCGGTGACGCCGGAATCGATGGTACGGACCGATCGCCGCCGGGATGGGAATGTGCACCCTCGGGAGCCGCGATCCCGCCCGTCGCCAGCGCAGACACGAGCGAGATCCTTCGATTCGCTCAATTCCACTGGGACGAGCTCGCGCGGGCGGCGCTGATACGCGTAACCGCGAGCCTCACCGGCCCTGCTCCGCGATGGAGCGCTGAGGAGTGCGACATCACGGATCCCAACAACTGGGGCGAGCCGACACGTTCGGCCGGCGGTCCCTGCATGAGCTACTACCCGCTCATCCACGCGCCGGGCAACCTCATCATCGACGGCGGCCGCGGACAAGGTCTGCTGCTCGTCGACGGCGACCTCACGCTGCGGTCTGGCTTCGAGTTCTCCGGAGTCGTACTCGTGCGCGGTGCGCTTCGCGGCGATGTCGGTGGCGCCCGCCTCACGGGTGTCGTCGCGATCGCTGCACAGGGATCGACCCCGTCATTGCTCGATGGAATCTCCATCGCGTTCTCGCGATGTGCTGCGCGGAAGGCCTTGCTCGGCGTCGCGTCGCCCGTGCCGATCGTCGATCGATCGTGGTACGAGGCGTTCGAGCAACCGTGATCAGATGACACCAAACGGCGACCGAAGCTCCCGCGACGACGTGCGAATCACGCAGAAAAACGTTCGCTCTTCACCCGCACATTCGTCACTGCCACTTGGTGTTACCTCGCTTTCGGTGGCTCGTATTCGGAGAAGAAAAGCCCAATCCCGAAGGTGACATCGCTCGCGTGAGGCGCGGCCCGATGCGGGGTCCGGAATGTAAGTGCAGGCCGGTCCGTTACTACAGCGACCGGCATCCAGTCTGTTAACGAAGCCGGTCGCGCCGGTTTTCGAAACCGAAACGCGCGAACGCGTCAAAACGTGAAGTTGCACGCAACCCCGAAGCTCCACCTCTGACCTGGTCTCCTCATGGGCCTCTTCGGTCGCGGGAAGAAGACAATCGGCCTCGACATTGGGTCGGGCCTCATCAAGGTCGCGGTCATCGACCACGGCCGCGGTGAGCCCGAGCTCACCAACGTCGCCATCGCGCCGCTGCTCGCCGACGCGATCGTCGAAGGCGAGATCATGGACCCGGGCATCGTGGCCGACGCCATTCGTGCCGCGCTCTCCGAGGCCGGGATCAAGGGCAAGAACATCGTGACCGCCGTCGGTGGTCGTGATGTGATCATCAAGAAGATCCAGATCGACCGCATGAAGGAGGCGCAGGCGCGCGAGGTCATCCGCTGGGAGGCCGAGCAGCACGTGCCGTTCGACATGGAGTCGGTCGAGCTCGATTTCCAGATTCTCGATCCCGACGCCGACGACCTGCAGATGAACGTTCTGCTCGTCGCCGCCAAGCGGGATCTGGTCGAGAATCGCATTCGGCTAATGCACGATGCCGATCTCGATGCGCGTGTCGTCGACGTCGACGCCTTCGCGCTGCATAACGCGTTCGAGGTCAACTATCCCGACGCCATGATCGGGGTCGTGGGGCTCGTCAACATCGGCCACGAAGTCACCAACATCAACATTCTCGACGACGGCGTCCCGCTGCTGACGCGCGACATTGCGCTCGGCACGCGGCGCTTCCGCGAGGATCTGCAGCGCGAGCGTGGTCTCAGCGCTGACGAAGCGGATGGTCTGCTCCAGGGCTACGATCGCTCGCCGCATCTCGATGCCGTGATCGAAAGTCGCGGCGAGGAGATCGCGGTCGGCGTCGAGCGCGCGGCGGCGTTCCTCGCGTCGTCCACGCGCTCGGGCTCCACGATGAAGGCAGTGTACACGAGCGGCGGCGGGTCCCGCGTTCCGGGTCTCACCGAGGCGCTCGCGAATCGTTTGCGTGTGCGCGTCGAACAGGCGAACCCGCTGCAGCGCTTGAACGTGCGTGACGGCGCTTTCGGGTCCCTCGTCCTTGATGACGTTGCACCCCTCCTGATGCTTCCCATTGGGCTGGCGCTCCGCCAGGTCGCCTGACCCTTTCCTAACGATCCCATGATCGAGATCAATCTCCTTCCCGGCTCAGGGAAGAAAGCGCGAGGCAAGTCCTCGGGGTTCGCCCTCGGTGGGGTGCTCTCGGGGATCATCGCGCAGGTCAAGGATCCCTACCTGATGGGTACCGCCGCGATCGTGATTCTCGCGGCGGTCGCGACGGTGGGGTTGTGGGGTCTTCAGCAGTCGACGCAGTCGCGGCTCGATCGCGAGCTGCAGACCGCCGTGCAGGATTCCATTCGCTTCGGCCTCATGATCAAGGAGCGCCGCAAGGTGCTCGCGCAGCGCGATGAGGTGCTCGGTCAGCTGTCGATGATCAAGGAGATCGACGACAACCGCTTCACCTGGCCGCACATCATGGACGAGGTCAGCCGCGCGTTGCCGCCATACACGTGGCTGACGTCGCTGGCGCAGACGAGCGCGGTGCCCGCTCCGCCGGGATCGAAGCCGCCGGCGCCCGCCGCGGGCGCGCAGCCGTCGGCCGCACCGGGCGGCGTGAAGCCCGCGGTCGATAGCGTCGCGATGAGCAAACTCACGTTCCGATTGATCGGGCAGACCGTCGACATCCAGGCGCTCACGCGCTTCATGAAGGATCTCGAGGCGTCGCCCTTTATCCAGGATATCCAGCTCGTGAAGTCGGTGACGATCATCGTCGATCAGCGCGAGGTCACCGAGTTCCAGCTCGACGCGGCGTGGGAGACGCCGGATCCCTCAGTGATCCGGACGGTCCCCGTCGCTTTGGCGGTGAGGTAACCATGGCCGGAATGGGACAGCGCGAAAAGAACCTGGTCGGCATCGCGGCACTCGCCATGATGGCCGCGGGCTCGTACTGGTACTTCCTGCATCGTCCGAAGGCGGAGGAGCTGGATGCCACGCGCATGCGTGTCGAGCGCCTTACGACCGAGAACGACAAGGCGAAAGCCGAGGTCGCGAAGGGTCGTCCGGAGGAGATTCGCGCGCAGCTCGCGCAATACCAGAAGAACCTCGCGCTCATTCGCACGCTCGTGCCGACGAGCAACGAGGTGCCGGCGCTGCTCGAGCAGGTGTCGACGGCGGCACGGCGGGTCGGGCTGGATCTGGCCGCGGTCACGCCGCAGCCGGTGATCCAGGGCGACCGGTACGACACGTATCGCTACAACGTCGACATCGCCGGGAACTACCACGATGTCGCGATGTTCCTCACGAACGTCGGATCGCTGACGCGTATCGTCGCGCCGATGAACGTGCAGCTCACGCAGCCATCCAATCCGTCGGCAGCCAAGTCCCGCGCGAAGAAGGACGCCGCGGTCGTGGATGCCCGCTTCCTGATTCAGACGTATGTGTCGAAGGTGAGCAGCAACATGCCGCTGCCGCCGACGACAGGAGACAACTGACATGCTTCGCCGTCTGCTCGCACTCCTGCTGATCGGCGGCAGCGTCGCGCTCGGATCCTCGATGAGGACACCGGCGCTCCACGCGCAGTCGGGACCCGGTGCCGCCGGCACGCGGGCGAAGGCTGCCGCGCAAAACGCCGCGGCGAAGACCGACGCGCACACGCAGGCGATGCAGTCGCCGGCGTCCGCATCGAACACGGCGGCCCGCTCGACGACGGGACAGAGCTCGAGCGGCCAGGTGCAGCAGACCTCCGCTGCGCCCCAGGGCGTGCAGCCCTCGAAGCCCGCGCCCAACGATGCGTCGTCGGTCGCGGTGCGTGGTGGCAAGGACGAAGTCGGGTTCCGGCGCGAGGCGTACAGCTACGAGCGCTCGGGCCGCCGTGATCCGTTCCTGTCGCTGCTGCACAGCCACGATCTGCGACCGATGATCAACGACCTCAAGCTGGTCGCGGTGCTGTACGATCCGGTCGGACGGTCGTGGGCGGTAATGCGCGACATGACCACGAACGAGCAATACCGCGTCAAGGTCGGGCAGCAGCTCGGCCGCATGCGCGTGACTCAGATCCACCCGAAGTCCGTGACGTTCACGATCGAAGAGATCGGCTTTAGTCGTCAGCAGACGCTGGCGCTCAACGATTCAAAGGAGAGGGAGCCATGAGGCGAGTCTGGATGCTGGCAGCCGTGATCGGTTTCGCGCTCTCGAGCGCGGCCGTCGCGCGCGCCGCAGACACGGATGCGCCGCGGGGGAGTGGGGAGGTCATCTCGCTGAGCGTCGTTCCAATGACCGGACGTGCCGAAGTCGTCATTGCCGTCGATGGTTCGGTCGAGGTCCAGGACTTTACCCTCTCGAAGCCCGCGCGCGTCGTTCTCGATTTGAAAGGCGCGCGTCTCGGAATGCCGGCGCGTCTCTACGACAAGATCCAGCGTGGCGCGATCATGAACCTCCGCGTCGCGCAGTACAAGGAAGATGTGGTCCGGGTCGTGATCGATCTCGACCAGTCGCGCGACTATTCGATCACGCGCGGTGAGGACGCGATCCGCGTCTCGATCGATGCCGAAGCTGGACGGTTCAACGCCTGGCATGCGACGCGGGAAGCCGCGACGCCACAGCGCCGCATCGAGCCGGCCCGGGCCGCGAAGCCCTCGCCCAAGCCGGTCGTCCTTCGCGACGCGCCACCGGCGTCGTCGCAGCAGCCCCGCATTACGGTCACGTACCAGGATGCTGACGTTCGCGACGTCGTCGCCGCGTTCGCCGCGTTCAGCGGTCGCACGATCGTCGTCGGCAAGGACATCAAGGGAACCGTGACCGCTGAAGTCCGCGATCAACCGTGGGACGTCGCGCTGCGCGCGATCCTGCAGTCGCAGGGACTCGCCGCGGTCGAGGACGCCAACGGCATCATCGCCGTCGATTCATATGAGAACATCGCGTCGCAGCAGGCCACCGAGCCGCTGTCCACGCAGATCGTGCCGGTCAACTATGCGCGTGCCGCGTCGCTCGTCGAGACGGTGCGCTCGCTGCTCTCGAGAGACTGTGGACGGGCCGCCACCGGTGCAGCCGGAGCCGCACGCACGCCCGGCGCCGAAGGGGGCTGCGTCATCCGCGGTTCCGTCGTCGCCGACTCGGGCACGAATCGCCTGATCGTCACTGACGTGCCGTCACGGCTCGGCGAGATCTCGGGCTACATCCAGGATCTCGATGTCCGTACGCCACAGGTCGCGATCAAGGCCAAGATCATCTTCGTCAACCGCACCGACATCGAGGCGCTCGGCGTCACCTACGATCTGGGAAGCCAGACGCAGTTCTTCAACAAGCTCGTCCAGCGCACCGACCCGCGCACGTTCGAGCCGGTGGACACGGACGGCGACGGTATCAACGACGCCTTCGTCGGCGATGCCTACGACCAGAACACCAACATCGTCGATCTGGGCGGCAACGCGCTGTCGGCGATCTCCAACGCGAACGCCCGCATCGTGAACCCGGCGCTCGAGCTGATCTTCTCGACCGCGATCGGAAAGTTCGATCTCACCGCGTTCATCGACGCGTTGCAGGAAGTCCGGCTCGCCGACATTCAGGCCGAGCCGAGCATCGTGACGCTCGACAACCGGAAGGCGGAGATCCTCGTCGGTGAGGAGACGCCGATTCGCGTGATCGACCTCGGCTCGCAAGGGCAGGGAGGTGGGGCCGGCCAGCAGAACCAGCCGCGCGCGACCGTGAACTTCAAGGAAACCGGTATCATCCTCACGGTTACCCCGCACATCACCAACAACCGCCACATCCTGATGACGCTGCACTCGGAGCGCTCCAACCTCCAGGCGGCGGCGTCGGACCTCGGCTTCACGTTCCAGAAGCAGCGTGCCGACAACCAGCTCCTCGTCGCCGATGGCGAGACGGCGGTGATCGGCGGACTCACCGTCACCGAAGT
>DASTYE010000258.1:0-16855 GCA_035765135.1 Gemmatimonadaceae bacterium | reverse complement strand
GTTCGGTTTCAGTAGAGCCGGGCCAGGGGCCAAGGGCCAGGGGCCAAGGGGAGGGTCAAGGGTTTGCCGAGCTCCCGTGCACCCTTCACCCTCCCCGTGGCCCTTGGCCCCTGGCCCTTGGCCCTGACGACGGGGCCTTCGGCCCCGCCGTCATGGCCACAACCGATTCATGAGCCTCGGAAAGGCTATCACCTCGCGGATGTGGGGCGTCCCGCAGATCCAGGCGACCGTCCGCTCGAGGCCAAGCCCGAATCCCGCGTGCGTGAACGTCCCGTACTTCCGCAGCTCGAGGTACCAGCCGTACGCGTCCATCGGCAGTCCTTCCGCCTTGATCCGCTCGACCAGCCGGTCGTGGTCATCCTCACGCTGACTTCCTCCGATGATCTCGCCGTACCCCTCGGGTGCGAGGCAGTCATCGCACAGCACGGTGCGCGGATCCTCGGGATTCTCCTTCATGTAGAAGGCTTTCGCTTCCTTGGGATAGTTGTAGATGAAGATCGGCCGGTCGTGATCCTCGACGAGCCGCGCCTCGTCCTCGGCGCCGAGATCCTCCCCCCACGTGATGGAGCTTCCCTTGCGATGGAGAATGTCGACCGCCTCCGTGTACGCGATGCGCGGAAATGGCGGGACGACGGTTTCGAGCTTCGATGTATCGCGCTCGAGCTCCTTGAGCTCATCACCGCACCGATCGAGCGCGCGTCTCACGAGATGGGAGACGAAATCCTCCTGCAACCGCATGTTGTCGTTGGAGTCGTTCCAGGCGACCTCGGGCTCGATCATCCAGAATTCGGTGAGATGCCGTCGCGTTTTCGATTTCTCGGCGCGAAAGGTCGGACCGAACGTGTAGATCTTCCCGAAGGCGGCGGCGGCTGCTTCTCCGTACAGCTGCCCGGTTTGCGCGAGGTACGCTGTACCCTCGTCGAAGTACTCGGTCTCGAACAGTCCGGAGCGCTCGCCGATGGCCGCGGTGAGAATCGGAGTGTCGACGCGCAGGAAGCCGCGCTCGTAGAAGAAATCGTGGATCGCCTGCTCCAGCTCGCTTCGGACACGCGCGATCGCGCGCTGTCGCCGGCTGCGCAGCCAGAGGTGACGATGGTCGAGCAGGAAATCGACGCCGTGTTCCTTCGGCTGAATTGGGTAGTCGATGGGGCTCGCGCCAACGATGTCGAGAGCGGTGACGCTCATCTCCATGCCACCCGGGGAGCGGGCGTCCTCTCGGACTTCACCGGTGACGGCGATCGACGTCTCGATGGTCAGCTGCTGGAATCGCTCCCAGACCTCCGGAGCGACGGCATTCTTGACGATTACGCACTGCAGCACGCCCGTTCCGTCGCGGAGGACGATGAATGCGACCTTCCCCGACGAGCGGAGATGCGTGACCCAGCCTCGAACGGACGCAACGCGGCCAAGATGGTCGCGCAACGCCTCGATGCGCGCGAATGAGGATGTCATTGATATTGCGGAGGTTACCGGCATGGTCCGGCAAGGTATTTTCGGCGGTGATCGGAGTCAACGTCGCGTGCGCGAGCACATCCGGCGACGTCCCGCACGATGTCGCGGCCGAAGCGCGTGAATATCTGCTGACGTCGTCACGTGCCCCGTCGGTACGCGAAAGCATTGCGGCCGAGCCGCGTCTCGTCTGGCGGGCCAATGTGGGACGTGGGGTGAAGGGCCTCCCCGCGGTAACCTCGCGCGTCACGCTCGTCGCTACGACCGATCGTTGGGTGTACGCGCTCGACACGCGAACCGGGGAGATGTTCTGGCGGCGACGGGGCGACGGCGCGTACGGCGTTGGGCCGGTCGTCGGCGGCGGCCGCGTCTTCGTCGCATCGGAGGGCACGGGAGGGCGCGTCACGGCTCTGCGACTGGCCGATGGGCGACGCATGTGGCAAACCTCGGTCGGCGACGTCTCCGCACCGCTCGTGCTCCGCGACTCCGTTCTGTACGGCGTCACCGACGACGGGATCGCATTCGCCATCGCGAGGACCGACGGTCGTGTGCTCTGGAAAAGGACAGCCGGACCCTCGCGCTCGGGGCCAGTCGTCACGGCAAGCTTCGTTGCCATATCCACGCTGCGCGACACCCTGATCGTGCTGGACCGCATCACCGGCACAGCGGTGAGCGCCTCTCGTCTTCCATCGGCAACCGCGGCCCCGGGCGCGTTGATGGACGACACCACGCTCGTGTTGACGTCGCCTCGCGGCGCGATACACGCGATTCAGATTCCGAGCGGCGAGGTGCGGTGGAGCGTGGAGACGGGCGAGCCGGTGCCGGGTGGCGCCGTCGCCCATGGCGACACTGTGTTCGCGCTCGGCGCGTCGTGCACGCTCTTTCGTGTCCGCCGTCACGCTCCGACATCGCTCGAGCGCACCATGGTGTCCGATTGCATCACGACGGCCACGCCGCTGGTGACCCGCGACGGCGTGCTCGTTGCAACGCTTTCGGGCGTTCTGATGTACATCTCCCGAGCTACCGGTGTCAGGATTTGGATTCAGCGAATCGGAAGTGCGCTGCGTCATCCACCGGTCGTCGTCGATCGGCAGATCATTCTCGCCACGCTCGATGGAGAGGTCTTCGCATTCCGATGAAGCGTCTCGGCGTCCTGCTGCTCGCGTTCTTCGCGTTGTCGCTTCCGCTGCGGGCCCAGCCGTCTGAGGAGGCCCGTGACGTGCGCGGGATTGCGCGCGTGGCCAAGTGGGCGCTCGCGGGGGCCACGCTCGCACTCGGCGTGTACGCCTACACCGAGCATGACGCCGCGGAGCGGGTGCATCGCCACCTGCGCGATCGTTGTGACAGCTCCCCGGAGTCGTGCACGGTCGTGGACGGTCGCTACATCGATGTTGAATCCGAGGCGCTCCACCAGCGCGCGGTCAGCCACGACCGGCGGGCACGGACGGGGATCGTGGCGGGACAGATCACCCTGTTGGGGGGCGTGGCCCTGTTTGTTTACGATTTGCGCGATGAGGGTGGTCCGGACAACATTCCCTATCCATCACCCCGACGTACGCTGCTCCACGACCGAACTCTGATGCTCGGCGCACGAATCCCCTTTTCGCCATGACGATCCGCGCTCGCCTTGCCCTCGGCTTGTTCGCGATCGCCGTGGTCCTGCTGTTGCCGCTCGCGCTCACGCTGCGATCGCTCGATCGCGTCCATGACGAGACGATGAGCCTGCGCGATCGCGATTTCGCCGCCTCGCTCCTGCTTGGGCGCATGCGTGCGGGAGTGGAGGATCTTCGCGGCGCGGAAACGTCGTTGCTGTTCATCCCGGAGGTGTCGAGCCGGGAGGCGATGGTGCAGCAGATTTCGCGGTTGTCCGCGATGTCCGACACGCTGCGCGCCTTCCAGCTTCGCGACGCGGCCGACCAGATTCGTGCCGCGATAACCGCCGTCGGTCGTTATGCACCTCTCGAGTACCAGTTCGCGCTCGCCGGCAATGTACGCGCCGCCGACACGGTCTCGAACCGACACGTCGTACCGGCGATCAACAGTGTCGAGCGCGCGATCACCGCGGCGCAACAATCGCTGCGCGAGCGCACGCGCGATCGTGTGCAGGCGACCGCGGCATTGACCGAAGAGGCTCAGCGGGTCTCAGCGGGCGCGCTCGGGCTGGCCATCGCCCTGGCATTGGCGATTGCGTTCGCCTTGTGGCGATCGATCAGCCGGCCGGTGCACGACCTGGCGCAAGGCATGGCTGCCGTGGCGGATGGCAATTTCGGTCACCGACTGTCGGTGTCACCCGATCGTCGCGATGAGTTTGGCCGCCTGTCAGGCAGCTTCCGAACGATGGCGGCGCAGCTCGCGCAGCTCGATCGTCTGAAGGCGGAGTTCATCTCGGTGGCCTCGCACGAGATCAAGACGCCGCTCAACGTGATTCTCGGATATCTGCAGCTGCTGGACGAGGGCGTCTATGGACCGGTGTCGACGCGCCAGCGGGACATTATCCGGACGCTCGACACCCAGACCCGCTCGCTCGCGCGGCTCGTGCATCAACTTCTCGACGTGAGCCGGTTCGAGGCCGGGGGCGGCAAGATCTACCCGCGCCCGACCGACCTGCGCCGCTTCCTCCACGATCTCGAGGGCACGTTCCGCGTCCTGTCCATGCAACGCGGCATTCACTTCGAGGTCGAATACGGCGACGACCTTCCCGTCGAAGTGCACTGGGATGCCGATCGCATGAACGAAGTGCTCGGCAACCTCCTCTCGAACGCCTTCAAGTTCACCGAGCGCGACGGCCGGATCATCCTCCGCGTCGAGGCGATCGACGATCAGATTCAGTTGGCGGTCAGCGATACGGGGGCGGGGATACCGCCCTCCCAACTTCCCCATATCTTCGAGAAGTTCTATCAGGCCGACAACCAGGGGCCGTCGCTCGGAGGCACGGGATTGGGACTCGCGATCGCAAAGCAGATCGTCGTCGCGCATGGCGGATCGATCGCTGCGGACAGCACGCTGGCCGTGGGGACGACATTCACGATCACGATGCCGGTTCGGGTTGGTCGCCCCTCGGCCCTCATCCCGCGGGAGGTCGCGGTGGGCGATCTCGCGTGAGGCGACTGGTTCTCGTCGCCTCGTTGTCCCTGCTGGGCGCGTGCATCTCGCGGCAGCAACTCCCACCCGAGCCGACCCCCGCGGAACGTCTGGCCGAAGCGCTGACGAGCGCCCGGATCGCCGCCTCGGCCGGCCAACGTGAGGAGGCCGACGTCATCCTCGCACGCTTCATCGCCGCGAATCCGTCAACGCCTGAGGCGCGTGAAGCGGAGTACGTCAGAGCGATCCTCCGACTCGAGGCGGCGACCTCGCGCGCCGATCGCGACGAAGCCGGACGCAGCCTCGATGCCTATCTGGCCGACACGGCAATGACCGCGCACCAGGCCGAAGCGCACATCCTTCGCCGTCTCCTCACGGTCATCGACTCCGCCTCACTCGTCACCGACAGCGCCAACGCGGCCGCTCGTCAGGCAGCCGCCGCTCGTGAGGAAGAGCTGAAGAAGGAGATTCAGACGCTCAAGGACCAGCTCGACAAGACCAACGAAGAGCTGACGCGCATCAAGCGGCGTCTCGGGGCCAGGCCGTAAGCCCGGCGGTTGCATGGTCCCTTGCGCAGCAGCACCGATATTCACCCCACCCTGAACAGCTCGATCGCCCGGCCATAGCGCTCGCTCAGCACGCGACGCAGACCGGCATGCTCGGCGCGAGTGAGATCGGCGTCGCTCTCGAGCAGCTCGGCCGCGACCTCCTGCGCCAGCACGTTCAGCTCCTCGTCACGCAGCGGGTCGGCCACGCGAAACGTGGGGACGCCGCTTTGCCGCTGGCCGAAGAGGTCGCCCATCCCGCGAAGCGTGAGATCGGCGCGTGCGATCTCGAAGCCGTCCTCGGTTCCCGCGAAGATCTCCAGTCGCTGCCGCGCCTCGTCGCCGACGTCGCCTAACAGGATGCAATACGCCTCGTCGGCGCCCCGCCCTACTCTCCCCCGCAGCTGGTGCAGCTGCGACAAGCCGAAGCGCTCCGGATGCTCGATCAGCATCACCGTGGCGTTGGGAACATCGATGCCCACCTCGATCACCGTTGTCGCGACGAGCACATCGATCTCACCGTCGCGAAACCGGCGCATGATCGCATCGCGGTCGGCCGCGGGAACGCGTCCGTGCAGAAGCGCGAGCCGGCGGTGCGCGAACGGCCCGGCGGCTAACGTCTCGTACATCGTCGTCGCCGCCTTGAGGTCGGTCTTCTCCGATTCCTCGATCACCGGGTAGACGACGTACGCCTGTCTGCCTTTCTCCAGCTCGCGATCGACGAACTCGAGGATCTTCAGCCGGGCCTTCTCCGGTCGAAGCGCCGTGCGCACCGGGAGGCGGCCGGGCGGCCGCTCGTCGAGCGTGCTCAGGTCGAGATCACCGTAGAGCGTCAGCGCGAGCGAGCGCGGAATGGGAGTCGCGCTCATGAGCAGAACGTCCGGACGCGCTCCTTTCTTGCCGAGCGCGGCGCGCTGCTCGACGCCGAAGCGATGCTGCTCGTCGATCACCGCCAGGCCGAGCTTTCCGAAGATGGTACTCTCCTCGACGAGCGCATGGGTGCCAATCGCGAGGAGCGGCGCGCCGGATGCCAGACGCTCGGCGGCGGCGCGGCGCTCGCGAGCGCCGAGACTCCCGGTGATGAGCACGGGGCGGATGCCGAGCGGCTCGAGCATGCGCTCGATGGTTCGCGCGTGCTGCTCGGCGAGCAGCTCCGTGGGGGCCATGATCGCCGCCTGATATCCGTTCTCGATGGCGAGCAGCGCCGCGAAGAGTGCCACGACCGTCTTCCCGCTTCCGACATCGCCCTGGAGCAGGCGGTGCATGCGCCTCGGCGAGATCATGTCGTCGACGATTTCGCGTGTGGCGCGGGACTGCGCGCGCGTCAACTCGAATGGAAGCGCCGCCTTGAGCGCGGTGGTGAGCTCGCGCTTGTTCACGAAGGAGATGCCGGCCCGCCGCTCGCGCGCCAGCGCCCGCGCGCGAAGCTGCAGGATATGCACGAACAGCAGCTCTTCGAACGCGAGCCGCATCCGACCACGCATGGCGTCGGCGATCGATGCGGGGCGATGGACGGCACGCAGCGCGTCCTGAAGCGGCGGCGCACCGACGCGCGTCAGGATCGAGGCGGGCAGGTACTCGCTAACGAGCGCCAGCAACCCATCCAGATGCTGATCGATCAACGAGCGGATCTGCTTGAACGACATCCCTTCGGTCGCGGGATACACCGAGAGCACGCGGCCTTCGCGCGTTTCGTCCGTATCGTCGCCGAGGTTGACGAACTCGCGCGGTGCCAGCTGTCGTCCGTGAAAGAAGCGGACGGGACCGGTCAGCAGGAGGACATCGTTCTTGCGCACGACCCGGTCGAGGAAGGGCTGCCCGGGCCAGGACACTTCGATCATGCCGCTGTCATCGCGCACGACCGCCTGGAAGATGCGCAGCCCCTTGCGAGTGGGAATCACTCCCTTCGAGATGACCGTTCCGATGATGGTCGCGTCCATGCCCGGCTCGAGCGACGCGATCGGCGCCACCGTGCTCGCATCCTCGTAGCGATGTGGGAGGTGATAGAGCAGGTCCTCCGCGGTAACGACGCCCAGCCGTCGCAGCGACTCGGAACGGGCCGGCCCAACCCCTTTCAGGTACATGACGGGAGTGCTGAGGGAACGAAGGGGTCGAGGGGATCCGGAGGCTTGCGTGACCCCTTGATCCCCTCGGTCCCTTCGATCCCCTCGATCCCCCGGATTCGTCATTCCTCGAGGAGCTCCTTCGCGTACTCCGCGGCGTCGAACTCGAGCAGATCCTCCGCGCTCTCGCCGACGCCGACGAACTTGATCGGCACATCGATCGCTTCGTGCACGGCGACGAGGATCCCCCCGCGCGCGGTGCCATCCACCTTGGTGACGACGACGCCCGAGAGGGGAATGGCCTGCGCGAAAGAACGGGCCTGCGCGACCGCGTTCTGCCCGATGGTGGCGTCGAGGACGAGCAACGTCTCGTGGGGCGCGCCCGGCAGGCGCTTCGCGATCACGCGCGCCACCTTCTGCAGCTCGCTCATCAGGTTGTCCTGCGTGTGCAGGCGCCCCGCCGTGTCGACGATGACGATGTCGGTCTTCCGCGCGATCGCCGCGTCGAGCGCATCGAACGCCACCGATGCGGGATCGCCGCCCGCCCGTCCGCCGACGAACTCGGCCCCGGTACGCTCCGCCCAGATGCGCAACTGATCGATCGCGCCGGCGCGAAACGTGTCGCCGGCCGCGAGCAGCACCGACCGTCCCTCCTCGCGAAAGCGTGCGGCGAGCTTTCCGATGGCCGTCGTCTTCCCCGCACCGTTGACGCCGACGATGAGGATGACGGCGGGCGACTCGTCAGGCAGATGCAGGCTCGGATCGCTGTTGCCGGTGCGCAGTGCTTGCTCGACGCCGGCCCGCAGGACGGCGAGAAACTCCTCGTGGGTGCGGACCTCGGCGCGAGTGGCCCGCGCCTCGACGTCGGCGACGAGGCGGAGTGTCACGGGGACGCCGAAGTCCGCCTGCAACAACAGCTCCTCGAGCCGCTCCAGGGATCCGGGCGTGACTCCGCCTCGCAGGAGCACGCCCACGTCCATGAGCGCGACATCCTTGACGCGCTGCCACAGCGACTTGCGCGGAAGATCTCCTGCGCGTCGAGCAATTCGGGCCATCACATCACATCGGTTGAATAAGAAGTCGATTACCGCAGGCCAGTCCGTCGGCGAAGCAGCCACTCGGCGCAGAGCGCGATCAGCGCGAGCAGAAGCGGCCAGTTCTCGTCACGCAGACGGGGACGCTCACCGCGAACGGCGCTCTCGCCGATGTTTCCCGCCTGTACCGTGGGCGCACGAGGCAATAGCTCTCGCGATCCGTTGACGACCAGGAGCGCGTTACCCCCCGCCACGCTGACGTCGTACACGCCAGCCTCGAGCGGGCCGCTCTCGGCCACGCTACCGGACGCGCCGAAGTGAAGGGCCACCGAATCGGTGCGGGGCGGATCCCCGCGCCGCTGGAGCCGAACCGTCACCGTGGAGTCGCCCGGCGTACCACGAACCCAACGGATGCGATCGCCCTCGCGGATGATCGCATCGGCGGGCACGGCAGCCCTCGCATCGGCGCGCTGCGCGGCCAGCCAGTCGAATATACTCCCCCACAACGCGTCGTAGGCATCCGCGCTTCGCCCCCCGCGAAAGCGCCACCGCCAGAATCCGCCGGCCGACACGGTAACGACCCGTCTGGGTCGCTCGACGCCGGCGATCACTGCCTGTCGATCGAACTGGCGCGCGCGGGCGACGATGAGTCCTTCCCATTCTCCCCGCGCCGGCCCCATTGCCGCGAGTGGCGGCAGCGAATCCCAGGCGATCCCGCTCACCGCGCTCGCGACAGGCGACGCGGGAGCCGCCACGGGATACCACTCTCCAAGCGTATCCCGCACACCAGGCACCAGCGCGAGCGCCCCGGAGGCGACCGAGCGTGGCGACCCGAAATACGCCGTGTCACCGTGCAGCACGAGGAGCGGCGCCTCGCGTACCGCGCGTCGTACCTCACCCTCCGCGACGGGCGTCAGGGGCCCCTCGAGCCGCCACTCGTCAGGCGCAACGCGAAAGTAGGCGCGGGTCGGCAGCGAGATCGCGCCACGCAGCACCGTCGTCATGAAGCGAGCATCCAGGTCGGGACGCGTCGAGACGAGCACCGCGCGTGCCGCCCGCGCAATCTCGATCGCGACGGCGAGCGTGTCATTCCCGGGTTCGGCATCGCCCGTCGAGAGGGCCGCCGCGAGGACGTAAGCTCCATCGTTGGAGACGAGTGGCACGCGCGCGGCGACCGTGCGCTCGCCGCGCGGCGACAGCTCCTCGATCGTCACGGACGTGAGCGCGCGATCACCGAGAGCGAAGGTGAGCGTGGCGTTCGCCGGCACTTGATCGGCGGCGCGCACGGTCGCACGAAGCTCGATCGTATCGCCACCGACAGCGGCTGTCGGAGCCTCGAGCGCCACGACGGCGAGATCGCTGACCGCGCCGTGCGGCACGAGCTCGATGCGAGAGCCGGCGGGCAACGCGGGCAGCTCCGCCGGGTCGTCGATCTCTCCGTCGGTCACGATCGTCAGCGGACGGCCAGCGGCGAGTGCGCGCTCGATGGCGGGGCGCACGCGCGATGTCCTGTCGTGCGGTCGTTCCGGAAGGTCGGCGACGCGCGCGCTGTCGCCAAAGAGAAACAGCGTATCGTGAGGAGCGTCGCGCGCCAGACGGACCGCGTTGCGCCACGCGGCTGTGTCGTTCGCGCGCACCCAGCTTGCCGAGGCGTCGAGGGCGACGAAGGGGGCGATGGGACGGGCGGCGCCGGCGGGGGCGTCGAGCAGGAGTGCGATGACCAGCCCGAGTGCGAGAGCACGGAGCGCGATGAGCGGGGCGCGGCGAACGAGCCGCCCCGGCTCGCGCCATCCGTATAACACGAGAGCGAGCGCGATCGCCGCGACCGCCGCCACCACCCAGGAGCTCATGGGCGACAATCTACGCGGGGCGTGGTGCTGGTGGGACGGGCGTCGGGTCGTGTGAGAGGTAAGGAATCGATTCGCTCACGGCCCTGGGTCTGTCGCGCGAAGGGCGGGAACCGCAGATGGCCGTTAGAAGGCCTCCGAAACTGCAACGGCAACAGCTTATCACGGATTTCACCGATTACGAACGGCGAAACGTCACGGATTGACTGCAACTGCGAAATGCTTTGTACGAACCTATCGGGTTGAGGTCAGAGTTGCCGGATGGATCGTACCTCAGGAGTTTTGCTGTTGCAGTTCACAGAGCTCTTGGCAGTTTCCGTATCCGTGCCGTTTCGCCGTTCAAGATCCGCCTTCATCCGTGATAGGCTGTTGACGTTGCCGTTGGAGTTTCTGCGGCCTTCTGCGTCATCTGCGGCTTCACAGCCGTGAGCCCGAAAAAAAAAAGAGTGAGGATCGAAATCCTCACTCCTCACTCACCGTGCCGACCGACCCCTACGGCGCGTCGGTGGTCGCTACGTCCACTGGGAGTCCCGCATCGAGCGACGCCACGAGCAGCGCTCGACGGCCCTCGAAATCGGCGCGCTCTCGCTTCGGAATCGGCTCTCCGCCCTTCTGGTTGAGCGCCACGCGCGGATTGCGGTGCGCGCCGTTGACCAGAATCTCAAAATGCAGATGCGGTGCGGTGGAGAGACCGGTCGAGCCCACGTAGGCAACCGTCTGCGCGATCGTCACGCGCGAGCCGCGATGAATGCCGCGGGCGAAGCCGCGCAGATGGCCATATCGCGACACGAAGCCATTCCGGTGCCGGATCTCGAGCACGTTGCCGTATCCGCCACGACGGCCGGCGTAGAGCACCACGCCGTCGCCGATCGCACGAACCGGCGTACCCGACGACGCCGCGTAGTCAATGCCCTGGTGTCGGCGCATCGTGCCGAGGATCGGGTGCCGACGCATTCCGAAGCGGCTGGAGATTCGACGGAACGCCACCGGCGTGCGCAGGAACGCGGCGCGCAGGGAGCGGCCATTCTGATCGAAGTAGTCGCCACCCACGGTCGAGCTTGCATAACGAATGGCCTCGACCGCCTCGCCCGAGAGGACGAAGCGCGCGGCCAGTACCTTGCCGATGCGCACCGCACCGCCGGGGCCGATCGACCGCTCGAAGAGAACGCGAAGCTCGTCGCCTTCCTGCAGCTCGCGGCTCATGTCCACGCGATACTCGTAAATGTCGGCGATCGTCCACGCGAGCTCGGCGCGCGCTGCCGGCGGAAGCGCGACACCGGCACCGTCGTCGAGCGCATCGTACAGGTTTGTCTTGATGGTGCCGCCGACGGTGATGGTGTCGGTCGTCCACGGGAGGCGGACCTCCTCGCTGCTCCATCCGGTCGTCGAGCGACGCAGGTGCAGCAGGCGGTCGATCGCGAGCTGGAAGATCAGCTCCGACGGCGTGGTGTCGGCGGCGAAGGTGCGAACGGTGACCGGAGTCCCGGCGCGCACGCGCCGCGAGTCGAATCCGACGGCGGCCTCGAGGGCGGCGACGATATCGGCGCCGGGGAGCCCGGCGCGCGCCAGCACACCCGACACCGTTTCACCGGGCTCGAGCGTATCGACCTGCTGCGTCCAGGCGGGCACGGTGATCGGCGGCGCGAGTGACATCGCGACGCCGGGTGCGGGGATCGAGAGGTCGGGTAGCCCGTACGCGAGAATGCCGGCGGAGAGAACGCCGGCCACACAGAGCGTCGCGATGCGCGCGAGGAGTGGGTGCTTCAATCCATCTGTCTCCGAATGAAGGTCGGAATCTCCATGTCGCTGAGATCCTGAGCACCGCGACCTTCACCCGGCTGAGCGGGACGCCGCTGGTTGCCATCGTTGACGACCGGACGCGGCGTCTGCAACGGCGCGCGCACCGGCCGCTGCGCCGGGAACGGGATCACCGGAGCGCCCTTCGGAACTGCCGGCTCGGGCTGCGCCTGCACCGCGCGGTCGAATCCGGTCGCGATC
Source organism: Gemmatimonadaceae bacterium (assembly GCA_035765135.1). Taxonomy (GTDB): domain Bacteria; phylum Gemmatimonadota; class Gemmatimonadetes; order Gemmatimonadales; family Gemmatimonadaceae; genus JAICNG01. The sequence goes on along the minus strand of DASTYE010000258.1, from coordinate 4,838 downwards.
ACCGTGACTCGCACTTCGCCCTGCATCGCCGGCTCGTGCACCGCCCCGAAGATGATCTCCGCATCGTCGCCGACGGCGTCATGGATGATCTCGTTGATCTGATGCACTTCACCGAGCGTCAGGTCCTGTCCGCCGGTGATGTTGACGAGGACGCCAGTCGCTCCCGAGATCGACACGTTGTCGAGCAGCGGGCTGGAGATCGCCTGCTGCGCCGCCTCCATCGCGCGGTTGTCACCGCGACCGATCCCCGTGCCCATCAGCGCCGCGCCGCCCGCCTGCATGACGGTGCGCACGTCGGCGAAGTCCACGTTGACGAGACCCGTCACGTTGATGAGCGCCGAGATGCCCTGCGTCGCATGGAGCAGCACCTCGTCGGCCTTCTTGAGCGCATCCTGGAACGGAATGCCCTTCCCCACGACCGCGAGCAGCCGCTCGTTCGGCACGACGATGATCGTGTCGACGTGCTTGCGCATTTCGGCGATTCCCATTTCCGCCTGACGCATGCGCTTCCGCCCCTCGAAGAGAAATGGCTTCGTCACGATGCCGACCGTGAGGGCCCCGGCGTCGCGCGACATCTCGCAGATGATCGGCGCCGCGCCCGTGCCCGTGCCGCCACCCATGCCACAGGTGACGAAGACGAGGTCCGCATTCGTTAGGACACGCGCGACCTCGTCACGGTTTTCTTCGATGGCCTGACGGCCGATTTCGGGGCGAGCGCCCGCGCCAAGCCCGCGCGTCAGCTTCTTCCCGATCTGAATCTTGACGTCGGACTTCGAGTTCAGCAGCGCTTGTGCGTCGGTGTTCACCGAGATGAACTCGACGCCCTCGAGGTGCTCTTCGATCATGCGGTTGACCGCATTCCCGCCGCCGCCGCCGACGCCGACGACCTTCATTCGGGCGTTCTGGGAGGCGCTCTCTTCGAACTCGAAGATCATCTGGTGGAGGGCTCCACGAGGACTGGGACGGGACGTACTCGGAGGCGGGACGTGCTGGCCCGTGATCCAACGCGGACCCGCTGGCGCGTCCCGCGTACTGCTGAATCAAGGCCCGGCCAATATAATGCTTTCACCTACCGGCCGCACCCTTTCGTAACCGGCAAAGCGCTCGGCGACTCAGAAGAAGTCCTGGAGCCAATTGCGGACGCGCTGGACGAACTTTTCCACACCCGGACCGGCGATTCGCCTGCCTGACGCGGACCCCGCTGCCCCCGTCGCCATCCTGTGCGCGCCGTAGTGCGCGAGCCCAACGACGGTCGCGAATCGAGGGGCCTCGACCGCATCGGCGAGTCCCTTCACGCGCTCGGCCGGCGACCCCACCCGCACGCCGGTACCGAAAACATCGGTCGCCAGCTCCTGCGCCCCGAAGATCGCCGCCGCACCACCCGTGAGGACCACGCCGGCGCTGAGTCGCCCGGCATACCCGGCGGTTTCGATGTCCCGCTGGACGAGATCGAAGACCTCGTCCATGCGCTGGTGAATGATGTGGCTGAGCAGCTCGCGCGGGACTTGTCGATCGCCCTGCGCCACCGTGCTCGGGAGGGAGATCCGCTCATTCGTCTCCCGCACGAGGGGCTCGTACGCGCACCCGTACCGCTCCTTCAAACGCTCGGCATCTGCCTGGGTCACACCGAGGCCGTGCACTATGTCACCTGTCACCGCGTTTCCCCCGAACCCAATGGTGCCGAGGTGGCGGATTTTCCCTTCGTGGAAGATCGCGAGATCGGTCGTGCCCGCACCCATCTCGACGAGCGCGACGCCGAGCTCCTTCTCGTCATCGGTGAGGACGGCCAGGGCGCTCGCCAGCGGCTCCACCACCAGCTCGCGCACCCGGTAACCGGCCTTCTCGACCGACCGCCTGAGGTTCTGGGCGGGCGAGGCGCCGATCGTGACCAGGTACATCTCCGTCTCGAGGCGCATGCCGATCATCCCGACAGGGTCGCGAATCCCCTTGTTCCTGTCGACGTGATACTCCTGTGGGATGGCATGAAGCAGCTCGCGATCGGCGGGAATCGCGAGCGCACGCGCGACCTCGTTCGCGCGCTCGACATCAGCGCGGGTGATTTCGTCGCCGTTCACGGCGACGACGCCGGTGCTCGTCATCGACTGCACATGTTCGCCGGCGATCCCGCAATACACCCATTCGACCTCCGCGCCCGCCATGCGCTCGGTGTCCTGAAGTGCCTTACGAATCGAGCGCGTTGTTTCCTCGATGTCGGAGACGACGCCCTTGCGCATGCCGGCGGTTTTCGCCTGTCCGACACCGAGGATCTTGATCGTCGGATGCCTGGGATCGCCCTCGATCTCGGCGATGAGCGCCGTGGTCTTGGCGGAGCCGATATCGAGCCCGGCGACGAGTCGGTCAGGGTTCATTGCACTCTGGCGATGACTTGATCCCGATAGCGGAGATCGAGCTCGGTGACGCGCGCCTGGCGGCGCGCGAGGTCGGCCTCGACGGGGAGAATATCGGCGAGGCGCTCCGCGGTTACGTCCGCCATCGCGCGGATAGCGAGGTCGCCCATCTCGAGCACGACCTCTCCGCGCCCCACGCGACGCGCGGCGCTCACCCGCTCGTATATCCGTGGCGATCGCTCGCGAAGCTCACCGAGCAGGCGAAGCACCGCCGTGTCTCGCCGCGCGAGAACGGGGAGATCGACGTTGACACGACTGGGATCGATTGGGAGCGCACGCCCGGCGGCGTCGAGTGGTGTGAGGCCGCGCGCGGTGGGCACGAAGGCGACCGGCACGCGCTCAGTGACCGTCACGACGAGCGTGCCGGGCACGCGGCGCGAGATCTCGACATCGCTCACCTGCGGATGTTTGCGCACGCGCGCGAGCAGCTGATCCGTCTCGTCCCATATGGATCGTGTGGTATCGACTCCCAGAAGCGCCACGATCGAGTCTGCTGGCACATAGCGCGCCCCGACGACCTGCACGCGGCGCAAACGAAAGAACGACATCTCCGCGAGCACTCGCGGCCCCCACCACGGCACCGTCGCGATCACCGCGATGCCAGCGGTGACCAGCGCAACGCGGCGCCACCGTCGGGGGCGACGCGCCTCGCGTTCCCCCTCCATCAGGACTCCAGCCGCTCGAGCAGCTCCGGTCCGGTCTTGGTGATGTCTCCGGCACCGATGGTGAGCACGACGTCTCCTTTCCGCACTGCACCAGCGAGTGCCTCCGCGAGTGATGGCCGCTCACCACGCCATGCCAGTGACCCACCTGCCCCTCGCAGTGCACGCTCGATCAGATCGGATGTCACGCCCTCGATGGGGCGCTCGCGCGCGGGATAGATCTCGGTGAGAAACACCGCATCCGCCGCCGCCAACGCCTCTCCGAATTCTCCAGCGAAGTCGCGCGTACGAGAATATAGATGCGGTTGGAACGCCGCCAGCACCCGCTGCCCGGGAAAGGCGGCGCGCGCCGCCGCGAGCGTCGCGCGAATCTCCGTGGGATGATGCGCGTAATCGTCAATGACCATCACGCCGCGAGCGGCGCCGAGGCGTTGAAAGCGTCGCTCCACCCCGCGAAAATCGCGCAGTGCCGGCGCCATCCCCTCGACGGAACCCCCGAGCGCAAGGCCACTCGCGATCGCCGCGAGCGCATTGAGCACGTTGTGCCGACCAGGAACCGCCAGCTCGACTTCGCCGAGCTCCTCGCCGTCGTAGACGACCTCGAAGAGCGAACCCGCCGCTTCGCTGCGGAGATCGACGGCCCGAAGGCGCGCATCTCTCGATCCGATCCCGTAGCGAATCACCTCGGCGCCGCTTGGCGTCGGCAGCGTATTGGCGCCCGCGTCATCCGCACAGAGCACGATCGTGCGTGCCCCGCGAACGAACTGCGCGAAGGTCGCGCGGATGTCCTCGAGATCGCGATAGATGTCGAGATGGTCGGCCTCGACGTTGGTGACGACGGCAATTGTCGGCGCGAGCGCGAGAAAAGAGCGATCGTATTCGTCGGCCTCGACCACGAAGAGCGTTGACGAACCGGCGCGGAGGTTCCCGCCCCAGCTGCCGACCCGCCCCCCAACGACTCCAGTCGGGTCGAACCCGGCGCCGACCAGCGCCAGCGTCGTCATCACCGTCGTCGTGGTCTTCCCGTGCGTCCCGGCAATGGCGGCCAGCTCACCACCGGACACCGCCTCGCCCAGGGCCTCCGCGCGCCTGACGACGGGCAGGTTCAACGCGCGAGCCCGGAGCAGCTCCGGATGATCCTTGGGCATCGCGCTGGTGACGACGAGCGCGCGAGCCGATTCCACGTGTGCGGGATCGTGCCCTGACTGGATGATGATGCCGAAGCGATCGAGGTCGGCGGCGCCGGCGACGTTGGCATCACAGCCGGTGACGCGCACGCCGCGCCGTACGAACAGCTCGGCGAGCGCGCTCATCCCCGCGCCGGCGATGCCGACGAAGTGGACGGGGCGCGGGTCGGATGTATCGAGCAGTGAAGATGACGCCGGTTGCTCGGGCATTCGTCTTTATCGCCTCGCGGACACGGGTGGCCGCAGATGCACGCAGGTGAACGCAGATTCAATCATCGTGAGTAACGAAGTCCGCCGTGGTCGGCTGTGTGTTGATCAGTGATCTGCGTTATCTGCGTGCATCTGCGGCCCATCGGATCGAGGTAGTCGAACACGAGGTCGCAAGATACCCGTATCCGCGAGCGGCGCTCAAGCGCGACGATCTGTTCTGCGCGCCAACGCGAGCACGCGCCGCGCGATCGTTTCTGCCGCCTCGGGGCGTCCGCGTGCCATTGCCGCACGCGCCATCGCCTCCAGCCGGCCCGGATCGCCGACCAACGCGCGCACTTCGCGATCGAGCCGATCGATGTCGAGCTCGCGTT
>DASTYE010000257.1:0-9187 GCA_035765135.1 Gemmatimonadaceae bacterium | reverse complement strand
GCACACACACAAGCAATTGATCACGCGCGCCGGCGGCCGCCTGGTCATCAACCCGGGAGCCGCCGGTCCCCGGCGCTTCAGTCTGATGCCGAGCGTGGGGAAGCTCCTCATCGAGGGCGGGCACGCGGAGGCGGAGATTGTGACGTTGCTCATGTGAGCATCGCGGGGACGGCAAAGAGGACAGAATTCAGAATACAGAATTCAGAATTCAGAAACGGCGACGGGGAGCCACTGCTGGCTCCCCGTAGGTATTTTCTGAGTTCTGAATTCTTTATTCTGAATTCTGTCCTCTTTGCCGTCCCTCCCGGTCTCACACCACCCTGAAATGTGACGCCGGATACAAATAATCGCCCCCGGAATCATCGAAGATCCGGTAGAACGCGCCATCCGCCTCGATGCCGAGCAGCTCGTAGATGCGACCGAGCGTCAGGTCATGGCACCCTCCGGGCTCGTCACACCCCGGAAACGAGAGCCATGGCTTGAGACTCACGCACTGAACGAGCATGGTCGGCTGCCAGGTGGTCGCCATTCCGCCTCCACTCCGCTGGTACATCGCTTCGCTCGATCTCTCGACCGTGTGATGCACGTTTGCAAGTGGCTGGCCAGTGCGCGGTCGCGGCGCGTGTCCTTAGGCGGGACGAGCGCAAGACGCTCTGCGCAACGTTGTGCGCGAAGTCACGCGCTCAACGACGCGCGCGCCCTCCGGTTCCGTAGCAGGGCGGCTGGCGCGGTGGTACGCTCGAGCTCGCCAGGGTTCCTGCGAAACCAGGATGAGAGGAGCAGCAGCTCGTCGATCTCATGCGTGGGCACGGCGCCGGCGGCGCGCTCGGGCGGCTGGAAGACGTCACGCACCATGGCGAGCAGCCGTGCGCGATCGCGCGCGGTTCGCGGCGCGTTTGTCTGCGCGCGCACGGTGCCGCGGCGAATCACGTATACGCGGTCATCCCCTTCGTATCCGGGAACCGCGTACGTGAACGACAGCGTCTCCACCGCGAAGCGCATGCGCGAGAACATTTCGCGCAGCGTCTCGAGGCGTTGAAGCTTGTCGCGGAGAACGGCGGCGCGCTCAAAGTGGAGCAGCTCTGCGCACGAGTCCATCTCGCTCTTGAGCCGGTCGATCGGACCATCGTTCGTCCCCTCGAGGAAAGCGCGGGCGAGATCGACCTGCGTCTGGTACTGCGACGCGGTGCATGCGGCGACGCACGGCCCGAGACATTTGCGCACCTCGAGGCGGATGCATCCGGGCGTGCGCGGCGCCAGCTGAAAGAGCTCCTGCTGGTCGGCGAAGATGACGTGATGGTCCTGCGAGCAATCGCGGAGCGAGAGCGCATCGCTCAACTCACGCACGGCCTCCGCCACGCGGCGGGCGCCGAGGAACGGGCCATAGTAGGTTGCGGGCTCTCCCCCGGCACCGCGAACGACCAGCAGCTTCGGCGCGGCCCCGCGCGTCACCTTGATGAACACGTAGTGACGATCGTCGCGCTTCATCGCGACGTTGAATCGCGGACGCAGTTGCTTGATCAGCTGCAGCTCGCGCAGTAGCGCCGCGAACTCGCTAGGCGTGTACTCCCAGTCGATCGCGTGTGCCTCGCGCAGGATGCGCGCCCCTTTCTCCTCGGGGTATGCACATCGGAAATAGCTCATGAGGCGGGTGCGCACCTTCTTCGACTTGCCGATGTAGAGGATTTCCCCGTCGCTCGACATCATGCGGTAGATGCCGGGACGGTCCTGCGCGCTCGAGCGTACCTCGCCGCGCATCGTCGCGATGTGCGCCTCGGACGTCTGAGCTCTCGCCATCAGCGTTGGCACCGCACGCACAGCACCGTCGAGCGGCCATCGATGGCGTGTGTCTCGACGAGGCGTGCGTCGCAGCGCACGCACCGTTCGCCCCCACGTCCGTACACGGCGAGCCGTTCCAGGAATCCGCCGCGGTCCCCGGCGGGATCGCGGTAGTCGCGGAAGCTCGTGCCGCGCGATTCGATCGCTTCCGTCAGCACACCGCGGATGGCGCCGTGGAGCTCGGCGGATTCGTCGCGGCCCAGCGAGCGCCCGGCGCGCGACGGATCGATGCGCGCGCGCCAGAGAGCCTCGTTCGCGTAGATGTTGCCGATGCCCGCCACGCGGCGCTGATCCATCAGGAGCTTCTTGATGGCCTGAGAGGAGTCCCGAACAAGGGCCGATAGATACGGGACGGTGAACGAGGGGTCAAGCGGCTCCACGCCGAGCGCGGATTCGTATTCCTTCCATCGCTCGGGCGTCATGAGCGATACGGTGCCGAGGCGACGGATATCGCGATAGTGGAGGGTGAGGTCTGGGCCGAGGGAAAAGGCGATCGTCGAAAAGCGGCGCTCCGAATCAGGAAGGCTGCCCCAGTCGAGCATGAGCGCACCGGTGAATCGTGGCTGAACGACGAGGCGGTCGCCGGTGGAGAGATCGAGCACGACGAGCTTGGCGCGCCGCCAGGCCCCCTCAATGGTCGCTCCGCGAACACGCCCGCTGAGCCTCTTCGCGGCGATTTCCCGCAGGACATCGGGGCGCCGCACACGAACTCGCTGGATCACGCGACCCGCGATCTCGCGATGGAGATCGCGCGCCATGGTCTCGGTCTCAGGGAGCTCGGGCATGCCGGTGCAGCTCGCGCCATCCGATGTCACCGCGATAGTGCCGCCCCGCGAATCGAACACATTCGGCCCCAGCAGCGCTCCGCTGGCGTGCCTCGGCGAAGGTAGGGGCCACGGCTGTTACGGCGGCCACGCGGCCGCCGGCGGTCACCAGCGCCCCGTTGGGCGCATTGGCGGTGCCGGCATGAAAGAGGATCGTATCCGGAGGGAGCTCTTCGATCTCGATCACATCACCCTTTCGCGGCGTGTCGGGATATCCCGCCGTGGCGACCACGGTGGTCACGCCGTAGCCGTCCCGCCAGGCGAGGCGGTCGCTCGCCGAAAGGCCGTCGCCGCGTGCGATAGCGAGCATCGGCTCCAGAAGGCTGGACCTGAGCAGTGGGAGAAGCGCCTGCGTCTCCGGGTCCCCGAAGCGGCAATTGAACTCGACCACCTTTGGCCCATCGTCAGTGAGCATCAAGCCGCCATAAAGCAGTCCCGTGAACGGGCTGCCGCGATCGCGAAGGGCGGCGAGCGTCGGCTCGAAGATGTCGGCCACTATGCGATCCACGAGCGCCGGGTCGGCGATCGAGACCGGAGCGTACGCGCCCATTCCGCCCGTGTTGGGGCCGGTGTCACCGTCGAGGAGTCGCTTGTGGTCCTGGGCCGGGAGCATCGGAAGAACGACCTCCCCGTCGGTCAACGCCAGGATCGATACCTCCTCGCCCTGCATGAACTCCTCGACCAGGATCTCCGAGCCGGCAGCGCCGTGGATGTTCCGGATGAGCATGGAATCGATGGCCTGGTCGGCCTCGTCGATCGTGCCGCAGACGATCACGCCTTTGCCAGCCGCCAGTCCCGACGCCTTGATGACCACGGGAGCACCGAACTCGCGAGCTGCTCGCCTGGCGGCTGCGGCATCGGTGTGGCGCACGGCGCGCGCGGTCGGCACGCCCACGCGCACCATCAGATCCTTGGCGAACGCTTTTGATGTCTCGATCTCCGCGGCTGCGCGCGTCGGACCGAAAATCGGAAGCGAGGCACCGCGGAAGCGGTCCACGATTCCTCCCGCGAGTGCCGCTTCCGGTCCGACGATGGTGAGGTCGGGACGCTCCGCCATGGCGAGCGCGAGCAGCGCGCCCGCATCGGACGGATCCGCCTTCACGCACCGCCCCAGCTCGGCGATTCCCGGATTCCCTGGCGCGGCGATCAGCTCGAGCGACTCGTCGTCGCGGGACAGCTTCCACGCGAGCGCGTGCTCACGTCCCCCGCTGCCGACGAGTAGAATCTTCATTTCGGACGGCCGCGAACCGCCTGCGTGAAGGCTTCTCTCGCCCGGTTCAGCACGTCGCCCACCTGGTCCATCGCCTGTCGGGCCTGCTGCTCGTAGTAGCTCCCAGCTTCGGCGTAATCCTGGCGGAGAGGACGTTCCGGCTCCGAGCCGCGGCGCGGATAGTCGCCGTCGAGAATGCGCTGGTACTCGCCGGAACGCACCCAGCGATGGAGCTCTGCGGCACGCACGGTGTGGAAGGGGTGCGTTTGAAAGGCGACGTTCAGGAACTTGAAGACGCTGTCGATGGCCGTGCCGCCGGTCTCGTACTCCTCGGCCTGGAGGAGGAACTCGTCGAGATTGATGTCGTCGTCGTCGAGCCCAATGTCTCCGCCGATCGCCGCACGTGGCTTTCCGCCCGCCAGCTTGAGCTCGGCCATCATCGCGGCAGGTGGATCCTGACCGGAGAGCAGCCCCGCGCGGTCGCACGACAGCTCACTCTTCCGGTACCACTCGAAGAGCGCGAGCTCGATCGGCAGGAGCGCCATCCCAGCCAGGAAGGGAAGATTCCGCAGCCCGATCGTGAGGAGGATGAGCGCCATGGTGGTGTACGTCGTATGGCCGCTCATGATGTGGCCGAGCTCGTGTCCGATGATCGTGCGCTGTTCCTCACGCTCGAGAAGGCCGAGCAATCCGGAGTTGACGACGATGAAGGGGCGCTCGAAGCCGACGGCCATCGCGTTGACGGTCGGCGTCTGCGTCACGTACAGCTCGTTTCCGGCGGGCCAGTCCATTGTCTCGAGGACTTCGCCGTAGAGAGCGTAGAGCTTGGGTCGCTGACGTGGCCCCACGCGAACGGCGTTGCCGGCGAACAGGTGTCTGATACCGCGCTCGCCGAAAAACGACGCGATCTTGCGCACGACCTCATCGAAACCGGGAATCGCGCGGAGCGTCTGGAGGGCCGCTCGATCAGCGGGGTGTTCCCACGCGGTCGGGGAGATCTGGGTGAGGATCTTACGGTCGGCCATTCTTTACCTCGCGGTAGGAACGAGGAATGAGGAGCGAGGAATGAGGAATCGTCTCCTCAGTCCCCCTCCGCATTCCTCATTCGTTCTGGAATGCAGTCTCGAGATCCCCGATCAGATCCTTCACATCCTCGACACCACACGACAGACGGATCAGACCCTCGGTGATCCCCAGAGCGGCGCGCCGATCGGGGGGCACCGAGGCGTGTGTCATCGAGGCGGGGTGACTGATGAGACTCTCGACTCCTCCTAACGATTCCGCGAGCGAAAAGATTCGCGTTCCCTCGAGGACACGGGCGGCCCGCTCCTTCGTCCCCATCTCCACCGAAATCATCCCCCCGAAACCGCACATCTGGCGGCGCGCCAGCTCGTGCTGTGGGTGCGAAGGGAGGCCCGGGTAGATCACGCGTTCGGCGCCGACCCGGTTGCCCAGCCACGCCGCGACCTGGCGACCGTTCTGGTCGTGCGCCGCCACGCGAAGGTGCAGCGTTTTGGTGCCGCGAAGCGCCAGCCAACAATCGAACGGTCCGGGCACGGCACCGGCGGCGTTTTGAATGAACTGCAGACGCGCGGCGAGGTCATCGTCGTTCACGAGAGCGATGCCGCCGATCATGTCGCTGTGGCCGTTGAGGTACTTCGTCGTCGAGTGGAAGACGATGTCGGCGCCGTGCGAGAATGGCCGCTGAAGCACCGGAGTGGCGAACGTGTTGTCGACGATCAGCAGCGCGCCGGCCCGATGCGCGATGCCGGCCGCCGCGTCGATGTCGGTGAGACGCATGAGCGGGTTCGTCGGCGTCTCGACGAGAACGGCGACCGTTCGCTTTTTGCAGGCATCCTCGATACGATTCGGATCCCTCGTATCGACGTACGTGAACTCGAGACCGAAATTCTGCAGGAGCCGGTCGAAGAGTCTGAACGTCCCGCCGTAGACATTCTCCCCGCAGACGACGTGGTCCCCCGCCTTGAAGAGCTTCATCAGCGAGTCCACGCACGCGGTGCCACTGGCGAACGCGAAGCCGTGTTGTGCCCCCTCGAGCGCGGCGACATTTCGCTCGAGCGCCTCGCGGGTGGGGTTCCGGCTGCGAGCGTACTCGTAGCCCTTGTGTCTTCCCAGGCCATCCTGCACATACGTGGACGTCAGGTAGACGGGCGTCATGATGGCGCCCGCCAGCGGCTCGGGTCGTTGACCGGCGTGTATCGCGCGCGTGCCGAGGCCGGCGGCGAGATCGTCTTCGAACACTTTGGTCATCGGATATGTCCTACGGTGGGTTCGCCCAAGATAACCGACCCGCAGCAGCACGGGGAGACGCGATGACGCGCGGGACGCTTCACGAGCTTACGGCGCTGACGCCGACGTCGAGCCAGGAGCGGCACGATCGCCAGGAGCGGCGCTGCCTCGTCGTGGACGACGAGCCTCGCCTCCGGCAGGCCCTCGTGCGCCTGATGCAAATCGACGGCTTCACGTGCTTCGAGTGCGGCTCAGGCGTCGAAGCGCTGGAGATTCTCGCGCGTGAGCCGGTGATCCTCGTGCTCACCGATCTGCGCATGCCGAAGATGGACGGGGCTACGCTCCTGCGCGAAGTGCGAGAGCGGTATCCCGACACGGCGGTCATCATGATCACCGCGGTCGCCGAGGTGGAAGTCGCCGTCGAGTGCCTCGGGCGTGGCGCGATGGACTACATCAGCAAGCCGTTCGTGCTCGAGGAAGTGCGAGCGCGGGTGAAGCAGGCGCTGGAAAAGCGGCGCCTCCTCCTCGAGAACCGGGAATACCATCAGTCGCTCGAAGCGCGCGTTCGCGCACAGGCGCGCCGTCTCGAGGAGCTGTTCATCGCGAGCATTCAGTCGCTCGCCGACGCGCTCGAGCTCAAGGATCCATCGACACGCGGGCACTCGGTGCGCGTGAGCCACTACGCCGGGCTCATCGCGCGCGAGCTTGGCATCGAAGGCGACACGGTCCGCCAGCTCGAGCTCGGCGGCCACCTGCACGACATCGGCAAGATCGGCGTGCGCGAGGCGGTGCTCAACAAGCCGGGGAAGCTCACCCCGGAGGAGTACGCGCACATCATGACGCACCCGGTGCTCGGGTGGCGAATCCTCCTGCCTCTCCTCAGCGATTCACCGGTTGCGCTCAACGTCGTTCGCTCGCATCACGAACGGATGGACGGACGCGGTGTTCCCGACGGCATCGGTGGCGAAGCGATTCCCCGCGAGGCGCGAATCGTGGGCGTCGCCGACGCCTTCGACGCGATGATGAGCGGCCGTCCGTACCGGAAGACGCAGCTCGGCATCGAGGAGGCGCTCGGCGAGCTGAAAAGTCACGCGGGCACGCAGTTCGACCCACAGGTGGTAAGCGCGCTGGTGGCCGTGGTGCGGCGCGGAGATATCACCGTGCCGACGGCAAGGCATTCGATAGCGCAGCTGGTGAAGACCTAGGAGTCAGGAGTCAGGAGTCAGGGGTCAGGGTCAGGGGGTGTCAGGGGGTGGGTTGCAGGAGAGAACGGCACCACGGGATCAGGTGCTGGGTTGTTCTCTCCTTCCACCTTCAACTCGACACCCCGTGATCCCTGACTCCTGACTCCTGATCCCTAATTACAGATCAAACCGCGACATCGCCCCCTTCAGCCGCGACGCGATGCTCGCCAGGTGCTGACTCGACTCCGTCACGTGCATCATCGACGATGTCTGCTCCTCCACCACGGCGCTGACCTCTTCGGAGGTCGAGGCGTTTTGCTCGGCAACGGAGGAGATCGCCTCGATCTCGCGGGCGAGTGATTCAGCCTCGCTCTGTTGCGAGACGGCCGAGTCGACGATGAGAGCCACGGCGCCACGGCTGCCTTCGATTTCGCGGGCGATCTGAGTCAACGCCGCTGTCGAGGAGCGAATCACGGTCTCACCGCTGGCGACGCTCGTGCTGACGTCGGTGATGCGCTCCGCCGTCCGAATCGATGCGTTGCGCATCTCGACGGCGAGCTTCCGGATGGTATCGAGGGCGCGGGCGCTCTCGCCGGCCAGCTTGCGCACCTCATCGGCGACGACGGCGAACCCCTTGCCGTGCTCGCCGGCCCGGGCCGCCTCGATCGCGGCGTTGAGCGCGAGCAGGTTGGTTTGGCGCGCGATACCTGCGATCGTGTCGGTGATCTTGCCGATCCGCTGCGATTTCTCGCCAAGCTCGGCGACGGCGGGCACCGCCTCACGAGTAACCGACGCGATTTCACCCATGCTGGTCAGCGCCTGCTCGGCGGCCTGTGTCGCCCGTCGTGCACTGGACGCGACTGCGTCGGACGCGCCCTGCGCGCGGCGCGCGTGCTCCGAGACCGTGAGTGCCCGCTCGGCGACGCTTCCCGAGATGCGCACGACGTTCTGGATGTTTCGCGTCTGGACGGACGCGGAGTCGGCGATGCTCTGCGCGGCGCTCGCGACTTCCTGCGTCGACGCGGTCATCTGCTCGGCGCCCGAGGCGAGCTCCTCGGCGGTCGCCGCGACTTCGCTGGCCCCGGTATCGACATCGCGCAACAGCACGCGCAGTCCCGTGGTCATGGTTCGGAACGCATCGGCGAGCCGCCCGACTTCATCCGATGACTTGAACGCGAGCTCCTGACGCAGGCTGCCGCGCGCCACCGCTTCGGCGTGGGACGCCACCGCCTCGATTCCCCGGCTGAGACGGCCCGCAGTCCATCCGGCGATGACGATTGCCGAGAGCATGATCAGGAGCGGCAGCCACGCGAGGTTGCGCACCTGCACGCCGAACTCGCGCAGGAAGTTGTCCGCGCGGAGCGTGGCGATGACGAACCCCGCCGCGCTTCCATCGGCGCGAACGATCGGCGCCACGGCGGTGATCACGCGCCCACCTCCGGCGTCGAGATAGACCGGCGTCGTGCCGCCTTTGTTCTTCGCGATCGAGTCGGCGAGACCTACCGGCGCGTCGAGCAGCTGTTTGTACTGCGGCTGGCCCGCCTTCCACTGCGAATGGACGAGGTAGCGGTAGCGCGCCTGCTGACGGCGAACGATCGCGAGCCCATTCGTGAGCTCGGCGAGATTTCCGCCGTTCGCGACCCACAGACGAGCCAGCGTACGCTGCGTGAACACGAACGCGGCGCCCGAATGCCCATCGGGGAGCGCGATGACATCCACCGAGTCGGACGGGATGGCGACGGCCGCGCTGCGTGCGACGGCCGAGAGGCGCATCGCGTTGAGCGTGACGAGGCGCTCGCGGCCCGCGAAGTAGATCGGCGTGAGCACGAGGACGAGCGTCGCAGTCACCGCGGCGCCGGTCAGCGCGACCATCTTGCGGC
>DASTYE010000256.1:0-42164 GCA_035765135.1 Gemmatimonadaceae bacterium | reverse complement strand
TCCATGGCGAAGAAATCCAGGCGCTGTATCGCATCATCGCGTCGGGAAAGCTCCCGAGCGGGAGCGGCACGGTACGCGAAGAGGCGATCATCGATCGCTACATCGCCGATGTCGTGGCACGGGTGGGGAAGCTCTCACGACCGCTGAAGGTGATCGCGGATTGCGGGAATGGTGCGGGGTCGCTCGTCGGGCCGCAGCTGCTTCGCGCGATTGGTGCGCAGCTCGTGACCTTGTTTTGCGAGAGCGACGGCACGTTCCCCAACCACCATCCGGATCCCACGGTCGTCGAGAACCTCGAGGACATCATTGCCGCCGTGCGGCGCGAGCACGCCGACATCGGGGTCGCCTTCGATGGCGACGCAGACCGCATCGGGGTGATTGACGACCAGGGCGGAATCGTCTGGGGCGATCACGTGCTGATTCTCTACGCGCGCGATGTCCTGCAGCGCACCGGGCGGGGACAGTCGATCATCTTCGACGTGAAATGCTCGCAGGCGCTTCCGGACGCCATCAAGAAGGCGGGGGGCACGCCGGTCATGTGGAAGACGGGGCACTCTCTCATCAAGGAGAAGATGAAGGAGGTCGGCGCGCCGATCGCCGGAGAGATGTCCGGGCACATGTTCTTCACCGAAGGATTCTACGGCCACGATGACGCGCTCTACGGTGCTGCCCGCCTGCTCCGCATCATCGCCGACTCGGGGAAGAGCGTCACCACGCTGCTCGCGGACGTGCCAAAGTTCGTGAGCACCCCGGAGCTCCGTGTCGAGGTTCCGGAGGCCATCAAGTTCGAGCTGGTGGGACGCGCTGTCGAGCACTTCTCGTCCCGGTACGACACGCTCGGTGTCGATGGTGTGCGGGTGAACTTTGGAGACGGCTGGGGACTGATCCGCGCATCGAACACGCAGCCGGTCCTCGTCACGCGCTTCGAGGCCAAGACACCGGAGCGGCTCTCGGCGATTCGCGGGGAAATGGAAGGTTGGCTGCGCACTCAAGGAGTGACGGTCTAGCGTGAAGGCGAGGCGCTGGTGGCTCCTCGCGATCGGAGGAATCGCCCTAGCGCTGCTCGCCGGAC
Source organism: Gemmatimonadaceae bacterium (assembly GCA_035765135.1). Taxonomy (GTDB): domain Bacteria; phylum Gemmatimonadota; class Gemmatimonadetes; order Gemmatimonadales; family Gemmatimonadaceae; genus JAICNG01. The sequence goes on along the minus strand of DASTYE010000256.1, from coordinate 41,092 downwards.
GGGCGCTCTCGGGCGCGTACACCGACTATCGCTGGTACGAGGCGATGGACGCGCTGCCGCTGTGGCGCGCACGCTTCGCGGCCGTCACCGTGCTGCGCCTCGTCTCCGGGGCCGTCGCCACCCTTTTCATCTTTGCCAACCTCTGGGCCGTGCGGCGCACCGTCGTGTCGCTGCGCCTGCCGCGCCGGTTAGGCAATCTCGAAATCGCGGAAGAGGTCCCGTCGCGATACCTCCTCGCGGCGACGGCCGGCATCTCTCTGCTGTTCGGGGCGCTTGTCACGCTTCCGGCCGAAACGTGGACGAGCTTCGCGCTCGCGCGCATCGGCGTGCCATTCAACGAGGCGGACCCACATTTCCAGAGCGATCTTGGCTTTTTTGTCTACTGGCTGCCCGTCGAGCGCGAGCTGTTCTATTGGTCGGTGATCGCGGCGCTCCTCGTCACCGTGCTCGTGGTGTTCCTGTACGCGCTTACGCCGAGTCTCAGGTGGGAGCGAGGGCGTCTCCATATCTCCAACTACGTGCGCCGGCACCTCGTGCTCTTGTGTGCGGTGCTGATCGTAACGCTGGCCTGGAGCCAACGCCTCGACGCGTTCGATGTGCTGCTCTCGGGAAGCGGGGACGGCGGCGCGCTGACGCCCGCCGATCTCGACGCGCGCGTGCCCGTCAACCTCGGCTTGTCGGTGGTGACGCTGGTGGTGGCGGCGCTCGTCGCGATCTTTGGCTGGACGGGGCAGGTGAGAATCGCGTTCGCGAGTATCGCCGTGGTGCTGGCGCTGAGCCTGGTGCTCGATCCCATCATCCCGGCGCTGGTCGGTCGCGGGACGCCTAACGCCGAGGCCCGCGCCGAGGCGTACCGCGCGACGCAGTCGCTCTATACGCGACGGGCGTACGGTGTCGAGCTCGTCCGGACGGCGGAGCCGCGGATGTTGATCCCCGACCGCGCCCGTGCCGCGCAGTCCGTTGCGGTGTGGGAGCAGCCAGCGCTGGCCCGGTGGATGTCGCGATCGAGAGAGAGCGAGGGGCTGACACGCGCCATCGGGATGACGGCGGCTCCCGCGGGGGTTCTGGCCACGGTCGTCAACGCCCCGGGCGATGGGACGAGCGATTCGCTGGCGACCGGCCGGTGGACGCTCTCCTTCGTGCTCGCGTCGAGTGCCGACGGACGAGGGGATCCGATTCGCCTTCGCGGCGGTGAGGGCCGCACGCGGGAGTCGAACGCGATTCCAGAGCCGCTCGTGTACGATGGCGCAAGCGGCTACGCGGTCATCGCCGACACCACCGGGTCGCTCGCTGCGCCCTCGCTGGCCACGACGATGGCGCGCCTCACGCACGCGTGGAGCCTGCAGAACTTTCGACTTCTCGTCAGTGCGCCGCCGCGCCCAACGCCGCGCATCGTCAGGCGCCGCGGCGTGCGCGAGCGTGTCCGGGCACTCGCGCCGTTCTTCATGCAGGGGCGCAGCGTGATACCGATCGCTCGCGACGGCCAGCTGCTTTGGGTGCTCGACCTCTACTCGGCCTCCGCGAACTACCCGGTGAGCCAGCATGTGCCGCTCGGCGGAGAGGAATACAGCTACGTGCGGCATGCGGCCACCGCGCTCGTCGACGCATACTCGGGACGCGTTACGCTTGTCGCTGATTCCATCCTCGATCCGATCGCGCGCAGCTGGACGCGGCGGTTTCCTACGCTCTTCACGACGTGGTCGGATGTCCCGCGGGAAATCGCTGCCGCCATGCCGCCCGCGCTCGACGCGAGCTACCTGCACGCCCTCATTGTTTCGCGACACGGTCGGCGGGGCGAGACGCCCCCGCGCGGCGTGTTGCCATCGGATGAAGGTGCCGACAGCGGCCTCGCCACCCCAGTGGCACCGTCGATCGTGCTACCGGTTTCCGAGGAAGCAGCAGCGTGGACGATTCCGGTGCTGGACGACGCCGGCGCGGTGCGCGGTGTCCTGATCGCCACCGGCGGCGGGAACCGCGGCAGCTACTGGCTTCCCGCACGCGGACCGACGATTCGCTGGAATGATGTCCTGGATCGCTTGCGGCGGTCGCGCGATTCAGTGCCCGGACGCCCGCGCGACCCCAACGTTCGAGGGGGACGTGTGCGAGTGATTCCTCTCAGTGGTGGGCTCGAGTTCGCGCAGTCCGCCTATGCGTGGCCACCTGAAGGGCCGCCCGGATTGGTTGGTGTGTCGGTCATCGACGGCGACAGCGTGCTCGTGGGCCGCACGCTCGCTGATGCGCTCGGTGTCGCCGGCGCCAGTCTCCCCGATCTCAATCAGCCGATCACCGATGAGTCGCTTCGCGCGCGCGCAAACCGCCTGTACGACTCCATGCGCGACGCTCTGCAGCGTGGCGACTGGGCGGCATTCGGAGAGGCGTTCGATGCGCTCGGCGCCATGCTCGGACGCTCGCCGCGCTAGCTTGCGACCTCCTCCGGCCATGGATAGCTTGCGGCGCCCGACACCATGACGCACACCGAGCATCTGGAACCGGCCACCGCCGTCATCGCACTCGGCGGCAATGCGCTGGCACCGGCTTCGGCGCGGTCGAGCATTCACGATCAATTCCGTCACACGCGAGCGGCCCTCGGGCCGATCGTGGATCTCGCGCTCGACGGATGGAACTTGTGCGTCGTTCACGGCAACGGACCGCAGGTGGGCGACGAGCTGGTACGAAACGAGCTCGCGCGTCATGAGGTCTCGCCGAATCCTCTCGGTGTCCTCGTGGCCGCGACCGCCGGATGGATTGGCTATATGATCCAGCAGTCGATGGAAAATGCGCTCCGGCGCCACGGGAACGAGCGCGATGTCGCCACGATCATCACGCAGGTGCACGTGTCGCCCGATGATCCCGCCATCATGGAGCCGACGAAGTTCATTGGGCACGCGATTCCCGATGAACGTGCGCAGGCGCTGGTCGCGGAGGGACACGCGGTGAAGCGCGATGCGCGCGGGCGGTGGCGGCGCGTGGTGGGAAGTCCGCGGCCACTCGCGATCCACGAACTCGAGAGCATCCGCCGCCTGGTCGATGCGGGAACGGTGGTGGTTGCCGGTGGCGGAGGCGGCATCCCGGTGTATCGGGATGCCATTCTCGGATGGGAGGGAGTGGATGCCGTCGTGGACAAGGACCTGGTGGCCGCGGTGCTGGCTCGCGACCTCGGCGCGAAGCTGCTGCTCATCCTGACCGATGTGGACGCGGTCTATCTCGATTACGGAAAACCGTCCCAACGCCGGATCGAGCGCCTAACGGCCGATGAGGCCGCACGGCTCGAGCAGGCAGGGACGTTCGGAGAAGGAAGCATGGGGCCCAAGGTGCGCGCGGCGATCGATTTCGTTCGACGCACCGGCGGGCGAGCGATCATTACCGAGCTGAGCCGGGGGCGCGATGCGGTACGAGGCGAAGCCGGCACGACGATTACCGCGGAGAACCAGTGAACATCCACGAGTATCAGGCGAAAGATATTTTCAGGGAGCACGGAATCCCGATTCCACCCGGCGGCGTCGCGTCCACGACTGCCGAAGCGGAAGGATTGGCACGGCGCTTCGGCGGAACGGTCGTCATCAAGGCGCAGGTGCACGCCGGCGGGCGCGGAAAGGCCGGCGGTGTGAAGCTCGCCAAGACACCGGACGAAGCGCGTGAGGTCGCGGGGAAGATCCTCGGCATGCAGATCAAGGGACTCACCGTCAACAAGGTGCTGGTGACTCCCGCCGCCGACATCGCCACTGAAGCGTACGTCGGCATCATCGTGGACCGCGCTTCGAAACGGCCAGTGTTCATGGTGAGCCCGGCGGGCGGCATCGACATCGAGGAAGTGGCGGCGAAGACGCCGGAGAAGATCATGCGGCTTCCTGTCGATCCGGTGTACGGGTTGCTCTCGTTTCAGGCGCTGCAAATGGGCCTGTTCCTGTACTCGGACATCAAGCAGGCGCGGGCGGCTGCCCAGATCATGCAGCAGCTGTATCGAGCGTTCTGGGCGAGCGGGGCCTCCCTCGCCGAGATCAATCCGCTCGTCACTACGCCTGACCGCGAGGTGCTTGCCCTCGATGCCAAGATGGTCATCGACGACAACGAGCTCGAGCGGCGTCCTGAGCTGGCTCTCCTTCGCGACGAGACAGCCGAGGCACCGTCGGAAGTTCGCGCTCGTGAGGCGGGACTGACGTTCATCAAGCTCGATGGGAACGTCGGCTGCATCGTCAACGGGGCGGGGCTCGCGATGGCGACGATGGATCTGGTGAAATTCTATGGCGGGGAGCCGGCGAACTTCCTCGACATCGGCGGCTCGTCCAATCCCGAGAAAGTCGTGGCCGCGCTGGAGATCATCACGAGCGACAAGAACGTCCGCTCCATCTTGTTCAACATCTTCGGGGGCATCACGCGCACCGACGATGTCGCGAACGGCATCGTGACCGCGACTCGGACGTCGCCCCTCACGGTTCCGATGGTGATTCGACTGACGGGCACCAACGAGGAAGTCGCCGTGAAGATCCTCCAGGAGAACGGCTTCTCGGCGATGACCGAGATGGATGCGGCGGTACAACGCGCCGTCGAGCTCGCCACGAAGAAGGGGGCGTCAGCGTGAGCATCTTCATCGACGCATCGACGCGGCTGGTCGTGCAGGGAATCACCGGGCGCGACGGCTCTTTTCACGCGAAGCAAATGCTCGAGTATGGCACGAAGGTCGTCGCCGGCGTGACGCCCGGAAAAGGAGGGCAACGCTTCGAGAACAGCGTGCCGATCTTCAACACCGTCGCCGAGGCGGTGCGCGAGACGAAGGCGAACACGAGCGTGATCTACGTGCCGCCGCCATTCGCGGCCGACGCGATGATGGAGGCGGCCGATGCGGGCGTGTCGTTGATCGTCTGCATCACCGAGGGCGTGCCCGTGCTCGACATGACGCGCGTCTATCCATTCGTCAAAGGTCGAGGCGCACGGCTCATCGGTCCGAACTGTCCCGGACTGATCTCGCCCGGCCAATCGAAGGTCGGCATCATCCCCGGACGCATTTGCGCTCCGGGACCGATCGGCCTCGTGAGTCGCTCCGGCACGCTCACCTACGAAGTGGTCTATCACCTGACCCGGGCGGGTCTCGGTCAGACGACGTGCGTCGGTATTGGCGGGGATCCCATTAACGGAACCAACTTCATCGACTGCCTCGATGCCTTCGAGCGCGACTCCGCGACGAAAGCGGTGGTGATGATTGGAGAGATCGGCGGGACGGACGAGCAGGATGCGGCGCAATTCGTGAAGCAGTCGATGAAGAAACCGGTCGTCGGGTTCATTGCTGGACAGACTGCGCCTCCCGGTCGCCGCATGGGTCACGCCGGGGCGATCATCTCCGGCTCGGCCGGCACCGCCGCGGAAAAGATCGCCGCCTTCGAGGGCGCAGGCATCGGCGTCGCGAAGCGGCCCATCGATGTCGTGGACCTCACTCGGCAGCGCCTACGGTGAATCTCGCGCAGTTCCTTCGCCCCGATCGCATCGTCGTTCCAATGGCCGCGGCCACGCTGCGCGAGGCCGCGATTGCGCTGCTCGACCGTCTGCTGTCGACGAACGCGATCGCCAACCCCGACAAGCTCGGCCAGCGCCTCAACGAGTTCCGCGGGGAAGACATCGTCGCGATGGGCGAGCGCGCGTTTCTCGTGCATTTTCGCAGTGACGGCGTACGCGAGATGGCCCTCGCGGTCGGCGTCGCCCCACACGATATCGTGCGCGAGCTTCCGACTGAAGAGGCGCAGCACGCCCGAATCGTGCTCATGCTCGTGGCACCTCCACGTCAGGCCGCGCGCTATCTCCAGGTGCTCGGGGCGCTCTCGCGAGCGCTCGCGCGCCCGCAGGCGGTGGAGCAGATTCTCTCCGCCCCGGATGCCGCGGCGGTCGCGGCACTGCCTCTCTTCGCCGAAGTGGAGCTTCCGCGCCAGCTCACCGTCGACGATGTCATGACGCAGCGCGCACGTACGGCGACACCCGACACCCCGCTGCGCGACGCGGCGTTGCAGATGGCCAGAGGTGGGATCTCGGCGCTTCCGGTCGTCGAGGCGAACGATGTCATCGTCGGCATGCTCGCCGAGCGTGATCTCCTTCGGCACCTGCTGGGGTCGCACCTCCAGGGCGACACGCCACCGCGCCCCACGCCAGAAGGTGTGAATGCGCGTCGCTCCGTGCGCGATGCGATGACTCGCCAGGTTCTCTGCGTCTCTCCCGAGCAGCCGCTCGCGGAGGTCGCATCACTCATGATCAACAAGGACGTGGAGCAGGTGCCCGTGGTGCGCGAGGGCCGCCTTGTCGGCTTCCTCACGCGGGGCGACATCGTCCGCAAGCTCATTGGATGGTGACCATGGCTGGAAAGCGGACCCTCGCGATCATCAAGCCGGATGCCTTCGGCGCCGCGAAGGCGGGAAAGATCATCGCGCATCTCGAGGCGCAGGGATTCACGATCGTTGTCGCCCGCGTGCTGCGCTTGACGCACGCGCAGGCGGAGGAATTCTACGCCGTGCACCGTGAGCGCTCCTTCTATCGCTCGCTGGTCTCGTTCATGACCTCCGGTCCGTGCATGCCGATGGTGCTGGAGAAGGCAAACGCGGTGGCGGCGTACCGCGATGCAATCGGCGCAACCGATCCCGCCGAGGCGAAGGCGGGAACGGTGCGGAAGCTTTTTGCCGAGTCGAAGGAGCGGAACGCGGTGCACGGCTCCGACTCCGACGAGAACGCCGAGCGCGAGGCGCGATTCTTCTTCTCCGATACGGAGCTGCTGGCGTCGCGCTGAGCCGGCACGGGAGGTCGCAGGCGCCTCTCGCGCTTTTGCCTCGCGGGTCATAGAATCGAGATCCCACCCGACGAGGGATATGCATGGCCAATCGACGCGCGTCCGGATCGAGCCGTCGTGTTGGTCCGCTCGCGATCGGCGTTCCTCTCCGTGTCGCGATCTACTACGCGTTGCTGGCCGTCGCCGTCGCCGTCGCGGTGCGGTGGCTCTCCGCGGACGCGCTCAGCGCTCTTCTCGAGCCCCGTGCGGCGACCGACGCCGCAGCGGCCGGAAGCGCGAGCGAGGTGCAGAGCGGGATCGCGGCCGCCGTTGCGATGACGGCGGCGGGGCTGCTGACCCTTCCGGTCGCCTGGGTGTACACGCTGACGCACGCTCGCCGGGGCTTTCGCCAAACGGTCGTGCACACGCTCGTGCTCCTTCCCATGGTGGTCGCGGGCGTCGTCGTGCTGGTGAAAAACAGCCTTCCACTCGCCTTCAGCCTGGCGGGGATCGTCGCCGCTGTCCGGTTTCGCTACACGCTCGAAGACAGTAAGGACGCGGTCTACATCTTTCTCGCGGTCGGCATCGGACTGGCCGCTGGCGTCAGTCTGCCCGTGGCCGCGGCGCTGTCGGTGGTCTTCAACATCGTGATCGCTCTCCTGTGGCTCACCGACTTCGCCCGCACGCCTGCGCGGACCGTCGCGCGGGATGCTCGGCGCAGGCTCGAGCGCACCCTGGCCATGGCGAACCGCACCGGAGAATTCGTCGCCCGCCTCGATTCGGATCTGCTCTCCACCCTTCCGCCGGCGCAGCTCGAAGCGCTGGCCGACCGCGCCTGGAGACGCCGCAAGCGCGCCGCGCCGGAGTTCGATGCCGTGGGCAAGGAGAACGAGCAGCTTCTCCGTGTTCGCACGCGAAACGTCGCCAGCCTGCGCCCGCTCATCGACCCGGTGCTCGATACGCATACCAAACGCGTCCGCTACGGCGGCGTGGTGCACGAGCCCGAAGGAGTGGACTGGATTGAATACCGGGTGCGACTCAAGCGCTCGGAAACCGCGGAGTCATTGCTGACTGCGCTGCGCGCCGCCGGAGGCGACCTTGTCGACGATGCCCAGATACGACGTTAGGCGAACGCTGAGGCCGCTCGGCCTCGTCGTGCTGACCGCGCTCGCGAGCGCCGCGTACGCGCAGGATAACGCCGCCGCGCCACCATCGGTGTTCGCCTCCGATTCGATACTGAACCTGACCATCCGCACCGACGTTCGCACGCTGCTGCGGGATCGCGGCAACGATCGCAAGGAGCATGGCGGGGTCATGCGGTACTCGCGACCCGACGGTACCATCGACAGTCTGTCGGTCCAGCTTCGCACGCGCGGCATTTTTCGCCGCAGGGCCTCCGTCTGCAGCTTCCCTCCGCTCCGTCTGTCGATCCGCCGGCGCGACTCCCGCAACACGCCGTTCGATGGAGAGCGCCGCATCAAGCTGGTGACGCACTGCCGCCCGACCGATCAATACGAGCAATACACGCTACAGGAGTATCTGCTCTATCGGGTGTACGGGGTTCTCAGTGACTTGAGCTTGCGCACTCGCCTGGCGCGCATCACCTACGAGGACGTGACCGGCCGCGAGAAGCCGGAGACGCGGTACGCCGTGCTGATCGAGGACGAAGAGCGCCTGGCCGACCGGCATCGCATGAAGGTGGTCGAAGACACCGGTGTGTCACCCGCGAGGCTCAACCCGCCGCGCACCGTGTTCATGGCCGTCTTTCAGTACTTCATCGGCAACACCGACTGGTCATTGCGGGCACTCCACAACATCATCTTGCTCGGCGATTCGCTTGGTCAGCTCGCCCCCGTCCCATACGACTTCGATTGGTCGGGTGTCATCTCGACGAGGTACGCACAGCCGGACACGTCGCTGCCGATCAAAAACGTGCGAGAGCGACTATACTCGGGGTACTGCGGCGAGGCCGCCGATTTCAACGCGATTTTCGCGCAGTACCGGGAACACCGGGCAGCCATCGAGGCGCTATACAATCTCGAGCCGCTGGACCAGCGCAATCGCGAGCGGTCGCTGGCTTACTACGCCGAGTTCTATCGCATGATCGACGACCCGACCCGTGTGCGTCGCGAGATGCTCCGCCTCTGCCGATAGGACCGCCGGCGCGTTGTGGGTAACTTGCTGCTATTCGGTGACTTGACCCACTCGCACGGCTCGGGTATTTTCCGAGGTTATGCTGTCCTTCGACATTGGAGCCCTGCGCGAACACGCCGTCCGCGTCGACGGGTTCCTTTCTGCTGACGACCCGGTGTGGCAGGAGGGGGATCCCGTACCTGCTGCCCCGATCCACGCGACTGGACGCCTGTCGGCGGCGGGGTCGGGTCGCTACTACTGGAGCGGCCGGCTCGAGGGCACAGTCGCTGGCTCCTGTCGTCGGTGCCTCACCCCTCTCTCGGCGCCGGTGCGCGAAAATGTGCATTTCATTTTTGCCGAGACGGATGACATCGAGGCGGAGGATCCTGATGTATTCGCCTTGCCGCCAGCGGCACACCAGCTGGATCTGCGCCCGGCCATTCGGGAGCAGTGGTTACTGAGCGCACCGTCGTTCGCGCTTTGCCGGGAAGACTGCAAGGGGTTGTGCGCCCGGTGTGGCGCGGATCTGAACGCCGGCGCCTGCTCGTGCGAACCTGAAGTCGATAGCCGCTGGGATGCGCTGCGAAAGCTTCGCGGCGAAGCCCGTTGAGCGATACCCTTTTACCGAGCTCTACCTCACCATGGCCGTTCCGAAGCGACGGACGAGCAAGCGGAAGAAGCGCGCACGCAACACGCACAAGGCGGCGCCCGCTATCGTCATGCAGCAGTGTCCGAAGTGCGGGAGCATGAAGCGTCCGCATCGTGTCTGTCAGGAGTGCGGATTCTACGCAGGAAAGCAGCGGGTCGCGGCAAGGGAAGGCTGATCCGTGGCGCGCATCGCGCTGGACGCCATGGGCGGCGACCACGCGCCTCACGCGACCATCGCCGGCGCGCTCCTCGCGCTGACGGAGCTCGACGCCTCCCACACCATCCAGCTGGTCGGTCGTACTGAGGACGTTCAACGCGAGCTCGAGACGCAGCTGTCGCGAGAGCTCAGTGCGTCCTCGCGCGCGCGTCAGCGCCTGACGATCGTCGAGGCGCCGCAGGTCATCGAGATGGCCGACAAGCCGGCGGCCGTGCTCCGCTCGAAGTCGAAAAGCTCGATGGCGGTGGGGCTCAAGCTTCAGGCCGACGGCAAATCCGACGCGTTCGTGTCCGCGGGTAACACGGGCGCGCAGATGGCCGCGTCCACGTTGATCCTCAAGCTGCACGACGGGCTCACGCGACCGGCCATCGGCACCGTCTTTCCCACCGTCAATCATCCGGTCGTCGTCCTCGACTCCGGCGCAAACGTCGACTGTAGCGCGGAGGAGCTCGTCCAGTTCGCGCGACTCGGCGCGACCTACGCGGAAGACATCCTCGGTCGAAAGAACCCCTCAGTGGGGCTGCTCAGCATCGGCGAGGAGGCGGAGAAGGGAAACGCCGCGGTGAAGGAGGCCCATCAGGCGCTCCTGGAGTCCGATCTCAATTTCCAGGGAAACGTCGAGGGGCGGGACATTCTCACCGGCGCGACCGACCGCGGTCCCATCGATGTCGTCGTTTGCGATGGCTTCGTCGGCAACGTGCTGCTGAAGTTCTACGAATCCGTGCCGCCGATGATTCTCGCGCTGCTCGCACGCTCGGGCGTTGACCCGGTGCACCTCCGCCGCGTCTTCTCGAAGGAGTTCGACTACTCCGAGCACGGCGGGGCGCCTCTGCTCGGAGTTCGCGGAGTGAGCATCATCTCGCACGGCAAGTCGTCGCCGAATGCGATCAAGAACGCCATCCTCGTCGCGCTACGCGCGGTGGAGTCCAGAATGACCGAGCATATCGGACGCCGCCTGGCGGAGTCCGCCAAGGGGTCCACGTGAAGCGGCCAGTCGCGCAGCTGGTGTCCACCGGGCGCAGCATTCCGGCGCACGTGATGACCAATCACGATTTCGCGGCCATGGGACTCGAGACGTCGCACGAGTGGATCGTCGAGCGCACCGGTATCGTCGAGCGGCACATCGCGCGCGATGGGGAAACCGTCTGCTCCCTCGGTGCCGAGGCCTCGCGCATCGCGATGGAGCGCGCGAAAGTGCACGCCGGCGAGCTCGACGCGATCATCCTCAGCACGGCCACACCCGACCGCCTGCTCCCGGCGACCGCGGTGGACATTCAGGCTGAGCTCGGCGCTACGCGCGCAGCGGCCTTCGACCTTTCGGCGGCGTGCTCGGGGTGGCTCTACGGACTCAGCGTTGCCGAGGGAATGATGGCCTCCGGTACGGCGGAGACAGTGCTGGTCGTGGCGTCGGAAAAGATGAGCTCCATCGTCGACTGGACCGATCGCTCGACGTGCGTCCTCTTCGGTGACGGCGCCGGGGCAACTGTCCTGAAACGATCGAAGCATCACAAGGGCATCCTGTCGACGTTCATGCGGAGCGACGGGACGCTCGCCGAGCTGCTCTACCGGCCACACGGTGGCGCGACTGTTCCGATCACCGAGGCGGTGTTGATGGACCGCTCGCACTTCGTGAAGATGGCCGGGCGAGAGGTCTTCAAGCACGCTGTGCGCTCGATGGCGGAGGCGTGCGATCGAGCGCTCGATGGCGCGCGTCTCACCGGCAAGGACATCGACCTGCTCATCCCGCATCAGGCCAACGTGCGCATCATCGAGGCCACGGCGAAGCACGCCGGCATCTCGATGGAAAAGGTGTACGTCAACGTCGATCGGTACGGGAACACGTCATCGGCGTCGATTCCGATCTCCCTCGACGAGGCGTTCGCGTGCGGTCGGATAGGCGAGGGCGCTACCGTTCTCATGGTCGCCTTCGGCGCCGGCTTCACCTGGGCGTCCACCATCGTCCGCTTCTAGCTCGCGAATGGACGTCGTGCTCCTCTTCCCGGGGCAGGGATCGCAGAAACCAGGAATGGCGAAGGACCTGGCCGACACATCACCCGCCGCGCGTCAGGTGTTCGACGTCGTGGATCGAACGCTCGGCGTGTCGCTCTCGACGCTCGCGTTCCAAGGTCCCGAGGAGCAGTTGACGGAGACCCAGAACGCGCAGCCGGCCCTGCTGGCGCACGGCGCGGCCGTGTGGGCGATGACGAAGGATCGGCTCGGCCCGCACGTTCGAGCGGCGGCCGGACATTCACTCGGCGAATTCACGGCATACCACGCCGCCGGCGCCTTGCAGCTGTCCGATGCGGCGACACTCGTGCGGCGCAGAGGCGAGCTCATGTACGACAGCGGGCTCGAGCGCCCCGGAGCGATGGCGGCCATTCTCGGACTCGAGGAAGCGAAGGTCGAAGAGGCCTGCCGCCGCGCGTCGGTGGACGGCGCCGTCGTCGTGCCGGCGAACTACAACACTCAGGAGCAGCTCGTCATCTCGGGTGAGATCGCGGCGGTGGAACGAGCAATGGAGCTCGCCAAGGAGCTGGGAGCAAAGCGTGCGGTGCGACTGAAGGTCAGCGGAGCGTTCCATTCGCCGCTCATGGAGGTTGCGCGAGACGGGCTGCGCGAGGCGCTGACCGAGGCGACGTTCTCCGCACCGGCGTTTCCCGTCTTCTGCAACGTGGACGCGCATCCCGTCACCGACGTGGACGACGCGCGGCGTCTCTTGCTCGAGCAGCTGACATCGCCGGTGCGTTGGACCAACGTCGTGCGCACTCTGGCGACGACGTATCCGGACGCCCTGTTCGTCGAGATGGGGCCGGGAAGCGTCCTCACGACTCTCACGAAGCGTATCGCGCCCGGCGTGAAGACCGCCACGAGCGGTACTGCGCCAGAGGTGAACCAGCTTCTCGGCATGGTGAGCTGAATGCAGATCGACCTCAGCGGACGCGTTGCGCTCGTTACGGGGGGAACACGCGGCATCGGACGCGAGATTGCCACGACGCTCTCAGCGTGCGGGGCGCGGGTGGCCGTCGTCGGGCGAGATGCCGACCGGGCGAAGGAGGCAGCGAGCGCGATCGGCGCCGAGGCGCGAGGTTACGCCGCGGACGTCTCCGTTACGTCGCAGGTGACCAGCCTCGTGGAATCGGTCGAGCGCGACTTTGGATCGCTCGACATCCTCGTGAACAATGCCGGCCTCACGCGAGACAACATCCTGCTTCGCCTGAAGGACGAGGACTGGGACATGGTGCTCGCGGCCAACCTGCGGGCCGCGTTCGCGTCGGTTCGCGCCGCGGCACGAGGCATGATGAAGCGACGCTGGGGGCGGATCATTAACATCTCGAGCGTCGTCGGCCTGATCGGCAACAAGGGGCAGTCGAATTACGCGGCGAGCAAAGCCGGGCTGATTGGATTCACCAAGTCGGTCGCGAAGGAGTTCGCGTCGCGGAATATCCTCGCGAACGTCATCGCGCCCGGGTTCATCGAGACCGACATGACGTCGACGATGACCCCCGAGGCACGCGCCGCGTTGAGTGCTCAGATCCCCTTGGAACGGCTCGGAACGGCGAAGGATATAGCGGGGGTAGCGGCGTTTCTCAGTTCCGAGCACGCCGCGTACATCACGGGGCAAGTGTTCGTGGTGGACGGCGGCATGGTCATGTAGATTTCGGAGGGATGCAGGATGCGGGAGCGATGACGTCTCGAGTCACGCGATTCCGCCTTCCGCATTTCGCATTCTGGTCACCTGTACCTTCAACCGTGAGGAGTTAGACCCCATGCCCGATCTCCAGGACAAGGTCAAGGACATCATCATGGAGGAGCTTGGAGTCGAGCGCGAGAAGCTCACGAACGAGGCGAGCTTCATGGAAGATCTCGGCGCCGACAGCCTCGACACCGTTGAGCTCGTGATGGCGTTCGAGAAGGAGTTCAACATCGACATCCCTGACGAGGACGCCGAGAAGATGCGGACCGTCGGTGATGCCATGAATTACCTCCGGGAGAAGGTCAAGGGCTGATGCGGCGACGGGTCGTCGTCACCGGAATGGGGGGTATTACGCCCGTCGGTAACGATGTGGCGACGGCCTGGCAGGCACTGCTCGCCGGGAAGTCTGGCGCGGCGCCCATCACGAAGTTCGACCCGACGAACTTCCCCGTACGCTTTGCCGCGGAGGTCAAGGGATTCGACCCCGTGCTGTTCATGGATCGCAAGGAGGCAAAGCGAGCCGACGCGTACACGCAGTACGCCGTCGCCGCCGCCGTGCAGGCCATGCAGGATGCGGGATTCGCGGACGGGAACGGCTACGATCCTGAGCGCACCGGCGTCATCATCGGTAGTGGTATCGGCGGATTGCGGTCCTTCGAGGAGCAGCACGACGTGTATCGCGCGCGCGGACCCTCGAAGATCTCACCGTTCTTCATTCCCATGTTCATCGCCGACATCGCGGCGGGCATCGTGTCGATGCGCTTCAACGCGAAGGGCCCGAACTACGCCACGGTGTCGGCGTGCGCCACGAGCGCGCACGCGATTGGCGATGCGTATCGCGCGATTCAGTACGGCGATGCCGACATCATTCTGAGCGGCGGCGCCGAGGCGACCGTCACGCCGATGGCGATCGGCGGATTCGCCAACATGAAGGCGCTCTCCGAGCGCAACGACTCGCCGGAGACGGCGTCGCGCCCCTTCGACGCGACGCGCGACGGCTTCGTGATGGGCGAAGGATCGGGTGTCGTCGTACTCGAGGAGCTCGGGCACGCGCAGAACCGCGGCGCCCGCATCTACGGGGAGATTGTCGGGTACGGTGCGACGGGAGACGCATATCATCTCACCGCTCCCGCGCCCGAAGGCGAAGGGGCACAGCGTGCCATGCGTCGTGCCATGCAGGACGCCGGCCTGCGTCCCGAAGACGTGCAGTACATCAACGCGCACGGCACCAGTACGCCCGCCAACGACCTGAACGAGACGAAGGCGATCAAGGCAGTGTTCGGGGAGCATGCGAAGCGCCTCAACGTCAGCTCGACGAAGTCGGCGACGGGACACATGCTCGGCGCGGCCGGAGCAGTGGAGTTCATTTTCAGCACACTCGCGGTGCGACACTGCAAGGTTCCACCGACGATCAACTACCAGACGCCCGATCCCGAGTGCGATCTCAATTACACGCCGAACCAGACCGTAACGCGGGAGATGACGGCGGCGTTGAGCAATAGCTTCGGCTTCGGCGGACACAACGTGACGCTGGCCGTGCGTCGCTTCGTCGAATGAACGGCGTCGGGCGACCGGAGATCGATCGCTCGCTGATCCGGGATCCGGCGCTTCTGCCGATCGCCGACGCGGTCGCGTCCGGCCGACGGATCACCGCCCACGAGGGGGCGTATCTCTTTCGCACGCCGGACCTGTTAGGCGTCGGGGTCATGGCCGATGCGGCCAACCGTGCGCGCCACGGCGACCGCATCTTCTTCGCCGCGAATCAGCACATCAATCCGACGAACGTCTGCATCCTCCGCAAGACGTGTGTCTTCTGCTCGTACGCGCGCCTTCCGAAAGAGGAGGGCGCCTACCGCTACACGATGGAGCAGGCATACGCCGAGGCTGCCGCGAATCCGTACGTGCGGGAGTTTCACATCGTCGGCGGCCTCGACATGCAGGCGGGGCTCGAGTACTACGCCGAGATGTTCCGGGGGCTCAAGGCGCGGCACCCCAATGTCCACATCAAGGCGCTCACAGCGGTCGAGATCGCGCACATCGCGCGAATCGAGAAAATGTCGATCGGCGATGTCCTCGCGGCGCTGCGTGAGGCGGGCCTCGATACGATGCCCGGCGGCGGTGCCGAGGTCTTCAGCAAGGGCGTCCGGGCGACGATCGCCGAAAAGAAGCTCGCGGCCGAAGACTGGATCGAGGTGCACCGCGTCGCGCACACGATGGGCATCCGGTCGAACTGCACGATGCTGTACGGACACGTCGAGTCCATCGAGGACCGCATCGATCACCTCTCGATGCTGCGGAATCTCCAGGATGAAACCGGCGGATTTCTCGCGTACATCCCGCTCGCCTACCACCCGGACCATAACGAGCTGGGGGACCAGCTCGGGCGCGGCGGCACCGCGACCACCGGATTCGATGATCTCCGCAACCTCGCGGTCGGACGGCTGTACCTCGACAACATCGAGCACATCAAGACGCACTGGATCATGGTGACGACGGCGCTGTCGCAGGTCGCGCTGTCGTTCGGCGTCAACGACCTCGAAGGCACCGTCGTTCGGGAGAAGATCTACCACGAGGCCGGCGCACACACACCGGAGAGCCTCCCACTCGAGGAGCTCGTGCGTCTCGTTCGCAGTGCGGGGAAGGTGCCGGTGGAGCGTGATTCGTTCTACCGCGAGCTCCGTCGATTCGATGCCGCGCCGAGCGCGGAGGCAGCGTAGCGTGCGCGTCGGGCGCATCCCCTACATCAACTGCTACCCGGTGTACGGGGCGATCGACCGTGGGCTGGTCACGCTCGACGCGACGCTCGTCGATGGAACCCCGTCGGAGCTCAACGGTCTCATTGCGAGCGGCCGGCTCGACGTGAGCGTGGTGTCGGCGGTCGAATATGCGCGCGATTCGGAGCGCTATCTCCTCCTGCCCGACCTCGCGATCTCGTGCGATGGGCCGGTACGCAGCGTCATGCTCTTCTCGCGCCAGCGTGCCGAGGACCTCGGCGGACGGAAGGTGATCGTCAGCCGAAGCTCCATGACGAGCGCCGCGCTCCTGGAACTGCTCTTCGAGAACGTGTGGCGGTGCGCGCCGCGCTTCGTGCCGGGCGATGCCGAGCTCAGCGACGTCCGCAGATTCGATCGCGAGGAGCATGATGCCCGCTTGGTCATTGGCGACGCGGCGCTGCTTCTCGGCGCCGAAGCATCGGACGCGCCCCGGTACCCGCACGTGTACGACCTCGGAGCGATGTGGAAGGCGTGGACGGGGCTGCCATTCGTCTTCGCGGTCTGGGTGGCGCTGCGCTCTACGCCGGTGAAGGCCGCGCTCGACGTACACGCGGCGTTGATCGAGTCTCGCGACTGGGGACTCGCGCACCTCGGCGAGCTCGCACGGCAGGCATCCGAGTACAGCGGCGTCGCGGAGCCGCGGTGTCTGGAATACCTGACGGGGCTCGACTACGGGCTGTCGTACCCGCATCTGGCGGGTTTGACGACGTTCTTCGGGCGTCTCGTGGAGCGGGGCAGGGTCCCCAACGGAACCCTGGCGTTTCTTCCAGCGGCGTGATCCCATGAGAGACCTTCTCGACTTCTATCAGAACGCGCCCCTGCTCGAGCTGGGCATCGAAGCGGATCGCGTGCGTGAAGCCAGGCACCCGCACGGCATCGTCACGTACATTGTCGACCGCAACATCAACTACACGAACGTCTGCGTCGCCGATTGCGGATTCTGCGCGTTCTATCGGCGACCGAAGCATAACGAGGGGTACACGCTCTCCTTCGAGCAGATCGGGGCCAAGATCGACGAGGCGAAGACCCTCGGCGCCGTGCAGATTCTGATTCAGGGCGGCCACAACCCGTATATTCCGTTCGAGTGGTATCTCGACTTGATGCGTTACATCAAGCGGAACCACCCGATTCACATCCACGGGTTCTCGCCCAGCGAGGTCGATTTCTTCTCGAAGCTGTTCCGCCTCGAGGCGCGTGACGTCATCCGTGAGCTGCACGCGGCTGGCCTCGATTCCATTCCGGGCGGTGGCGGCGAGATTCTGGTGCAGCGCGTTCGTGACATCGCGGCGCCGAAGAAGGCCGGGGCCGATCGCTGGCTCGAGATCATGGAGCTCGCGCACGGGGAAGGCATGAAGACCTCGGTCACGATGATGTATGGCATCGGCGAAACCCTGGCCGAGCGCATCGAGCACCTTGAGCGCGTTCGCGACGTGCAGTCACGCACCGGGGGCTTCACCGCATTCATATGCTGGCCGCTCCAGCCGGAGAACACCCCGGAGTTCAGCCACATGCAGAAGACCGACGCGGTTGACTACCTCCGCACCGTCGCCATCGCTCGCATCGTGCTCGACAATGTGCCGAACCTCCAGTCGAGCTGGGTGACCATGGGGATGAAGATCGGTCAGCTCGCGCTGCGATTCGGCTGTAACGACTTCGGGTCGCTGATGCTGGAGGAGAACGTCGTCTCGGCGGCCAACACGACCCACCGCACTACCACGCAAGAGATGGAACGCCTCATCATCGATGCCGGCTTCACGCCGGCCCGGCGGCGGCAGGATTACTCGATCATCATGCCAGCGGGGGTCGCGGCGTGAGCGCCTCGGCTCGCCCGGTCGTGCTCGTCGTCGTGGGCTCGAAATCCGACGAGGCCAAGATGGCGCCGGCGCTCGAGATGCTCGACGCGTCGAAGGTGCCTTACGAGTTCGTGGTGTCGAGCGCGCACCGCGATCCGGACCGCACCGCCGAGCTGGCGCGCGGCGCGAAGGGGCGCGGCATCCGCGTGATCATCGCCGGGGCGGGGCTCTCGGCCGCACTGCCCGGAGCGGTCTCGGCGCTCACCGAGCTGCCGGTCATTGGAGTCCCGTTCGCCTCCGGGCCGCTTAACGGGCTCGATGCCCTGTTCGCGATCGCGCAACTTCCCAGCGGTGTCCCCGTCGGCACGGTGGGCATCGACAACGCCAAGAACGCCGCCGCGCTCGCGATCCGGATCCTGAACCTGTCGTCGTGAGTACCCGCGCGGGCATTGGCTATGACTCTCATCGCTTTGCCTCGAGCGGCCCGTTGCGACTGGGCGGTGTCGACATCCCCGGAGACGTCCACCTCGTTGGGCACTCCGACGGTGACGCGGTTGCCCACGCTATTACCGATGCGCTCCTCGGCGCGGCTGGAGCCGGCGACATTGGCGAGATGTTCCCCGATCGCGATCCCGGCAATCGTGGCCGCGACTCGATCGGGATGCTGCGCGCCGCGGTCACGCGCGTTAGCGAGCTCGGATGGGCGGTGATCAACGCCGACGTCACGGTGGTCGCCGAGCGACCGCGCATTGCCGACTACCGCGACGCGATGCGGGCGGTCCTGGGGCGTGCGCTCGGGATCGCGAGCACCGATGTCAGCGTGAAAGGCAAGACGAACGAGGGAATGGGCTGGGTGGGACGGGGTGAAGGTCTTGCCTGCATCGCCGTCGTGACCCTCGCGCGACGCTGAGTGCAGGGCCTTCTCGACTGGCTCGCCGGCCTGCCATCAGCCGCGCTCCTTGGCTCCCTGGCAATCGTTGCAGCCGCCGAGAACATATTCCCTCCGCTCCCCGCGGATACGGTAGTCGCCTTTGGGGCGTTCCTCGCGGCGCGCGGCCAGGTACCGCTTCTGGCCGCGTTCCTCGCCACCTGGCTCGGGAACGTTGCTGGCGCCATCCTGGTCTACGCGCTCGGCCGGCGGTACGGCGCACGATACGCGCACCAATGGATGTCCCGCTTTGGCGGGGCGACCAACGAATCACGGCTCGAGTCCATGTACGAGCGTCGAGGCATGCTCGCTTTGTTTCTGAGTCGGTTCATCCCGGGGTTGCGCGCCCTCGTGCCTCCCTTCGCCGGCGCGATTCGCGTCCCGGCACTCCCCGCGACGCTCGCGATTGCGGTCGCATCGGGAATCTGGTACGGCATCGTCACCTGGATTGCGTACCGCGTGGGAAGCGACTGGGAGGCGCTGCAGCAGCGCCTGCGGGGCGTCGGCGTGACTACCGCGGTCGCCGCCCTCGGCATAGCGATAATCGTAGGCGGGTGGTACCTCATCCGGCGGCGGCGGGCGGCCTCGTGATGATCGATGATGAAGTGCGACGCGCTTTTTTCCTCGAGCGCTTCGGCGATTTCCTGACGCTCGAGCGGGGTTCAGCGATCCCGACCACCAATGCCTATGCCCGGGATGTCGGGCGCTTCGTCGCCTACGCGCGCGTGAAGGGAATTCGCGGACCGATCGGCGCGTCTCCGCGCCTGCTTCGCGACTTCGTGTACCACCTCAAGGATGTCGGGCTCGCCCCTGCATCCATTCGGCGAAACGTGTCGGCCGTGCGCACGTACTTCCGGTTCCTGATTGCCGAAGGGCATCTCGTCAGCGATCCGAGTGAGCGGCTCGACACACCTAAACGATGGTTGACCCTGCCGGACGTGCTCACCGCCGCCGAGGTTCAGCGTCTGCTCGATGCCGTCACGCTCGATGAGCCGCTGGCATTCCGGGATCGCGCGATGCTCGAGCTGGCCTACGGCGCGGGGCTCCGCGTCTCGGAGTGGATCTCCCTAAGTGTTCGCGACGTGCTCTTCGAGGATGCGCTGGTGCGCGTGTTCGGCAAGGGAAGCAAGGAACGTCTCGTGCCGATCGGTCGTCGCGCGATCGGTGCGGTCGCCATCTACTTGCGCGAGCTGCGACCCCGCCTCGAGCGCGGGGCAGGGAAAGGGGTGCTCTTTCTCAACGCGCGCGGGGGACCAATGACCCGCATGGGCGCGTGGAAAATGTTGCGGAAGTACGTCGAGAAGTCGGGAATCCAGAAGCACGTCTCGCCGCACACGCTGCGTCATTCGTTCGCCACCCACCTGCTCGAGGGCGGTGCCGATCTCCGCGCGGTACAGGAGATGCTTGGACACGCGGATATCTCGACGACACAGATCTACACCCACGTGGACCGCGAGTACCTGCGCACGGTACACAAGCAGTTCCATCCGCGAGGCTGAGCGCGACGCATGCTGCTGGTCATCGACAACTACGACTCCTTCACGTACAACCTGGTCCAGTATCTGGGCGAGCTTGGCGAGGACCCGGTCGTGCGTCGGAACGACGCGGTGACGCTCGAAGACATCGAGGCGATGGCCCCCGCGGCGATCGTGCTCTCGCCAGGGCCATGCACGCCCGCGGAAGCCGGGATCACGGTTCCGCTCGTGAGGGCCTTCGGGGCCCGCATCCCGACGCTCGGCGTGTGCCTGGGTCATCAGGCCATCGGCGAGGCATATGGCGGTCGCGTCGTGCGCGCGCGCCGCGTGATGCACGGGAAGACGTCACGCGTAATCCACGAAGCGCGCGACCTCTTCGAACAGCTGCCAAGTCCACTCGAGGTCATGCGCTATCATTCGCTGATCGTGGAGCGGGAGACGATTCCCGATTCGCTCGAGATCCTGGCGGTCGCGAGCGATGCGCCGGACGAGATTCACGCGCTTCGCCACCGCGATCACCCCGTGTGGGGAGTCCAGTTCCATCCTGAATCCATTCTCACCGCGCACGGCAAGCAGATCCTCCGCAACTTTCTCGACCTGGCCGGATGCTGAGCGCGCGGGCGGTGGTGCTGCTGGCGGCTTGCGTGCTCACAGCAGCGGCCGCGACGGCCCAGGAAGTCACCCCGGCGAACGTCACGCTGCGAACGCAGGGGCGCGGCCGCCCGGGTGAGATAATTCGACAGGCACTCGCTCAGCCGTTCGTGGTGATCGCTCCGGACAGTGTTGCACGCCTGCCGCGCGACTCGACCATCGACCGAACGGTTCTCGTGCTTGGTGGCGATGCGACCGTCGCCAGCACGGTCCATGGCGACGTGATCGTCGTTGACGGCGATCTGTTCCTGCATCCGGGCGCGATGATCGACGGTCGCGCCGTCGCGATTGGCGGCGGCGTGTATCCCTCGTCGTTGGCGAGTGTGGTCGGCGGCATGGAGAGCTTCCGCGATGAGACGTTCGACGTCACCAGAGAACCGGGTGGCCGGGTGTACCTGGATTGGCGCGTGATCTCTCCGATCGAGATCGAGACGATCACCTTCCCGCTGATCTTCGGCATCCGGTTGCCCACGTACACCCGTGTCGATGGGCTGGGGCTGCCGTGGGGACCGCGCATTCAGTTCGACACCGGTCGCATCGTCATCGATCCTGTGGTGACGTATCGCTCCGACCTCGGGGAGCTGGATCCTTCCCTCACGGCGCGACTCGGCATTGGCCGCCGGACGAGTCTGGAGCTGCGCGCATTGCGAGGGACGTTCACGAACGAGACATGGATCCAGTCGGACATCATGAACTTCGTGTACACGCTTGCGGCCGGTAAAGACTATCGGAACTACTGGCGTGCCGACCGTGCCGAGGGTTTGCTCCAGCGTCGATGGGAGCGCGGCGCAACGCTGTTTGCGCTCGAGGCCGGGGCTCGTGCCGAGCGCGCGTGGTCCGTCAACGCGGGGCACCCATGGAGCGCATTCGGCCGCAACGACGTGGAGTCGGGAATCCTCCGCCCGAATCCGCCTGTGCGTCATGGGCGAATCACGTCGGCGCTGGCGGGAGCACGCTTCGACTGGGAGCGCCAGGAGGTGACGCTCTCGACGACGCTATTGACCGAGACAGCATTCGAGGCGCCTGACGACGCGCGATTCACGCAAGGCACGCTGGATGCGCGCGTGAGCTTCCCGGCCTTTCGCACGCACACATTCCTGTTCGAGGCGCATGTCGTTCGCACATTCGGCGATCGCCCTCCGCCTCAGCGCTTCGCCTACCTCGGCGGGGGCGGGACGCTGCGGACGTTCGACCTGCTGGAGTTCGGCGGTGACCAGCTTCTCTTCTTCGAGAGCCGTTATTCGATCCCGATCGAGCGGATCAACATTCCGATCGCGGGGCCACCGGTGATCATGCTCCGTCACATGATCGGCATGGCGGGTGTGGACTCGTTGTCGCGATTCGAGCAGAACGTGGGGTTTCGCGTGACGGTCGGGCCCTTGAAGCTCGACTGGATGATCGAGCCCATCACGCGCGAGACGACAACGTCAGTGGGGCTCTCCCTGGCTCGCTAGTGGCGCGGCGGGCTTCGCCAGGCCCTGGCGGCGCCGCTCGCGATCCGCCAGCTGCTGGTAGTTGCGCTGGATCTTCCGCACGTAGCCGATGGTCTCGCGATACCGCCACCGTCGAACCTCGGGCGCTACCTGCTCGATGCTCGTCCACGCATGCGCGTCGAGCTGCCGTTGCTGCGCCATGCGCCGCGCGCGGAGGATTGGGCCTTCGCCCGCGTTGTAACTGCCGAACATGAAGCGACGCCGCTCATCATCGATGCCGAGGTCCTTCCATCGCTTCCACAGATATCGGTCGTGCATGATGCCGGCGGCGATGTTCCACTCGGCGTGGTCGATGGATTCGAGCTCCGGGCGACGAGACTGAATCTCGGCGAACGTCGTGGGCATGAGCTGCATGATGCCGCGCGCGCCGACGTAGCTGCGTGCCGCACTGTCGAGATTGCTTTCCGCCATGCCCTGCGCCTTGAAATAGCGCCAATCGTATCCGGGGCCGAAGAATCGCTTCGAGTACTTGCGGAAGATCTCGTCGTATCGCGCCTCGTCACGTGTGAGGGCGCGACGGTCGCGCTGCTGTGCCTCCGCGGCGTTGCTCCACACCAGGAGCAGCAGGATGCCGAGCGCGCGTCCCATCAGTTCAGCGCTCCCCCGATGATGATCGCGATCGCGACGAACAGTGCCGCGATGAAGATTGCCACCGCCACGTTTCCATTCTTGAGCTCGGCGGCGAAATCGACGTTCGGCGTCACCAGATCGATCAGCCGATAGCTCGCGTACATGAGTACGACTCCCAGCGCAGCGTAGAGAAAATTGACCGCAACGATCGTCCATTCCACGGCGACCCTCCGGTATGGTAGGCTGGCCAGTGAGTAACGGGCTACACTACGGCCGCCGAACATGACACGTTTCGCCCGAACGCACAACGGAGTGACGCGATGAAGCCCCGAACGCGCTTCGACCGGGCGTATTTCGACCGATGGTATCGGGATCCGCATCGGCGCGTGCTCGATCGCGCGGAGATCACTCGCCGCGCTGCCCTCGTCGTGTCGGTCGCGGAGTACGTTCTCGAGCGGCGCGTGCGCTCCGTCCTCGATGTCGGGTGTGGGGAAGGCAACTGGCGCGCGCCGCTTCTCCGACTGCGGCCCACGCTGCGCTACGCCGGCGTCGACTCGAGCGACTACGTCGTCCGGCGGTTCGGCCGCGCGCGTAACATCGTGCACGGGGACGTGGAGACGCTCGATGCGCTGCCGCTCCGCGGGCCGTTCGACGTCGTGATCGCGAGTGGTATGCTCAATTTTCTGTCGGAGACGGCGCTGCGACGCGCCGCGCGATCGATCACGAGCCTCACGAGGGGCATCGCGTTTCTCGAGCTGTTCACAACGTCGGACGATGTGGTCGGCGACACTCGGGGGTGGCAACCTCGCACCGCGGCGCGCTATCGGCGGCTATTGCGCAGCGCCGGCCTCGTTCAGTGCGGCCCGCATTGCTACGTCACCCGGACGACGGCGCGAGCGCTCGCGGCACTGGAGTGGAGCGGCTGACGGCGGTCACTCCTCCGTGTCGAAATCCGGTGCCGGAGACGAGTCCGGCTCGCTGCCCGATGGCTCGCGGGGACCACGTCGCCGCCCGCGCCGCCGGCCGCCACCGCGGCTACCTCCGGGGCGCGGTTGTCCGGCGCGCCCTGCACCGCGCTCCAGCACGGAGTTTCGACAGGCGAGCAACACGGCCTCGAGCGCCTCGATGCCATCGTCCGTGGCCTCGAGAAACAAGTCCTTGACGACGGTTTCCGCCCGCATGAGCTGCCCAACGAGCGCAGCCGCCATGGCGCGATTCGGCATGGTGCCGCAGAGCTTGGGATCGATGCGGTTGCCCGCGGGCCGCCGGTAAACGGAGACCGCCCCTTCGCGTTCCGGCTTCAGGAAGTACGGAGCCTTGCCACCCCCCCGTCGTCCCCGTGGGCTGTCGCCAATCCCGCGCGAACTGTCCATGCTCGCCATGAAAGTGCTGAAGGTGAAGTGCGTGCCGCGAGGCGGCGCATGCGCCCAAGGATGGCGAGTCAGGAGCGTCGCTGTCGAGTCCCCCGGATCGATTGCTCACCACGCGCCCGCGGGGTAGCTTCCCGCGTGCCCATCCTGTCGAAGCGAATTCCCACAGTGTACATGGAGTGCGATCGGTGCGGTCTGCCGTTCGAGCCCATCAAAGGCGGCCTCTGTCAGCGCTGTGATCGAATTCTCTGTCCCGCCGATCTGCACGGCGACCTGTTGAGCCGCTGGCGCGCAGCGATTACCGGTCGCCCGATCTGCGTGGAGTGCCGCGCGAAGCGCGAGCGTGGACAATAGGTTTGCCTTTTCCGTCGTGCCGCGATATACTCGTGGTGTGAATCTTGCAGCGCGGTGCGCGCTCCCTCCGATTCCGTGAGCATTCTCGCGGTGATCCCGGCCCGCCTCGGCGCCACCCGGCTCCCGCGCAAGCCGCTCCGCCTCCTCGGTGGTGTCCCCCTCGTCGTCCGCGTCTGGGAACGCCTAACCGCGCTCGCCGTCGCCGACCGCGTCGTCATCGCGACTGACAGCGACGAGGTCGCCCGCGTGTCCCGTGACGCCGGCGCCGAATGTGTGCTCACCGACTCCGGTCATCCGTCCGGAACCGACCGCGTCGCCGAAGTCGCGAGGCAGAACGAGTTCCGACAGTTCGACGTGATCGTGAACGCGCAGGGAGACGAGCCGTTTCTTCCCGGCGAGGCCATTCGCGAAGCCGCGAACCTCGTCGCAACAGGGGCGTTTCCTCTCGGTACCGTCGCTGTGCCGGCGACGCCCGCGGTGCTCGAGTCTCCGGACGTCGTGAAGGTCGTGCGAGGTGACGATGGACGCGCGCTCTATTTCTCGCGCGCGGGTATTCCGTTCCTGCGCGATGCGGGCGATCGCGCGACGCGCGACGCCATGATCCTTCAGCACCTGGGCGTGTACACGTACACGCGCGAGGCTCTCGCTCGTTGGGTGGCGTTGCCCCCGCACCCACTGGAACGTGTGGAGAAGCTGGAGCAGCTGCGGCCGCTGGCGGCCGGCTTGAACATGGGTGTCGCCGTGCTCGAGGATGCGGCACCGCGCGGGATCGATACTGAAGATGATCTGCGATTGGCCAACGACCGATGGACCACCCTCATGAGCGGACGAGCCTGATGCAAACGACTCCGGGACATTCGGCGCAGACCAAGTACATCTTCGTCACCGGCGGCGTCGTCTCGTCGCTCGGGAAGGGAATTGCCTCCGCGTCGCTCGGCCGGCTGCTCGTCGAGCGCGGGCTCCGCGTCACCATGATGAAGTTCGATCCGTACATCAACGTCGATCCGGGAACGATGTCGCCGTTCCAGCACGGCGAGGTGTTCGTCACCGACGACGGGGCGGAGACGGATCTCGATCTGGGGCATTACGAGCGATTCATCGACCGGTCACTGTCGCAGCTCAACAACGTGACGACGGGACGGATCTACCTCAACGTCATCACCAAGGAGCGACGCGGCGAATACCTGGGCTCGACGGTGCAGGTGATTCCGCACATCACCGACGAGATCAAGACCGCCATCAAGCGCCTCGCGCCCGAGAACGACGTCGTCATCGTCGAGATCGGCGGCACCGTCGGCGACATCGAGTCGCTGCCGTTTCTCGAGGCCATTCGCCAGTTCCGGCACGAGGTGGGACGCGACAACGCCTTGTTCATCCACCTCACGCTGGTGCCGTACATCGCCGCCGTCGGAGAGGTGAAGACGAAGCCGACGCAGCACTCGGTGCGCGAGCTCATGGAGATCGGAATTCAGCCCGACATGCTGATCTGCCGAACCGAGCGTCCGCTGTCGGCGGATGTCAAACGCAAGATCGCGCTTTTCTGCAACGTCGAGTTCGGGTGCGTGATCGAGAGCCGCGACGTGCCCACGATCTACGAGATTCCGATCGCGTTCCACGAGCAGGGGCTGGACGCGCGCGTGGTGCAACGCCTCGGTCTTGGTGGACGGACGGCCGACCTCGCGGGCTGGCGGCACATGGTGCAGACGATCACCGCCCCACGCGATCGCGTGCGCATCGCCGTCGTCGGCAAGTACACGGAGCTCGTGGACAGCTACAAGAGCGTGCAGGAAGCGCTCATCCACGGCGGGATCGCGAACGATGTCGGCGTCGACATCTCGTGGATCTCGAGCGACCTGTTCACGTCGGAGCAGCGCGCGGCGGAGGTCCTCGGATCCTTCCACGGTCTCCTGGTTCCGGGAGGATTCGGCGTGCGTGGCATCGAGGGCATGCTCGACGCCATTCGCCATGCGCGCGAGAGCGGCCTGCCGTTCCTCGGGATTTGTCTCGGTCTGCAGACGGCGATCATCGAGTTCGCCCGCAACGTCTGTGGACTCGACGACAGCCATTCGAGCGAGTTCGCCCCCGAGTGCGCGAATCCCGTCATCTCGCTCATGGAGTCGCAGCAGCACGTAACGGACATGGGCGGGACCATGCGCCTCGGCGCGTACCCGTGTCGCCTTCGTCCCGGCTCACTCGCCGCCGAAGTGTACGGAGTGCCCGAGGTGAGCGAGCGACATCGGCACCGCTACGAGGTGTCGAACAGCTACCGCGATCTGTTCGCGGAGAATGGGATGCGGTTCAGCGGACTCTCGCCGGATGGATCGTTGGTCGAGATGATCGAGCTTCCCGCACATCCGTGGTTCATTGGTTGTCAGTTCCATCCGGAGCTTCGCTCACGGCCGACGCGTCCGCATCCGCTGTTCGCCGGATTCGTCGCCGCCGCGGCTGCCGCCAAGCGCGGCACCGAGGGACATCGAGTGGCACGTCCACAGCCGCAGGTGGCGGACTGACGTGCGCGCCTTCCCGGAGAACGCGCTCTTCCTCATCGCCGGCCCGTGCGTGGTCGAGAGCGACGCACTCAACGTGCGAGTCGCGGAACATCTCGCACGGCTCAGCGAGCGTCTGCCCGGTGGCGTGATCTACAAGGCCAGCTTCGACAAGGCGAACCGATCGAATGTCGACGCGGCCCGCGGTCCCGGAATCGATGAGGGGCTCCGAGCGCTCGAGCACGTCAAGCGCGAGACGGGGCTGCGCATCCTCACGGACGTGCATCTCCCCGAGCAATGTGCCCCGGCCGCTGAAGTCGTCGATGTGCTTCAGATCCCGGCGTTTCTCTGTCGACAGACGGATCTGCTCGAGGCCGCGGGCGCGACCGGCAAGCCGGTGAACGTGAAGAAGGGGCAGTGGATGCATCCGGAAGGAATGCGAGGCGCCGTCGAGAAGGTTCGTCGTGCTGCCACGCGGCCGGCCACCTTCAGCGTCGCCGGTCACCACGCAACCGATGACCAATCGGATCTCCGAGGCGCCGCCGCCGAGGTGGCGGTCACGGAGCGCGGAACGTTTTTCGGGTACGGGGATCTCGTTGTCGACATGAGATCCTTCTCGCGCCTTCGTGAGCTGTGCGAGGCACCGGTGATCTTCGACGGAACGCATTCCGTGCAGCAGCCTGGCCGGGGGGAAGGCGGCTCGAGCGGTGGCATGCGCCAGCACATCGCGGCGCTGACGGTGGCAGCAGTGGCGGCGGGAGCAAACGGACTTTTTCTGGAGACGCATCCGACCCCCGACATCGCGCCGAGCGATGGACCGAACATGCTTCCCCTTCGTGATCTGGACGCCGTGGTCAA
The DNA here is from genome assembly GCA_035765135.1 of Gemmatimonadaceae bacterium. Taxonomy (GTDB): domain Bacteria; phylum Gemmatimonadota; class Gemmatimonadetes; order Gemmatimonadales; family Gemmatimonadaceae; genus JAICNG01. Next base: position 12,906 of record DASTYE010000256.1, on the reverse strand, counting down.
CCGCGCGCTCGAGGTCTGGACGGTGGTGAACACGTGATCGACCGCGCACTGGCACAGCGAATTCGCATGGTCGGCCTGGATGTCGACGGCGTGCTCACCGATGGTGGCCTCTACATCGGCGATGTGAATGGCGCACACGTCGAGCTCAAACGCTACGACATCCAGGATGGACTCGGCGTGAGGTTCCTGCGCGATGCCGGCATTCGCGTTTGTCTCGTCACCGGCCGTGTGTCGGAGAGCGTGCGCATTCGCGCGAAGGAGCTCGAAGTCGATGACGTCGCGCAGGACGCGCTCGCGCGCAAGCTCCCGGCGTTTCAGCGCATCCTCGAACGGCATGACGTGCGCATGGATGACGCGGCGTTCATCGGGGATGACTTCCCCGACATGGGCATCATGCGCGCGGTCGGGCTTCCGGTGGCCGTGGCGAACGCCGTGCCGGAGATCAAGGCGGTTGCGCAGATGTGCCTCACGAGGAGTGGGGGGCGCGGCGCCACGCGCGAGTTCGCCGAGCTGTTGCTGAAGGCCCGCGGCGAGTGGGAGGAGATTGTCGAGCGCTACGTGACCGAGCGGTCCACGCCGACGCTCGAGGTGCTGCGATGACGGCCGTCGTCACCAGCCCCGCCATCGAGCGCGGGCGCGCTGTGCTTCGCATGGAGCGCGAGGCGATCGCCGAGGCCGAGCGTCGTCTCGATGATCGCTTCGCGCGGGCGATCGAGCTGATCGCGGCTGCCGCCGGGCGGGTCATCGTCACCGGGGTCGGCAAGTCGGGCATCGTCGGCCGCAAGATCGCGGCAACGCTCACCTCCACGGGCACGCCCGCGACGTTCGTGCATCCAGTCGAGAGCGTTCACGGCGATCTCGGCATCGTGAGCGCTGACGACGTGGCAATTCTCATCTCCAAGAGCGGGGAGACGCAGGAGCTGCTCCCCCTCCTCGAGCACCTGAAGCGACACGGGGTGCGTGTCGTGGGGTTCACCGGAACGCCGGATTCCACGCTCGGCCGTCACGCCGACGTGGTAATCGACACGTGGGTTCGTGAAGAGGCGTGCCCGCACGACCTCGCTCCGACGACGAGCACCACCGTCGCCCTCGCGCTGGGGGATGCGCTCGCGGTCGTGCTCCTCGAGCGGAAGGCGTTTCGCCGCGAAGACTTCGCCCGGCTGCATCCCGGCGGGGCGCTCGGCCGACAGCTGCTCACGCGCGTCAGTGACGTCATGGTCACCTCGCCGCTCCCGGCGCTTCCGCCTAACGCGCCGATGCGCGAGGCGGTCGTACAGATGGCCGAGCGGCGTGGAACCGTCGCGATCGTCGATGACCAGCATCGGGTGCTGGGCGTCGTCACCGCCGGGGACCTCACGCGCCTCATGGAGCGCGAACGGGACTTCATGGACGTGCGCGTCGACACCATCATGACGCGCACGCCGAAAGTCGCCCGCGACACCGAGCTGGGGAGCGCGGTCGTCTACCGGATGCAGCAGCACGGTATCATGGCGATGCCTGTCGTCGACCAGGGGGAGCACCTCGTGGGAATGGTGCACCTCCACGACCTCATGCGTGCGGGGGTCGTATGAGGCTCCACCTCTTGTCGATCGCGATGCTGGTCGTGGCGTGCGGGGGCAATGGGACGGCCCCGCCGCGTACAAGCGGATCGCCACTCGCCGACTCCGCCGACCAACTGATGTTCGGCATCAACACGCGCCTCACCGATCAGGGCGTGCGCACCGCGGATTTGCAGGCCGACACGGCCTTCTTCTTCGATGAGAACTCACGCATCGAGCTGCGCGGCGTCACGCTGACCTTCTACACTCGCACCGGGGAGCGCAACTCGGTCCTCACGTCGCGGGAAGGCACGTACAACACTCGGCACTCGAAGATGGAAGCGCGGGGCAACGTCGTCGTCGTGAGCGAGGACGGACGCCGCCTGACGAGCGAGCAGCTCCGCTACGACCAGGCTCGCAACGAGATCTCGAGCGACAGCGCTTTCGTGCTGACGGAGCCGGGCCGGCGCGTCGAAGGGATCGGCTTCACGTCCGATCCCAACATGAACAGCGTGCGCGTGCATCGACTCATCGAAGGGCAGGGCGCCGTCTCCACCGGCGATCTTGGACAACCGCGTCCCCCGTCGCCTTCGGCCAGTCCCCGCGACACGAGCCGGCGCGCTCCTCCCGCGACCCCACCGCAGCCATGACGCGCTCCTCGTTCCTGTGCATCGCGACGGTGGCGGCGATCGGCATCGGCGCCGGGCCGCTGAGCGCGCAGGAAGCCCGCTCGGGACAGTGCCTGTTCAATTTCAAAAGCCCGGCGGGCTCACCCCTCACCATGACGCGGCTGCCCAGTGGACAGTACAACTGGTATCTCGGCCGCCGCCCCGAGGGGCGCTGTGAGGCGCAGCAAATCACCGTGATCGCCGACAGCGTCGAGTATTATGGTGATGCGCGCCTGCTGTACCTCATCGGCAACGTCGATTATCGCGAGCCCCGACTGACGCTTCGCTCACGCCGCCTCACGTACTGGCTCAACGACGAGCATCTGCGGGCGGAAGGGAACGTGGACGCGACGCTGCCGAGCGGCACGAAGCTCACCGGTCCCGAAGTCGACTACTATCGGCCCGCCGAGGGGGTGCGTCGGGCATCACGCATGGTCGCACCGCGACGCCCGACGATTGTCCTCGTCGAGACCGACTCCGCTGGCCGACCGAGCGAGCCGACGACGCTCATCGCCAACACGGTGATCATGGACAACGACAGCCTCGTATACGCATCGGGGCGGGTCGTCATCACGCGCACGGATGTTCTGTCCAACGCCGACTCGGCGTTCATGGATGGCGGGCACGAGTACGTGAGACTCATGAAATCCCCGCGGATCGAAGGGAAGGGCAACGATCCCTTCACGCTCACCGGCAATCTGATCGAGCTATACGGTTCCCAGCGCGCGCTCAGCCGTGTGTTGTCGTCCGGCCGCGCTCGCGCGGTGAGCCGGGACGTCACGCTGACGGCTGACACGCTCGATCTGCGGTTGACCGACAGCAAGATGGATCGTGTGTATGCATGGGGACCGTCGCGCGCTCGAGCGGTGTCGCCGGAGTACGACATCGTCGCCGACTCCCTCGATCTGCGAATGCCGGGGCAGCGGATGCGCGAGGTCTTCGCCGTCCGCGATGCGTTCGCGCAGAGCACCCCTGATTCCACGCGTGTTCGCTCCACGGAGAAAGACTGGCTGCGCGGGGACACGATCGTCGCGCGGTTCGATACGATTGCCGCGCCACCGGACAGCGCCCGGCGGCCACGCATTCGTGACCTGGTCGCGCGGGGCAACGCGCGGTCGTTTTATCAGGTGGCGACACGCGAGGGACGGGAGGCGTTGCCCGGCATCAACTACGTTCGCGGACGCATTATCACGGTGACCTTCGAGAATCAGGAAGTCGATCAGGTGAGCATTACCGACCAGGCCGCTGGAGTGTATCTCGAGGTGCCGCGCCAAGGCGCCGACACGACGCTCGCCACGCCCCGTGACACCGTACGCCCGTCCGCGCGGCCGCCCGCACCCCGGGGGACGCCATGAGCGATCACCTCCCGCAGAGGCTCGATCAGATCATCGGGCGCCTGTCACAGGGCCACCGGTCGATGGCGCTCGCGCTGCATGCGTTGATCTGCGCTTCCGACGATTCAGGGTCGGCGGTGTTCAACGATCTCGCGACCTGCTATCGCGACGACTATCTCGACCTTGTGCGCGCCGAAGGGCGCGATGCGCAGCTCGAGGGCGGACGACTCAGCCTCGATGAAGTCCGCCAGCATCTCGCGGTGTCGGTGCTTCCACGCCTCGCCGCCGAAGGCGTGATCCTCCTCCCGCCGGGCGGTCTCACGTCGCCCGATGTGCGCCTCCGGTTCGCGGACAGCGTGTGGAGCGAGATTCGTCCACAGCGTGGGCAGATCGCGGATGTGCTGCGCCAGTCAGGGGAGCAGATCGCCGTCACGACGGGGTCGTATCCGGCGGTCGAAGCCCCCGCACGCGGCTCGGTGCTCGAGGCGACGGGACTGGTCAAAACCTACCGGCGGCGCCGTGTCGTCAACGACGTGGCCCTGCGATTGCAACAGGGGGAGATCGTCGGCTTGCTCGGCCCCAACGGCGCGGGCAAGACGACGACGTTCTACATGATCGTCGGACTGATCAAGCCGCAGGAAGGTCGCATCCTGCTCGACGGTCAGGACATTACCGACATGCCGATGTACAAGCGAGCACGGCTCGGCATCGGTTATCTCTCCCAGGAACCTTCGATTTTCCGCAAGCTGACGGTCGAGGAGAACATCCTGGCAATCCTGGAAACGATGCCGATTCCCGCGGCGGAGCGGCGAGCCCGGCTCGAGCGGCTTCTCGATGAGCTCAGCATCAAGCTTCTGCGCAAGAGCAAGGCGTTCTCGCTGTCCGGTGGCGAACGTCGCCGCCTCGAGATCACCCGGGCGCTGGTGACCGAGCCGAAGTTCATGATGCTCGACGAGCCCTTCGCCGGCGTCGATCCGATCGCCGTGCACGACATTCAAACGATCGTCGCCGGGCTCCGCCATCGTGGTATCGGCGTGCTCATCAGCGATCATAACGTCGAGCAGACCCTCGACATCGTCGATCGGGCTTACATAATGTACGATGGCCACGTCAAGGTCTCGGGCACGGTGCGCGAGCTCGTGTTCGATGACACGGTCGCGAAGATCTATCTGGGTCCAACGCTGACGGCGCGCCTTCGCGCGCGTTTTTCGGCCGCGGGGCAGGGCAGGGCCGAGCCTGCGGGCGACTAATGCAGCGACGCAGGGTCCTCACAGCGAGATAACGGATTCATGAAAGCAGGCATTTCACAGAGCACGCAGCTCAAGCAGGAGATCAAGATCAACCCTCGCCTCTACCAGGCGATGGATCTCCTGTACATGCCTCTGCTCGACCTGCAGCAGCACCTGAAGCAGGAGCTGATGAACAACCCCTTCCTCGAGATGGTGGAGCCGGAGGAGGAAGAGGACGAGGAGGAGGGGCAGACCGAGGAAGCCCCGGAGCAGGAGAAGGCGACCGACGAGATCGACTGGGAGGAGATTCTTCTCAACGGATTCGATGCCGGCGGCAGACACGAAGAGCACGAGGAGAAGGAGTACTACGAGCCCGTCACCGTCGAGACACGCGATCTCGCCGACCATCTCCGCGATCAGATCCAGCTGCTCGAGCTCTCGCCCCGCCAGCGTCTCCTCGCTGACGAGTTCGTCGGCAACATCGATGAGGACGGGTATCTCGCCTGTCCGGTCGAGGAAATCCACCAGAGCATCAACGACCTCGTGCGCAGCACCGCCGAGGAGATGGAGCAGGATCCGCTCGACGCGCCCATTTATACCCAGGCGGAGATCGACGAGATGCTCTCGATCATCCAGGGCCTGGACCCCCCGGGCGTCGGTGCCCGCGACCTGCGCGAATGCCTGCTGCTCCAGCTCAAGGACGCCGGCCTCGAGCAGTCGGTGCCATATCGCCTGGTCCGCGACTGCTTCGATGAGCTGATCAATCACCGCTGGAGCGAGATCTCCAAGCGGTTCGGCATCTCACCGAGCGACGTCCAGAAGGCGGCGGACGAGATTCAGAAGCTCGACCCGAAGCCGGGGATCAAGTACAGCGACAGCGGCGACAACTACATCATCCCCGATCTCATCGTCGAGAAGATCGACGGGAAGTACCACGTCTTCCTGAACGACGCGAATCTCCCACGCCTCAAGCTGAGCAAGGCGTACCAGGAGATCGCGCGCGACAAGAAGAAGTTCGAAGGGGAGAACAAGGAGTTCATCTCGAACAAGCTCAACTCGGCGAACTGGATGATCCAGGCGATCGAGCAGCGCCGTCAGACGATGTTGAAGGTGATGAACTTCATCGTCGACCGGCAGCGCGAGTTCTTCGAGAAGGGCGTGCAGTACCTCAAGCCACTGACGCTCCGCGAGGTCGCGGAGGTCATCAACATGCACGAGTCCACCGTCAGCCGCGTGACGAACGAGAAGTTCGTGCAGACGCCGCGCGGCGTGCTCCCTCTCAAGTTCTTCTTCTCGTCAGGCCTCTCGACGACGGGCGGGGAAGACGTGTCGGCGCGCGGGATCAAGGCGCAGATCGAGAAGCTCGTCGGGGAGGAGGACCCGAAGCATCCGCTCACCGACCAGGCAATCGTCAACATCCTCAAGGAGAGCGGCGTCCAGATCGCGCGCCGTACGGTAGCGAAGTATCGCGATCAGCTCGGGGTGTTGTCCGCGCGCATGAGAAAGCGCGTGTGAGCGCCGATCGCGGACCGGAGCTCATGACGGCGGCGCGCCCTGGCCCGCGGCCTTCGATCGGGTCGACACCCGACGCCCTCACCGGCGCCCCCGACGTGAGCGTCCTCGTCCCGGCGAAGGACGAGGCCGAGAATCTTCCGCTCTTCATGGAGCTCGCCGCACAGGCGTTCGCCGGGAGCGCGGTCCGCTACGAGGTGATCGTCATCGATGATGGATCGATCGATGGGTCGTGGACCGTCCTCGAGGAGCTGCAGACACGCTACCCGTTCCTCCGCGCCGTCCGCCACCGCATTCGACGCGGGATCGCCGACGCGTTGCGCACCGGATATCTGCACGCTCGAGGTCGCGTTCTCGTGTTCTACCCTGCCGACCTGCAGTACAAGCCCGAGGACATCCCGCGGCTCGTTATGCCGATCCTGTCGGGCGACGTCGACATGGTAACCGGGTACAAGCAGGGGAAGTACGAGCGGCGATTCGTATCCAGCATCTACAACGGGCTGAGCCGGAAGCTCTTCCAGCTTCCCGTGCGCGATCTGAACTCGGTGAAGGCCTACCGGCGCGAGGTGATGGACGCGATTCCGATTCGGCCCGACTGGCACCGGTACATGATCGCCGTCGCCGCGGCCCAGGGGTTCAGCGTCACCGAGATCCCCGTTCCGCTGTATGCACGCCACGCCGGCCGCTCGAAGTTTGGCATTGGCCGCATCCCGATCGGCGTGCTGGACATGCTTGCCGTCTGGTTCGAGCTCCGCTTCGGGCAGAAGCCGCTGCTGCTGTTCGGCGTGCTCGGCGCGATGCTCGCCGCGATCGGCGTGCTGGCCGGCATCGCGCTCGTCGCGATTCGAATCTTTGCCGGCTTCGGCTTCCGGCCGCTGATCGACCTCGTGGTGTTGTCGGTCATCGTGGGAACGGTGCTGTTCGTCGGCGGGCTCGTCGGAGAGATGATCGCGGCGCAGCGGGCCGAAGTGCGCGAGCTCCGGCGGCGCCTGGATGACTTCGGCCGTTAGGTCAATACCGTAACGCATCCGAACCCCGCTGGCGCAGGCCTGACGCGGGCGTTATCGTATCGCGCCCGCCCTAGTTAGGTGTCACTCCAAGCGCCGCTGCCATGGATCGGATCCGCTTCCGCTCACGATCGTTAGGGATCGCCTGCGTTCTCGTTCTCGCCGCTTGTGGGGGAGGCGGGACCGAGCCCGAGCCCATTGGTCCTCCCACCGCGCTCGCGGTGTCTGCCGGTAATCAACAGACAGGTATGGCCGGACAAACTCTGCTCGCGCCAATCGCGGCGAAAGTCAGCGATGCGAACGGACGGGGAGTACCGAATATCCCGGTCACCTTCACGGTGACCGCTGGCGAAGGCTCGATCGAACCCGCGACCAACCGCACCAACGGAGCGGGCATCGCGACCGTGAGCTGGCGCGTGGGCACCATAGTCGGTCGTCCGCAGCAAGTCGTGGCCACCGCGCTCGACACGCTAACCGGGGCGCTGGTCGATACCGCGATTTTCGTCGCGACGGTCGCAGCGGGACCGCCGGCGATGATTCTCTCCACAGCCGGTAACGGCGTCGCCATCGCGGCCGGGCAGACGACCCCAGTACCATTGCGCGCGGCCGTCCGGGACGTTTACGGGAACCTGGTCAGCGGGGCGACGGTGAGTTGGACGGTCGTCGGAGGACAGGCGACGCTAGCCGCAGCGACGTCTTCGACAAACTCAACGGGAGAAGCAACAAACACCCTGACACCAGGGCCGTCCACGGGTGACATCCTCGTTCGCGCGTCGGTCGCCGAGGTGTCGTCGCCAGCCAGCTTTTTCATCCAGGTGCGCCCCCCGACCGTTTCGCCACTGGGTAACAGCAACATTGTCGTCGCTATCGGTCAGACGACGCCCGTCCAGTTGCGTGTGGCCGTGCGCAATGGCCTGGGGGAAGCTCTCAGCGGAGTGACCGTCACCTGGTCAGTGGTCCAGGGCCAGGCAGCACTGGCAGCACCGACCTCCACAAGTGATGTGCTCGGCCAGGCAACAAACACCCTGACACCCGCGCAGTCGACCGGTGACATCATCGTTCGGGCGTCGATCGCCGGAGCGTCTTCGCCAGCCAGTTTTCTGATCCAGCCGCGGGATGTCAGCGAGCGCGCCGTTTTTCTGCGCTCTGGCGGATTTGGCATTGCACGAACCCCTGCGGGCGAGCTTGTCGTGACGCTCATTCACGCCAGTCAAGTTGAGCGGGCGTCGCTGACGGATCCCTCGCGATCTGCCGTAACGACCGTGGGGGGAACTCCGGTGGTCATCGCCGTCGACGGGGCAGGGGAGCGTGCCTACGCCGCCAACATGAGCACTGGTGTTCTCTCCGTGATCGATGTGCCGTCAATGACGAAGATTACCGACGTAGATATTCCGGGCGATGCGCACTCGCTGGCGATGGCGCCTCGCGGCGATCGCGTGTACGTCACAAACACGAGCAACTCGGTGTTCGCCGTCGACGTCGGCTCGAGAACGATCGTGAGTACGACCACGACGGGATCCGGGCCCTGGGGGATCGCCTTCTGGACCACCGCGAGCGATTCGCTGATGTATGTGACCGCGCGTGAAGGCGGCTCGATCACTGAGGCGGATATGCGTACGGGAGGCGTGCGGCGCACGATCGGCGTGACGGGTCGCCCTCACGGGATCGCGATCGCGCCGGATGGGTCGACGTTGTACGTGGCCAACGAGGCCGAGATCCTGTTTGTGGATCGTGTATCCGGCTCGACTACGCGTCGCGTCACAGCCTCGGGGGCGTTTGGGATCGCGATCGCTCCCGACGGGAACACGCTCTACGTGACGACGAACCCCGGTCGTATCCTCGTCGTAGACGTTGCGTCCGCAACGATCACGAAGCAGATAGAGACAGAGGGGCAGCCGCGACAGATCCTGGTCCTGCCCGATGGAAATAGCGCCTTGGCCGCCAACCTGGGGGGCTGGGTCGATCTCGTACGACGGTAATCCGGGAGTGACCTAGCGGTCTGCCGACGCCACGCGACGATAGACGGCTTCCCACCGGTCGACGATTCGTTCCCAGCTGAACGAGTCGCGCAGTACTTGTGACCCGGCGGTGGCGAGGGCGTTCGAGAGCGCTCGATCGGTCAGCAAGCGCGTCAGTGCAGCGGCGAGAGCTGTCGCATCGCCCGGCGGCACGAGGAGCCCCGTGCGCTCGTGCCGCACGATGTCGGTGATCCCACCGATATCGCTTGCGACGACGGGAACGGAATAGTTCATCGCCTCGAGCAGCACGACGCCCAGCCCCTCGGTATCCTGGCGCGCGTCGAGGACCGAGGGAAGCGCAAATACATCGGCGCCCCCATACGCCGCTCGGAGCTCCGCATCGCTCACGCGACCACGAAAGCTCACATGGGCGGCAACCCCCGCATCGCGCGCCACCTGCTCGAGGCGCGGACGCTCCGGCCCATCGCCAACGATCACCAGTCGAGCCGGCACCGTCCGCCGGATGATGCCTAACGCGCGGATCAGATGCTCGACACCCTTGCGCTCGATGAGTCGCCCCACGAACAGGATCGATCGATCGCCGCCGTCGGCACGCACCGTCGATCTTTCCGGAGGCGGCAGCTCGGCCGTATAGGGAATCACCTCGACCGGAACATCGACGAACCTCCGCAGCTCGCGCGCGGTGTAGCTCGAGATCGCGACGGCCTGCGCCGACGATCGCGCCGCCCATCGCACCAGCCAACGGAGAAATGGCAGACGGCTCTGCACCCAGCGCAGCTCGATCCCATAGAACGTCGTCACCATGGGCATTGGATGCGCCCGCCTCGCCGCCCAGCCGAGGAGCACCATCGGCATCGGCCAGTGAACGTGGACGAGGTCGTATCGGCCCGTGCGCGCGAGTCGCCGCGCGCGTCCCATGCCGCCGAGGAGGAAGAAGAGCGGCATGATCGCGTACAGCGGCGAGCGGCGCATGCGATCGGGCGCTGTTTCCTCGTGCGTGAGCCGCTCCCAGCGGGCGGGGAAGTAGCGAAAACGGTACACGCGGATCCCGTCGAGCGTCTGGTCAGCCAGACCTCGGTACGAGGACGCGAGCACATCGATCTCGTGTCCGCGCGCGCGCAGACGCTTCAGGAGCTCGACCAGCCAGGGTGCTATGGGGTCGTCGGCGTGGCGCGGGAACGCCGTAACGATGTGCAGGATCCGCATGCGCAGAAGATATCGCTTCCACGAGTATCACCGGAGTGGTATCTTCTTGCCCATGCATCGGCTCAGCCCGAGGCCCGGCGCTTGGTGAGTCACCGGTGGCTTCGGGCCGGCGCGCAACTCGTCCTCATTGGAGGCGCCGTTCTCTTCCTGGTGAAGACCACCCGGGAACACGCCGGCACCTTTTCTTCGTGGAACCCCGCCATCGACTGGCCGCCACTCCTGGCCGCGTCGGCGCTGGTCGTTGGCGCATTCGTGTTCATGGTGGCCGCGTGGGCCATGAGCCTGCGGTGGTGGAGTGCCTCGGTGTCTTTTCTTTCGGCTTTGCGCATCTGGTCGCTTTCGAATCTCGCGCGCTTCATTCCCGGAGCGGTCTGGCAATTCGCCGGGCTCGCGGCGCTCGCCGTTGACGAGGGGATCTCGCCGGTGAGCGCCACCGCGGCGGTGCTGCTCCAGCAGCTCGTGCTCCTGGCGACTGGATTCGTCGTTGCGATCAGTATGGCGCCGGGATGGGTCGAGCCTGTGGCGCCGGGATTATCTCCGATCGCCGCGGTGTCGGTCGCCATCATCGGGCTCGTCGCGCTCGCCACGTTGATCCCGCTCAGCCTGCCAGGCGTTGGACGCTTGTTTGGCCGGATGGCGAAGCGTGAGATCACATGGCCGACGGTCCCGCTCCGCGCCTTCGCCGGGTACACCGGCGCGCTGGTGCTGCCATGGCTCGCGTACGCGCTCGCGTTCTGGCTTTTCGCGCTGGCGCTCCTCGGGTCCTCCGCGCCGACGATCGCCGTCGCGGGCGGCGCGTTCGTGGCCAGCTACGTCGCGGGCATCATTGCCGTGTTCGCGCCCGCCGGGATCGCGGTTCGTGAGGCGGCGATGGTCGCCATGCTGACACCGATCCTCGACGCGCAGTCCGCGCTCCTGCTTGCGATCGGGTCGCGCCTCTGGATGATCGCCCTCGAGATTCTCACCGCGGTCGCTGTCGTCGCGCTTTATCGCGCCCGACGACGGCCGGCGCGAAACGCGGCCTGAGCCTCGACACATGAAGACCAAGGTCCGCACCTCGACACCGACACGACCGCCCGCGGCCACGCGCCCGACACCCGAAGCCGCTCCGGTCGCCGAGCCGACGATGCCGTTCGTGCGGGCGGCTATCGTCTACGCCCTGTGCACGCTCGCGTTAGGCTTCCAGGCACTCGGGGGGAGGTTTCTCGTCAACCCGAACAGCGACCAGTTCAGCACTGGATACGCCTATCGTGCACTCGGGGCGGAGGTCCTGCGGACGACCGGCGATTTCGCCCAGTGGAATCCGTACATCCTCGGCGGCCTTCCGTATCTCGCGGCAGGCGGTCACGGGGACGTGACGTATCCGACGTTCATTCTGAGGTTGCTGCTGGGGGTGGACGCCGGAATAACCTGGTCGTTCCTGCTGCATCTCTTCCTGGCCGGGCTCTTCACGTTCGCACTCGTGCGGGCGCTCGGGTTCGCGTTCTGGCCCGCGCTCTTCGCCGGCGTAGCGTACATGATGAGCGGGCAAGTGGCGTCTCTCGTGTCGCCCGGGCACGACGGGAAGATGTACGTCAGCGCGCTCGCGCCGCTGCTGCTGTGGATGATCGTGCGAGCCGTGCGAGACGCGCGCGCATGGGCGTGGGGGATGATCGCGCTGGTGACCGGGCTCGCCATCCTGACGCCGCACAACCAGATGGTGTACTACCTGGCGTTGTTCGCCATCCCGTTCACGATCTGGATGGCGCTCCACGCGGAGCCGCCGATCGAGCGCGGTGTGGCCGCGCGCCGTGTTCTTCTGGCGGCCGGCGCCGCGCTGCTCGGGCTGGGTATCGCAGCACTGCAGTTCTTCCCGTTCTACGCCTACCTGGACTACGCGGCGCGTGGAACGGCTCGCGGCTACGAGTACGCCACGTCGTACTCGATGCCGCCGGAGGAGATGCTGAACTTCTATCTCCCGCAGTTCTCCGGGATGATCGAGGCGTATTGGGGACGCAACGCGATCAAGCTGCACAGCGAGTACGTCGGCGCCGTCGTGCTGATCGTTGCCGGCCTCGCATTCGGTGCGCGCGACCGGCGCCGGGAAGTCCTGTTCTGGGGGATCGCCGGACTCATCGCGACCCTCGTCGCGTTAGGCGGTCACACGCCGTTCTACCGGCTCTGGTATCTGTTGCCAATGATGAAGGTCGTTCGCGCCCCGGCGATGATCTTCTATATCGCCCAGCTGGCGATCGCGGTCTTCGCGGCGATTGGAATCGAGCGGTTGATTCGCGAAGGAGTGAGGAAGGGATATCTGATCGGGTGGGGGATCTTCGCGCTCGTCGTCGTGATTCTGGCGGGCGGGGGGGCGCTCACCTCCATCGCGGAGGCGATCGCTCCGCCCGAGAAGTACCGCCTCGTCCAGGAAAACGCAGGCAGCCTCATCGGCGGGTC
>DASTYE010000255.1:0-16151 GCA_035765135.1 Gemmatimonadaceae bacterium | reverse complement strand
ACTTGTTCGACACCTATCCCGACCGGATGTCGTACAACAACGGGTTCGATATCTTTCCGTTCCCGCCGGCGTCGCCGTTCGGGTACAACGGACGCTTCGTCTACACCCGGGTCGACGTGGACTTCGGGAGATAAAAGCACTGTGCGCGCAACCACTGGAGGACGCGATGCGGCGTCACACCTCACTCGCGGTGTTGGGGCTCATCGCCCTCACCGCGGCCGGCGTTAGGCAGGGCGGGCTTCCCGAGCGGATTCAGACACACGACAACGAGAAGGCCGCCGGCACCCTGACCGGCGGTGTGCTGCGCGTTCAACTCGATACGCGCGTGGGGACATGGTATCCCCATGGGGAGGATGGCCCCGCGGCGGAGATGCAGGCGTTCGGCGAGGTCGGTCGCCCGCTGCAGATCCCCGCTCCAATGATCCGCGTTCCGGCGGGGACGGAGGTCGTCGTCTCGATCAGGAACTCGTTGCCTGACAGCACCCTGACCGTGCACGGACTCGTCTCCCGCCCGCTGCCGGCGGGGGCGTCCGCTGCACCGGTGACGGTTCCGCCCGGGGCGACGCGTGAGGTGAGATTCAAGCTCGATGCGCCCGGTGCGTACTACTACTGGGCCACCAGCATGGGGCGACCGTTCCGGCTCCGCAATCGACTGGACGGCCAGCTCTCGGGAGCGATCATCGTCGACGAACCAGGCCGAATCGTTCGCCATGAGCGAGTCATGGTGTTAGGCGAATGGGGCGATACGATTGCAGGGGAGAACGCCCCAGCCCAGCGTCGCTTGCTCCTCGTCATCAACGGTCGCTCCTGGCCGCATACGTCACGGCTGACGCAGCGGGTGGGGGACACCGTGCGCTGGCGCCTGCTCAACGCCTCCGTGGAGGTGCACCCAATGCACCTCCACGGCTTCTACTTTCGTGTGGACAGCCGCGGCGATGGCACCGGTGATACCACGTACGCGGAGTCGGCCCGTGACATGGTCGTCACGGAGCGTGTTCCGCCAGGTGGCACGGCGTCCATCACCTGGGTGCCGGAGCGCGAGGGGAATTGGCTGTTCCACTGTCACTTCACCACCCATTTCGCCTTACGAGGGCCGCTGGGCGAGTTCCTGCCGACCGCAACAAGGGTTGCCCATGCCGGCCATGGCACGAACCACGCGCTCGAGGGGATGAGCGGTCTCGTGCTCGGGGTGGCGGTCGAGCCTAACGGCAATGGCGATCGCGGTGGGGACGCCACGACCGGCGTCAGGCGCCGCCTGCGACTGCTGGCGCGGCCAGCGGGCGGAACCGAGGCACAGCCGTACTACGCCTTCACTCTCCATGAGCGTGGAGACGAGGCGACGATCGACACGACCGTGCGAAGCGGGCCACCGATCATCCTCCGGCGAAACGAGCCCGTCTCGATCATGGTCGTGAATCGAACGCCCGAGCCGACGGCGGTTCACTGGCATGGCATCGAGCTGGACAGCTACTTCGATGGCGTCGCGGGATTCAGTGGCAGCCCACGCCGCCTCTCACCAGTGATCGCTCCAAAGGACTCGTTCGAGGCGCGCTTCACCCCGCCGCGTTCCGGGACGTTCATCTATCACACACACGTCGATGAGCCGCGTCAGCAGCCTGCCGGTCTATCGGGCGCGTTGCTCGTCGTAGACGAGGACAAATCCTACGATCCGGCGACCGACATCCCGGTGCTGATCACGACGCCCCGGATCCCCGAGGTTGCGCGCCGCGCGGTTCTGCTCAACGGAGCAACGCCCGGGCGGCCAGTGGAGCTTCGAGTGGGAGTCGCGCATCGGTTTCGGCTGATCAACATCACCATCGGCCGCCCCGGCATCAGTGTCGAGGTGAGGCGGGACACCTCGCTCGTGCGGTGGCGTGCGCTCGCGAAGGACGGTGCGGACCTGCCTGACGAGGGAAGGGTGATGCGACCCGCCCGTCAGCTGATCAGCATCGGGGAGACGTACGACTTCGAGCTGACTCCCCGCGAAACCGGCAACATGCAGCTCATGATCCGAACGGCGGCCGGAGTCATCGTCGGGACGATGCCACTTCTCGTCAGGTAGGGCGCGAGGGCGCGTCGAGGCGTTTCGCCACCGGCGCGCCCGCCTCCTCGAGGAGCTCGCCGAGCAAGCTGCGGTGACAGCGCGAGGCATCCTCGCAGTAGCACCCGACCGAGAAGTTGGTCTCCCTGGAGAGCGCGGCCAGGAGCTCGATGAGATGACGCGCGTGCGGCTCGCGCATCTCCGTGCGATAGGTCCGCGCGTATCGCCGCCAGCGCGCCTCCGTCCACGGCTCGGACAACGCCCACGACACGACCTCCGCGCTCGGTGACAGCTCCGGGAGCCACACGTCGTAGTAATCGCGCACTGCATACTCGGTCTTCGGCACCCCCCTCGGCGGACGCCTAACGGTCCCGATGCGGAGCCCCTCGTCGGGGAGGCGTGGAGATCCGAGACGGACGATCGTGATCGGCACGCGTCCGTTACCGTGGATTGCCGGGCGCGGTCGGGCGGCCCTCCACCTTCAGGATCCGCCAGGCAACAGGGTCGATGAGCGCGCGTGCGTCCCCACCCTCGAAGACGATGGCCCCTTCCCGCGCGAATGGAGGACTGTAGAAGTACCGGAAGTCCGTCGCCGGCGTCTCCTCTCGAAGGAAGAGCGAGTCGACCCGGCCATCGCCCGCCGAATGCCGCATGGCGTAGAGTCGATATCGTCCGCCGGCGTCCTGGAGGCTGAGGCCCCAGTAATAGAGCGTGGAGTCGATGACCGACGGCGACGAGAATCCGGAGTTGAAGTGCGGCAACCACGTGCTCAGCACACGCCGGCCTTCGGGTGTACAGAGGACGTGTTCCTCGGGTGAAGCGGCTTGCGCGCTCATCGTCGCCGCCTCCGCTGAATCGACGTCGTATGCATGCACCGGCAGAAACACGAGCGAGTCCCGCCCAACGCCATGGACGCCGAAGGCGAGGTCGACGGTGTCGATCGTGGTCGTCCCAATGCGTAACACCGCGCGCCTCCCCTCCTCGATCGCCGTCGCCCAGGCGCCGGTATCGGAGAGGCTGTACGTCGCGCCGGCCGGACACGGTGTCATCGGGCCGGTCACGTCACTGGTCGCGACGACAGCGGTATCGCCACCGCTGGCCGTGTCCGCGCGCGAGCGATCATCGCGAGATCCGGCGCAGGCGAACAGGCCGACGATGAAGATAGCGGACCGCTGACGCGGGAGCTTCAACCGCCGTTTCATTGACTCGACGTCTTCAGCCCTCGACTGCTCTATCGTTCACTCGGGCCACAACGACCCGAACACCCCTGCGACGAGCAGGCCGTAGATCAGGCCGTCGATCGTCGATTTGATGGTCGCGCTCCATTTGCGGTGCCACCAGATCGAATTCTGCCAGAGCCCACCGGCGAACCCGATGAACGCTACCGTCCCGGTCACGCGAAAGACCGACAGGTAAGGAGAGCCGGGTGCCAACGTGCGGCTCGCGACGTACGCCGCGAACAGCGCGATCACCGCGCAGTAGATGAACCACTGCGTGAGGCTCTTGCCCATCGACATCGGGCCGGGGGGCACCACCGTCATGATCGCGACTGGTCCGCGACTCCACTTCTCGATGAACGCCTGGTCCTTCATCTCCTTCGGTGTCGAGGCGTGGGGGATCACGTAGTCGCCCGCGGGAATGCTGAAGGACCGCAACGCGTCCATGACCCTGTCTTCATTCGGGACCGTTGCCACATCGCTCCAGTGGTATTTCAGGACCATGTGGATGACGAAGCTCGCCAGGAAGACGAGCACCGCCGAGCCGAGGATGGGAATCAGCAACGAGACGAGCGAAACCATCGCGACCTCCGGTGTGAGAGCGAACGCGAAGCGCCTGCCATGGTGTCAAGGTTCGGGGCGCGTCTCCCTCGCCTGGGTTTGTTCGCGCGAGCGTTTGTCGAAGAACTCGCGGTGGAGCCGAAGGAGAATCGGAATCGAGATCAGGACGGAGATGAGGTTCGGGATCGCCATCAACCCATTGAGCGTATCGGCCACATTCCACACGACGTGCAACGACCCGGTGGCTCCAAGGTATATGAACACGAGCCAGAGCAGGCGATAGGGCAGCGCACTTCGCGCACCTAACAAGTAGACGATGCCCGTCTCTCCATAATAACTCCAGCCGATGATCGTCGAAAACGCGAAGAGGACGAGCCCGGTCGTGACGATCAGGTCGCCCCACGTCCCGGGGAGTCCCGCCTCGAACGCCTGGACACTGAGCGCCGCGCCGGTGGCGCCGCTGTCCCAGACACCCGTCACCAGGATCACGAGCCCGGTCGTGGTGCAGACGAGGATCGTATCGACGAACACTTCGAAGATACCGTACATCCCCTGGCGGACAGGGTGGTCCGTGTTCGCGGCCGAGTGTACCATCGGCGCGCTGCCAAGGCCGGCTTCGTTCGAGAACAGACCGCGCGCGACGCCGTAGCGCATCGCCATCATGATCGTCGCGCCGGCGAATCCTCCCGCCGCCGCCGATCCGCTGAACGCGCTCGAGAAGACGAGGCGGAAGACGTCCGGCAGCGCGCCGGCGTTCAGGATGACGATCACCAGCCCGCCGACGATGTAGAGGATGCACATGAACGGAACGAGCCACTCGGCGAAGGCCGCGATGCGCTTGATGCCGCCGAGGATGACCGCGCCGGAGATGACCACGAGCACAATGCCGACGATCCACGGCTCGGCGCCAAAGCTCGCCTTCAGGCTCTCGGCGACCGAGTTCGCCTGAACCATGTTGCCGATGCCGAACGCCGCGAGCGCGGTCAGTCCCGCGAAGATGGTCCCGAGCCATGGCAGCCCGCGCTTGCGGAGCGTGTACATCGCGCCGCCACGCATCGTGCCGGACGCGTCCCTTTCCCGGTAATGCAGGGCGACGACGATCTCGGCGTACTTGGTCGCCATGCCTAACAAGCCGGAGATCCAGAGCCAGAAGAGCGCCCCGGGGCCGCCGAGGAAGATCGCGGTCGCGACACCGGCGATGTTGCCGACGCCGACCGTCGACGCGAGCGCGGTGGCCACCGCCTGGAAGGGCGATACGCTTCCTTCGCCGGTTCCCTTGTGCCGAAGCTTCCCAAGGACCTCGCCCAGCGCGGAACCCAGGTGGCGGAACTGAACCGCTCCGGTCAGGATGGTGAGCAGCACGCCGGTTCCCATCAGCAGGATGAGCATCGGCGGACCCCACACGATGCCGTTCAGCCACTGGTTGGCACGCGTGATCGCGTCCATTTCGAGGTAGGTTCGGAGTCAGAGGGGCCGCTCGTGAGAGTCACCACGGCGCGGCTAATCTATGACCTCGGGTTGCCTTTGCAACGAGCAAGGGCGCGACCGCAGAAGTACAGGGCGCACCGAGAACCGCACGATGTCGAGGGTGCGTAGATGCTGCTCATCACGAGTCTGCCCGTCGATAACCTCGACCACCTTGACGACCTTGACCACCTTGACGACCTCGTCCACCTCGGCCTTTCGTCCTCCAGTAGTACCTCCTCGCCTTCACGGCGCTTCCGCACATGTCCATGCTGCACCACCGGCGCGATCGATTCTTGGTCGTGTCGAGGAAGTGCCAGCCGCAGCTCGGGCACGCGCTCAGGCGTTCGAGGCGATCCGAGGTGAGGAGCGCGATCGCGCGCTCGATCAGGCGCAGGCGGAGCGTGGCTGCCCCCGCCGTCTCGAGATCGATGACACGAGTCAGCTGACCGCGATCGAATCGCAGACGCGCGGCGCGCCCCGCCTCGGCCGCGTCATCCGCGAGGGCATCGAGATCCTCCGAGGTGGGGGAGCGTTCGGAGCGTAACGCGCGGAAAATGCGCTCGAGCCGTATGCGCACCTCGCGAAGTCGGCGAAGCTCGGCGCTCCCCGCAAGCCCGCCCAGCGCCCGGGCCTCCGCCCGCGTCAGCAGCCCGGCCTCCTCGGCGAACCGAAGCGCCTCCGAGAAGGTCGGCAGATAGTCGCGTGGCTCGGGGGCGGTCCAGTCGTGAATGGTGTTCACGAAGTCGAGTACCGCATCGCCGCCAACGAGCTGAAAGACGTGGGGGGCCATGGCGAGGCAATCTAGGGGAAAGGGGATCGTCACACCAGCATTCGGCTCTTGACAGGTGAGGCGCTGCGTATCACCATCAATACGGTGAATGCCGGTAAGACAGAGTCCAGCCTTCGGGAGCTGAGCCATGGGTCGTCCCATCGCCATCATCGGCGCGCCATCGAGCATCGGCATCCGTCCCTACGACGACGGTACCGCACGGCGCCTCGATCTCGCGCCGACCGCGCTGCGCGAGCAGGGAATTGCCCGAATGATCGCGGTTCGGGATCACGGGGACGTCGTCCCCCCTCCGTACCGCGACTTCGTCAGGCCGCCGCGCCGCCCGCGGAACGAGGATGGCGTCGCCGCGTACTCTCGGGCGCTCGCCGCGCGAGTCGCCGACGCCGGGCGGGATGAGGCGTTCATTCTGCTGCTGGGCGGCGATTGCAGCATTGTGTTAGGCGGTCTGCTCGGCGTTCGGCATCACCGCCCCCGCGTCGGGCTCGTCTATGTGGACGCGCACGCCGATTTCGCGACCCCGGAGTCGTCCCGCACCGGATCGGCGGCCAGCATGTGTCTGGCACTCGCCGTCGGTCGTGGCGACACGCAGCTCGCACGCCTCACCGGCAACGGCCCGCTCGTCCAGGAGCAGGACGTCGTAGTCGTTGGAAGGCGCGATGATCGCGATGAGCCGTGGTATGGACAGGACGTCCTGCGCGCATCGCCAGTGCTCGACCTCACCCACGCAGCGGTTCGCGATGCCGGACCGGCGGCCGCGGCGCGGGCATCGCTCGACAGGCTCGAGGCCAACGTGGACGGGTTCTGGATTCACGTCGATGCCGACGTCATCGATCCCACGCTGATTCCAGCCGTCGACTCACCGGAGCCCGATGGCCTCACGCTCGAGGAGGTGACGGACATCCTCACGCCGCTGGTACATCACCCTCGGGCGTTAGGCATGGAGCTCACGATCTACGACCCGGCGCTCGATCATGATCGCAGCAGCGCCGCGCGGCTCGCCGCACTCCTGGGCCGCGTGCTGCGCGGCGCCGGCGATCCGCCGGACGGATTCTGGGAAACCCTCACGAGGAGTCGCATGTGATCGCTCGGACCTGGCACGGCCGCGTCCCCCGGGAAAAGGGAGACGCCTACGAGACGTTTCTGCATCGCACGGGACTCACCGACATTACCGCGACACCCGGCAACCGGGGCGTGCTGCTCCTGCGGCGCACCGAGGGTGGGGAGACGCACTTTCTCCTCACGTCGATCTGGGAATCAGTCGAGTCGATCAAGCGCTTTGCCGGCGAGGATTACGAGCGCGCTCGGTACTACGACGAGGACCCCGATTTCCTCCTCGAGCTCGAGCCGTTCGTCACCCATTACGACGTTCTCGTAGCACCCCAGACGAGCCGGTAGGTCGTTCCGACGTGGTCTGCCACGCCATGCGAGGACCCTCAGCCCACTGTCAACGCGTCTTCGCGGAGGCGTATGCGGCGCTCATGGCCGAATCGGCGGCGATCTCGTACATCAACCGCTGAAAGCTCTCGCGCGTGTAGCCGGCGGCAGTGAGGATCGAATCCGCGGCCGACGGGTTGGCGGCGATCGCGTCCGCCACCGCCGCCGCGCTGCGAGCGCGCTCCGTGTTCGGCGCGTCGGCCACCGCGGCGGTGTCGCGGGCCGTGTCCCGGCCGTCACTCGCCTCACGCACGCAACCGGTCGCGGCCATCAGGACCGCGGCAGCAAGGCACAGGAATCTCATGGTCGTCCTCGCCTAACGGGTTGGCGGACGCGTGCTCCCCCGTCCGCGGTTGTCCGGTTTCTGGTCTGGTGCCCGCGACCGGCCCGGCGACTGGTCATCGCTCCGGCCACGTCCGCGCGCGGTGTCCGCTTTGTCACGACCTTGCCCCGGCGTACCGCGAGCGCCAGGGCCTTTACCCTGGCGGGCATGTTCCGCCCTAATGGCCGCCGCCAGCTCGCGCCCGCGCTTTCCGGCCGCGAGCTGTGACTGAACGAACGCCCCGAAGTTGTCCACGGGGCCGTGCTCGCGTCGGACCACGCGCGCGGTATCGATCACGGCGGTTGCCTCGTGCGCGGGCACTCCCGCGCCTCTCATCGCCTCGAGCACCCCGCGGATCTCATCACTGTTCACACCTTCGCGTCGTGCCTCGGCGGTCGACACGGGGAGTCGTGCTGCCCCCAGAATCTGAGTCACCCACTCCGGGACCTGGGCGCGAACCGGCATCGCCCAGGCGGCGGAGACAACGAGGACGAGCGCACGGACCTGATGACGCATGGACACCCCTCCGAAAGAGCTGTCAGGGAAGATAGCGATCATGTCGAAATCGCCGCCCCTGGTTCGACGATAGAGCGTGGGACGAGTTGTTCGAGGTTCGTCACGATCCTGAATCCCCCGGAACTCTGGTGCCACCTCATCAGTTTGGTGCAGGCGTGAACATTCGGCATCCGTACCACATCTGTTTCCAGTTGAGCCCTTCCCGAAAGGTTGCCCCACATCTGTTTCGGCTTATGTTCGGGTCCCGCTTCGCCACGAGCTGACGTCAAGAGGAAACACTGATGCAATTCGCCGAGAGGTTCATCCGCAGGCCGGTGCTCGCCAGCATGGTGAGTCTGGGACTCGTGCTCATTGGGATCATTGGCTACTCACGCCTCCCCGTGCGCGAGTTCCCCGATGCCGATCCCCCGATCGTGTCCGTGAGCGTCATCCTGCCAGGCGCGAGCCCGCAGGTCGTCGAGTCCGCCGTCACCGACGTTCTCGAGGAAGAGCTCTCGAGCGTCGAAGGCCTGCGGTCGATGACCAGCGCCAGCCAGGAGCAGATCAGCACCATCACGCTCGAGTTCACGCTCGACCGGGAGATCGAGGCCGCCGCGCAGGACGTGCGCGACCGCGTGTCTCGCGTTCGCGGCTTCCTTCCCGAGGATGTCGAGGAGCCGGTGATCGCGAAGCAGGAAGCCGACGCGTTCCCGATCATGTTCCTCGCGCTCACGTCGCAGAGCTACTCCCTGATGGAGCTCTCCGATATCGCCGATCGGCAAATCAAGCCGAGGCTGCAGACGATCCCCGGTGTATCGGGCGCGCCGATTTTCGGCGAGCGCCGATTCGCGATGCGGGTGTGGCTGTCCCCGCGTGAGCTCGCCGCTCGCGGGCTTACCGCGCAGGACATCGAGAGCGCCATCCGGAGCCGGAGCGTCGAGATCCCCGCCGGTCGCATCGAGTCCGATCGACGTGAGTTCTCGGTGCGCTACCTCGGCGAGATGAAGACCCCCGATGAGTTCGCCGACCTGACGGTGGCGAGTGGCGACCACGAGCTCGTGAAGCTGGGCGACGTCGCCCGTGTCGAGCCCGGGCCGGAGAACGAGCGCTCCGTCACCCGCTACTCGCAGGAGCCGGCAATCTTCATCGGCGTCGTCAGGCAGTCGAAGGCGAACGTCATCGAAGTGGCGAACGCGGTGCACGAGGAGCTTCCCGCGCTCGCGGCCTCGCTGCCCGCCGGGGTCAAGCTCAACATGGCGTTCGATGGCTCGACGTTCATTCAGCGGTCGATCCTCGAGGCACAGGAGACGCTGCTCATCACCGCGGGGCTGGTGATCCTCATCATCTTCCTCTTTCTGGCCTCGCTCCGCGCGACGCTCATCCCCGCGCTCGCGATTCCCGTATCGATCATCGCCACGTTCGCCGTACTGGCCGCGTTAGGCTACTCGGTCAACACCTTCACCCTGCTCGGGCTGATTCTCGCGATTGGTATCGTCGTCGACGATGCCATCATCGTTCTCGAGAACGCCTATCGACATCAGGAGGAGCTGAAGAAGGACCCGATGACCGCCGCGATCGACGGCACGCGTGAGATCACGACCGCGGTCATCGCCACGACGATCGCCCTGGTCGCCGTCTTCTCGCCGCTGCTCTTCCTGACGGGCGCGGTCGGACGACTCTTCAACGAGTTCGGCGTCGCCGTCGGCGGTTCGGTTCTGATTTCGGGGATCGTGGCGCTCACGCTCACGCCAATGCTGTCCGCGAAGATTCTTCGCGTGAGCGCGCGGGAGTCCCGGTTCCACCATCTGGTCGGCGTGGCGCTCAACGGTCTCGCCGCGCGCTACGGCCGCCTGCTGGAGCGGGGCCTGACACGCCCGGGTCTGGTGATCGGTGGCGGAGCGCTGCTCAGCGTGAGCGCCGTCCTGTTCTTCAACGCTCTCGAGCGCGAGTTCGTCCCGCCTGACGACCGCGGGTTCTTCTTTACCTTCGTCGTCGCGCCGGAGGGCTCCACCGTCGAGTACACCGACGGATATGTGAAGCAGCTCGAGGCGATCGTGCACCGCACCAAGGACATCCGGTCGTCGTTCTCCGTCATCGGCTTCGACGGACCGCCGAGCTCCGGTCTCATTGGCCCGATCCTCGAGGACTGGGACAAGCGCGATCGCTCGGCCCAGGAGATCATCGGTGAGGTCCAACCGCAGTTCTTCGGCGTCCCTGGCGTGTTCGCCTTCGCGATCAATCCGCCGGCGTTCGGCGGCTTCACGCCCCCGGTGCAGTTCGTCGTGCAGAACCGGGACTTCGAGGCGCTGGTGCAGGGGATGGACGCACTCGTGGCGCGGGCGCAGACGATTCCCGGCCTGCTGAACGTCGACACGGATCTTCGCGTGACCAAGCCCGAGCTCGTCGTCTCGCTGGATCGCAACCGCGCCGAAGACCTTGGCGTACCGGCGCGCGACATCGCCACCACGCTGCAGACGATGCTGGGCGGGCGCGATGTCAGCCGCTTCACGTCCGAGAACAAGCTCTATGATGTGATCCTGCGTCTCGATCCGAGTGAACGCGCCACGCCGTCGGACATCACCGGGCTGCACGTGCGAGGCAAGAATGGCACGCTCGTGCCGCTCGACGCCGTCACGCGCGTCGAAGAGCGCATTGGCCCGCGGCAGCTCAACCACTTCGATCGTGTGCGCTCCTTCACGTTGACGGCGAGCATGGCCCCCGGCTTCACGTTAGGCCAGGCGCTCGACTCGCTGAACGCCGCGGCGACCGAGGTGCTGCCTCCGGGGAGCACGGTGGAGCTGGCGGGTGAATCACGCGAGTTCGTCGAGAGCAGCGGCGCGCTGTACTTCGCGTTCGGCCTCGCCATGATCTTCGTGTTCATGGTGCTGGCGTCGCAGTTCGAGTCGTTGGTGCATCCGTTCACGGTGCTACTCGCCGTGCCGCTGGCCGTGACCGGTGCACTGGTTGCGCTGTGGCTGGCTGGCTCGACGCTGAACGTGTACAGCCAGGTCGGGATGATTCTGCTGATCGGCCTGGTGACGAAGAACTCGATCCTGCTCGTCACCTACGCCAGGGATCTTCGCGAGCGCGGCTATGAAGCCGTTGCGGCAATGCTCGAGGCGGGCCGCATTCGTCTGCGCCCGATCCTGATGACATCGGTGGCATCAATCTTTGGCGCGTTGCCGATCGCCCTCGGGCTCGGTGCTGGCGCCGGTAGTCGCAGGCCGCTCGGCTACTCGATCGTCGGCGGTCTGGTTGTTTCGACGTTGATCACTCTTTTCCTGGTGCCGGCCGTGTATGTGGTGTTCGAGCGCCTTCGCGCTCGTCGCGCGGCTGCCGTCGAAGGCGGCTACGAGCCCCTAGCCGCACCAGTGAACGCATCTCTGGAGGCACGATGAAATCGTACGGAATAGTGCGCGGTGCGGTCGCCGCGCTTCTGCTGGTTTCGAGCAGTGTTGCATCACGGCCCGCGCTGGGTCAGGTGGCCGGTGACGGCGCGCCGATCGTGACGCTCACCGAGGCGCGCCGCCGCGCCGCGTCGGTGAGTCCGACGACGGTCGCCGCGCGGAGCCAGGTGGAAACCGCGTCGTGGCAGCGTCGCGCCGCGCTCGCCGATGTGCTCACGCCCACCGTCACCGCCGGGGGAAGCTACACCCACTTCTCGGAGCCGTTCTTCAACTTCGGCACGGGCACGATCAGCCCCAATGCCACCAGCGCCACACTGGAGGCCCGCTACACGGTGCTCGGTGCCGGCAAGCTCGGCGAGCTGAAGAGCGCGCGTGCCTCGCTCGAGAGCGCCGAGGCGAGCGAGACCGCCGCTCGGTTCCGGACGGCGATGGCGACCGATGCCGCGTATTACGCGGTGTTGGCGGACCGCGAGCTGTCGCGGGTCGCGAACGATCGTCTGCGCCGCGCCGAAGAACAGCTTGGCGTCGCTCGGGTGCGCGTGCTCGCGGGAGAGGCGATCGCGCCGGACTCGCTGCAGCTGCTGCTCGAGGTCAACCGCGCGAAGCTCGACGTGTTGAGCCGGGATTCGGCGCTGGTGACCTCGCGGCTTCGGCTCGGCCGCCAGGTCGGCCTGTCGGGGCCGGCGGATGCCGCTCCGATCGATAGCGCGGTGCCGCCACAGTTGCCGCTGACGCTCGAAGACGCGATCGCCGAGATGCGCCTCCGTGGTCCGGATGTCGAGGCGGCGCGCGCCGCGGAGCGGCGGGCCGACGCGATCGTGCTGGCGGAGCGGGAGCAATATCTGCCGTCGATCACGTTAGGCGCGGTCACGGGAGCGTATGACGCCGAGATGTTCCCGTCGGCGTCGCGCCGTACGCAGCTGGCCGTCACCGTCTCGCTGCCAATCTGGAACGGCGGGCAGCGGGAATTGGCGGTTGCGCGCGCTCGTGCGGAACGCAACGTGGCGCGAGCGGAGCGCCAGGACAGCGAGCGCGGCGCGGCCGAGGTGATTGCGCAGGCGTATCACGGGTACCTGACGTCGCGAGCGGGCATCGAGCTCGCGATCTCGGGAGTCACGGTGTCGTCGGAGAACTTTCGTGTACAGCGTGCCCGCTATCGGGAAGGCGCGACGACGATTCTCGATCTGCTCGAGGCGCAAGTCGCGCTGAGCGAAGCGGAGGCGCGGCTGGTACAGGCGCGCTATTCGGCGCGCCTTGCGCTGGCACAGATCGAGTCGTTGCTGGGGCGTCGCCTGTTCGAGTGATCGATCACGGATGGAATTGACCGCTGAGGTGCTCTCATGGGACGGATAGTTCTCGAAGGCGAGCGACGGTGGTCCCGCAGGCGCGGGATCGTGGTGACCGCCACGCTCGTGGTGGTGCTTGGGCTGGTGGCGAGCGTACTGAAGTTCCGCGGTGGCGGGGAAGCGATCGCACAGGACGGCGCCGGAGCAGGCCCGGGCGCGATGCCGCCCATGCCGGTGGATGTCGACACTGCGCGCCAGCGCCCGGTCGTCGATGCGGTGCGGGCTACCGGACGCATCGAGGCGGTGCAGGCGGTCGAGCTTCGACCGGATGAGCAGGGGCGGATCACGGCGCTTCTCTTTCGCGAGGGGCAGTACGTCGCCAGGGGGGCGCCGCTGATCAAGATCGATGATGAGATGCTGCGCGCGCAGGCGGAGCGTGCGAAAGCCGATCGCGACCTCGCGCGTCAGCAGCTGGATCGGGTTCGTCGACTGCGCGAGCAGAACGCGTCGTCGCCGGCTGATCTCGAGCGCGCGGAAGCCGCCGCACGAAGCGCCGAAGCGGCGCTGGCGGTGCTGGAGCTTCAGATCGCGCGGACGACGGTACGCGCGCCCTTCGCGGGTGTGGTCGGCCAGCGGTTCGTCAGCGCTGGCGACTACGTGACGACCGCCTCGCGGCTGCTCACGCTGCAGACGATCGATCCGCAGCGTGCGGTCATCGAGGTGCCCGAGCGCCACGCCGTCAGGCTGCGATCAGGGCAGACGGTGGAGTTCACGGTGGCGGCGGAGCCCGGCCGGACGTTCCACGCGCAGGTGGATTTCATCGATCCGGTCGTGCAGGAGGAGAATCGCACGATCGTCGTGAAGGCACGCGCGCCGAACCGCGACCGGCTGTTGAAGCCGGGCATGTTCATCGAGGCTCGTCTGGCGACGGCGACGCGCTCGAACGCGACGGTGATCCCGGAGGATGCGGTGCAGCCGCTGCGAACCGCGAACGTGGTGTGGGCGGTGGCGGACGGGAAGGCGAGCCGTCGTGTGGTGCAGCTCGGCTCGCGCTCACAGGGTGTCGTGGAGGTGTTGAGCGGCGTCGAGCCGGGCGAGCTGGTGGTCGTGGGCGGGCTCGAGCGGATGGCCGACGGCATGCCCCTGGCGCCACAGCCGCGCGGCGGGGCAGCGGCGGCCGAGCCTAACGCGGAGGCGGCGGGGCAGGCGGTGAAGAACTAGCTGGCGAGCGCAACGAGCTGTAACAGCTCTTTACACGGAGCACACGGAGAACGGCCACGAGCACACGGAGAGCTGCGAACGGCAGGAGCGTTTGTGAAATGCGCTGCCGTTGCTGTTCTCCATGTGCTCCGTGTCCGTTCTCCGTGTGCTCCGTGTAACTAGCCGTTGTCAGGCACGTCAGAAGCCAGACGCGAGCGTGACGTACCTCACATGGCCGCGTGTTGATGAGCAACGCCCACTGACGTAGATTCCCACACGTACACGCCCGCGCGCAGCACGTCCCGGAGAACAACAATGAGCGTTTCGCTCACCCTTCGCCTCACCAACTCGATGCTCGAGCTCTGCCTCAAGAACGGCGGCTGCTCGTGGAATCGAGTGCGGATGCGATTGGGCTGACGAGAGCGCTTGTACGCGTTAGGCTCGCCCCCGCATCCGCACCGGATGCGGGGGCGTTTTGCATGACGACGACCACGGAGCCCGAATGAAACGGCACTACCTGATGGTGAGCGATTTCGATCAGACACTGAGCTTCGACGACTCGGGCCATGCGCTGAGCGAGATGCTCGGCATTCCCGGCTTTCGGGACAGGGTCGCGGGGCTTTCGCACCTCAACCTCGTTCAGGAGGGCGCGGAGCTCACCTACCTGCTCCGGCACGACCCCGAGTATCGGCGGGTGCGGAAGCAGGATCTCATCGACGTCGGGCGCCGCATCCGGCTGAAGAAGAACATCGGGCTGCTCATGGATTTCCTTCGACGCGGAATCGACGGCTACCGCTTCGAGTTCTACGTCGTGTCGGCCGCCCCGCAGGAGGTCGTTTTCTCCGCGCTGGAGGGCATCGTGCCGCCCGATCACATCATCGCCGCGCGATTCGGCTACGATGAGCGCACCGGGGAAATCGACCACGTCATCCGCGTACCGGCGGGGTACGGAAAGGTCGAAGTCGTCGACGAGCTTCGCGTCAGGCTCGGGATCCCTCGCGATCGTGTGGTATACGTCGGCGACGGGACCTCGGACCTGCACGTGATGCTGCACGTCAACCGTGGCGATGGGTTCACGATCGCTGCCTCGGAGACGAAGCACATCACGCAGATCGCGAAGCGCACCATCATCAGCGACG
Organism: Gemmatimonadaceae bacterium; assembly: GCA_035765135.1. Taxonomy (GTDB): domain Bacteria; phylum Gemmatimonadota; class Gemmatimonadetes; order Gemmatimonadales; family Gemmatimonadaceae; genus JAICNG01. Next base: position 792 of record DASTYE010000255.1, on the reverse strand, counting down.
ATGCGCTCAGCGTCCTCATTCCGGTTCTCGAGGAGATCGGCGGCCTGGGGCCGAGCCAGATCCGTGGCCTCTTCGAGGAGCACGGGTTCCTGATTCAGGAGTGGGACCGCGTGCGCACGGACTGGCTGACGATCCGCGACAGCGCCGACGTCATTCCCGCGGCGTCGGATCTGCCGGCGGCGTAGAGCGCGCGGTTACGCGGCCCCGACGCGCTTCCGAACGGCGTCGATGTCACGAATGGGCCGCACCTCGACGCATCCCGTCTGCGCCCACGGAAACTCGGCCGCGATGCGGACGGCTTCGTCCATGTCGTTCGCCTCGATGATGTTGAAACCACCGAGCACTTCCTTGGTCTCGGCGAACGGTCCATCGACGATGTTGCGTCGCCCGTTGCGAATGCGGACGGACTTGGCCGTGGAGGTGTCCTCGAGCATCTGGGACTCGATCAGGCGCCCCTTCTGCCGAAGGGCGTCGGCGTGCGCGAAGCAGTTCCGCATGTCCGAGTCGAACTTTCCCTGCGGCATGGATTCGAGCATGGCGGGGTCGTTGTAGACGAGTGCTATGAACTTCATTTGATCTCCTGTTCGTCGGCTGATACTCGTTTCTGTTATGGTATGGCTGGCATCAAGAACCGAGGGGTTCATCACGGATGACACGGATTGTGCGGAAGAATCCGGATTCGCTCCCGGTGCATTGAACCATCCCCGCGCGACAACAAAAGCTGCTTTGGACCTGTGCGTGGAGAGCGACCGGCGCCTGGAGCGATCCGGCCGTTAAAGTCCAATCCGTGTC
>DASTYE010000254.1:0-2279 GCA_035765135.1 Gemmatimonadaceae bacterium | reverse complement strand
CCTGACGCGAGCGCCTCCGCGCTCTGCGGCCGCGCGGCGGGGTCCTTGGCGAGGCATTCGATCACCAGCCGATCCAACTCGTCAGGCACGCGGCCGGTGGCGAGCTGGCTGGGACGGCGCGGTACTTCGCGCGCATGCGCGACGAGCATTGCCGCCGCCGTCGGGAGGTCGAACACCGGACGGGCGGTGAGCAGCCAGAACGCGACGCATCCCAGCGCGTAGATGTCGGCGCGTCCATCCACCGGGCCGCCGAGGATCATTTCCGGCGGAAGGTAGGCCGGCGTGCCCGCGATCAGATCCGGATGCGTAAGCCGTGGATCGGCCGCGGAGGCTGCCGGCGTCAGGTGCTTCACGAGACCGAAATCGAGAACCTTGACCACATCGTGTTCCAGCGCGCGCCGGCAGAGATAGATGTTGGCGGGCTTGATGTCCCGGTGGATGATGCCGCGCGCGTGCGCCTCGGCCAGCGATGCACAGGCCTGGCGGAGGATGTGCACCACGCGCCCAGGGGGAAGCGGGCCGTGCCGCGTCACGAGCTCCTCGAGGTCCACACCGTCCAGAAGCTCCATCACGTAGAAGAGCATGCCGTCCTGCGTGGATCCGTAGTCGTAGAGCACGACGGTGTTCGGCGACTCGAGCGCCGCTATTGCCTGCGCCTCGCGCTCGAAGCGAGCCGCCGCCATGCCCGGGTCGTCACCTAACGACTCGGGGCGGAAGAGCTTGATGGCGGCCGGCCGGGCCAGCGTCCGGTGCGATGCACGCCACACCTCGCCCATTCCCCCGCGACCGAGCAGCGTCTCGAGGCGGTAGCTCCCCATCTCGTAGGCCTGGCGCACCTCGATGCCTAACCGGTGGACAATGCGCGCCGCGATGTAGGCCATGGCGGCGGCCACCAGGTACGGAAGGACGAAGATCAGCCAGAACGTGGCCGGTGCGATAGAGGGCGCGAGGCCGCCCGGCACCTGGATCAGATAGGCCAGCGGGACGGCGGACGCCGAGGCCAGGAGTGCGAGGACCACCTCACGCGGTGGAGCGGGGACGAGCACCGAGAACATCAGCATCCACGGGGCGACGAAGGTGAGTCCCACGCGGTCGAACTCGAACGCTTGCGGGTCGGCGGTCTCGAACGCGCCATAGTAGGTGCCGCCGGCGATTCCGAAGCTGATCACTACTTCATAGACGAGCCCAATGCGGACGATTGTCGCTGGCGAGAGCCGCCCCCACCGAATGACGCCGACGAGGCCGAGTGATGCCAGCATGACCCCTATCGGAAACCCCCACTCGAGCGGGTCGGAGAACTCTTCACGGAGCGAGCCCTGGATGACATTGACGGCGAGCCACACCACGCCCTGGATGGTGAGCATGAGCAGGGCGACCGCCTCGAGGCGCCGCACCGCCTGGTGCTGGAGGTGATCCGCAACCTGCTCCGTGCCCGGTGTGGAGCCGGGGCGCCGGATGATGGGCGCCGAATGGATGGCCGACGATTTGGAGGAGCCGGTCAAGCGACGTTCCCCGGAGAAGTGTCACGAGACTATCGCCGCCCGTCGTTGTCGGCGCAACGAGCCGACGCGGCTGCTCCGCTGAGGAGCAGCCGCGTCGTCACGATCCGTGACGCTCAGCGCGCTGACTGGTGCGTCGGCTTCACGGTCCGATTGAGGAAGGCGACCACCTTCTCACCGATCGCGTCGCCAGCCTCTTCCAGCGCAAAGTGACCCGTGTCGAAGACGTGGACCTCCGCCTTCGGAAGGTCGCGCTTGTAGGCGTGTGCGCCGGCAACGAGGAAGATCTGGTCATGCTTTCCCCAGAGCACGAGCGTGGGTGGCTGCGACGTGCGGAAATACTCGTGGAGCTTGGGATACAGCGGCAACACGTTGCGGTAATCGTAGAAGAGCGCGAGCTGGATGTCCTTGTTGCCCGGGCGGTTGAGACCGGCGAGCGCGAGGAGCCAGGTGTCGGGCGAGACACGACTCGAGTCGCGCACGCCGTGCAGCCACTGCCACTTCAGCGCGTCGAGCTCGAGGAAGGGACGCAGCGGATCGCGTGTCCTGGCCGTTCCGTCCGCCCAATAGGCCTTCAGCGGGTCCCAGAATTGGCCAATGCCGTCCATATACGCGTTGGCGTTTTGAACGATGAGCGCTTCCACGCGCTCGGGATGCCACGCGGCGAGGCGCAGGCCGACTGGCGCGCCATAGTCCATCACGTACAAGCTGTATTTGGAAACGCCGAGCTGCACGAGGAGCTCGTCGGCGACGCGAGTGAGGTTCTCGAACGTGTATTCG
>DASTYE010000253.1:0-3217 GCA_035765135.1 Gemmatimonadaceae bacterium | reverse complement strand
CTCGCGAAGAAGGCATTCCTCAGCTGCTCGGGATCGCCCGGTCGAATCCGAACCGGCGTGTGCGCAGTCAGGCGCTCTTCTGGCTGGGGCAGAGCGGAGATCCCCGCGCGATCGAGCTGTTCGAATCCGTGCTCCGGCCGTAAGTGCGACGACTAACCGTTAGGCGCTGAAGGTGCGGGGGGTTCCTCTTCGTGGAGCGAATGCCGTAGCGTCGCGCGCGCCGCCGTCAGGAAGGCATCGTCACGGGCCGGGGTTGTATGGGACACGCCGGTGTTCTCGCCGGTGTCGGGACCGGTTGCGCGAGGGCGGCGGGATCCCGTGCTCACATCGGCGTGCGGCTGCACCCTGAGGACCACCTCCACCTCGTTTCGTGAATGCAGCCCGAGCTTGAGTAGTACATTCTCCGTGTGGCGACGTGCAGTGTGCTCGCTGATGGCGAGGGCGCGCGCGATCTCTGTGTTGGATCGACGCCTTCGTAGGAGGTCCGCGACCTCCAGCTCACGGGCCGTCAGGTTGTAGCGCGTGCGAAGATCGTGCGCGCTAATCGTGTCCACACGGTGAGGCGTGGTCGTCACGAGTATCGTCATCGGAAGCTGACTCGCCAGAGGCTCCACGACGGTTCCCCGAATTTCGTAGTCGATACTTCCCGCCAGAACGCGGCGCATGATCGACTCGTCCACGTGACCCAGCGCGACCGCGGCGAAGACGGCTCGTGCTACGGCAACAATCGTCTCGCGAACCAACGGGCCGCACTTCCCGCGTAGGACATGCGCAAGCGCGGCGTTCTCATGAACCATCCGGCCGGAGACATCGCAAAGCGCAACAGGATCATCGGTATCCTCGAGCATCGCGGTGAGATGGCTCCGCCACAGATTCCACCGGAGGTGCGCCGAAATTCCGGTGCCAAACGCCGGCAGGACCAGGGCCAGCATCTGAAGCTGGCGGCGAGTCATCGAGAGATCCGACACGGGCCGGTGGTGGAAGAGAGCGGCGCGTACGCGCGCCTGCACCGCCCGAACGGCGACCGCCAAGCCGATCGTGTCGTGCAGCCGGTGCGGGATGGCGAAGTCGTTGTAATACTCACTCCGGGCGAGTACGTCCGGATCCCAGAGCATGCGGCGCGACCACACCTCCACACCGAGCGTCCGCAACCGAGCCAGCCCGAGATCGACCTTCGCGTAATGCGTCTGGTAAGCGCGGATCGCGGCCGGGTCGAGGTGAACAGCCTGAATTCGCGTCACTTCCGGCTGCTCGATGACCAGGGCCGCGTCGTCGGCTCCCACCAACTCGCATAGGTGACGCGCGACATCGTGCCGCCACACCTGCGCGTCTTGCTGCGCCAGCGGCGACAGTAGCAACGACAGCATGCCGGAGAACCGGTGCGTCTCCAGCGAGGACAGGGCGAGGAACACTGGCCCGAGCCTGCCGAAAGCCGGACGTCAGCCCGACACCGACTGCGCACAGCATCGCGCGCGCGACCCATTCTAGGTCGGCCTGATGCGATGCACAAGCGCCGTTTCCTAACGCTTCGCGGCCGCGACACCCGCTTCCATAGGGCGAATCTGCCCATGCGGCCTGCGGCCGGACCGATATGCTTGGCGCCCACTCGGTAACGCGGCGACCAGTGCCCTCGCGCACCTCGATCCGTCCGAGGCGCGAGATCTTCGCACGCGGCTCTCTCACTCGCACTTATGGAGGCTCACATGAAGCATGCGGCTCTCCTCTCTCTCGCTGCCCTGGCAGTGCTCGGGGCGTGCAGCGAGGATCCCACGGCGCCCCGCGACCTGCCGATCAACCTCAGCAGCGTTCACCTGAAGGGCGGCGCGAACGCCGAGCCTTCGTTTGGAGACAATGGGTTGACCCTGAGCACGTCCGGAGACCTTTCCGGTCTGGGAAATGGTGATGTCCTGGTAACGCTGACCGCGCAGGCCAGTGTATCATCGACGTGCACCAATCAGGGCGGTAATCAGGCCCCGGGCCAGAATCCGGCACCGACCACCGTGGCAGGCAGCGTGGCGATCCCGGAATCGGAGATCAAGAACGGGAACACACCGTTCTCAGTGACGACAGTCGCTCCCACGACGCCGATCCCAGGCGCACCGGGTTGCCCGAATCCGAACTGGACCGAGAGCATCGATGACCTGGCATTCACGTCCGCCACGATTACGGTGGAACAGCCACCCGGGACCGTAGTCCTGGTGGTCTCGTGTATCTTCAGCGCGCCGACGTCCGATGGCGCCGTTTCCAGGCAGGAGGTAAGCTGTTCGTCGTCGTAGGCGGGGCTTCGCCGTGGTAGCAACGCGCCGGGGGCCGCGAGGCCCCCGGCGCGATCGCGTTCAGGACGTCGGATCATCGCGCGCCATCCGCCCCCCGAGCGCGACTGAGCTCACGTCGAGAGCGCGCCTCTCGAGCGTGGCACCAACCCCATACGTCCCCAACGCCACGGCGAGCGACGTGAGAAAGGGCAACGGCACCTCGGACACCAGTGCGCCGAGATATGCAAGCATCCCCGCGACGAGCGTCGCGATCGCCGTCCTTGGGCCGCCGATCGATGTGAACAGTCCGAACGTGATCGTCACGAGCGCGCCCGCGCTGCCGAACGCGGACGCCTGCTCGACGAGCGCGAACACACCCTCCGCGTGCAGCGCGAGCACGTAGGCGACGACGCCGAAGCCCATGACGCCGGCGCGCGCGAGCAGGAGCTTCTTACGCTCATCGACAACCCGCGCGATGGGCACGATCAGGTTATGGGATAGAAGCCCGGATGCGACGAGAAGCGTGCTATCCACGGTCGAGAGAATGGCCGAGATCAGCGCGCCGGCAAATATCGCGTAGCCCAACGTCGGCAGGACCTCACGAGCAACGACGGGCACGATCTGCTCGGCATCGGCGACTCCGGGAACGACGCTCGCGCCCACGAGACCAATGAAGAGAGGAATGGACCCGAGCAGGAGGTACAGACCGGCGGCGGCGAGGGCGGATCGGCGGGCGATCCGAGGTGATGGCGTCGCGATGACGCGCGACACCAGCTCGGCGGCAACGACAGATCCGCAGACAGGGATGGCCCAGGCCTCGATCGCCTGACGGAATGTGCGGCTGGCGGGAGCAATCGCCAGATCGCGCGCGGCGAGCGCGGTGACGGCGTCGGCGGGACCGCCGAGGTGGACCACCACGCCCACGAACAGGATCGCGAGCCCGACGGCCAGCACACCTCCCT
>DASTYE010000252.1:0-13231 GCA_035765135.1 Gemmatimonadaceae bacterium | reverse complement strand
CAGGACCCTGCGCGCCCGCCGCGGCATCATCGACCGCTATCGGGCGTGGGGCGAACGGTACCGCGACCGCGCCCGCCCTCTCCTGTGGATGCATGCGCCGTCGGTAGGGGAAGGACTCCAGGCGCGCCCGGTTCTGGAGCGGATGAGAGAGACGCGTCCAGGCGTCCAGCTCGCCTACACGTTCTTTTCTCCGAGCGCCGAGCAGTTTGCCTCGCGCTTGTCGGTCGACTTTCGAGACTACCTGCCGTTCGATGCGACGCCGGCAGTCCGTGATGCCCTTCGAGCGATCGAGCCCACCGCCCTCGTGTTTTCCAAGCTCGATGTCTGGCCCACCCTCACTCGTGAGGCAGCGGCCCGCGGCGTGCGCCTGGGCCTCATCAGCGCGACGCTGGCGGAGACCTCATCCCGCCGGAGCGGCATCGCGTCCGTGCTGCTGCGCGAGGCGTATGGCAGCCTCGAGGCCGTCGGCGCGATCGATGCCTCCGATGCCGAACGCCTCGTCGAGCTTGGCGCGCGGCGCGAGGTCATCGAGGTGACGGGCGATACGCGCTACGATCAAGTGTGGGCTCGCGCGTCGGCCGCGACCCGCTCCGGCCCACTGCTCTCCCCTCTCGCCTCTCAGCGGCCTACACTCGTTGCCGGAAGCACCTGGCCGGCGGATGAGCGAGCGCTGCTCGAGGCGTGGGGCCGTGTCCGCCGCGAGGTACGCGACGCGAGGCTCATCATCGCGCCTCACGAGCCGGTGCACTCCCATCTGACGTCGCTCGAGCAGTGGGCCCAGAGCGCCGGCCTGTCGCACGCACGCCTGGATTCGAGAGGAGCGGGCATGGCGGACGTCGTCATCGTCGATCGCGTCGGGGTCCTCGGTGACCTGTACGCTCTCGCCGACGTCGCGTACGTGGGTGGCGGCTTCCACGCCGCCGGACTTCACTCGGTGATCGAGCCTGCCGCGTTTGGAGCCCCGGTCTTGTTCGGCCCGCGGTGGCGGATGAGCCGCGATGCAGCCCTCCTGCTCCGCGCGAGCGGCGCCGTGGCGTCGGCTGACGCCGAGCAGCTTGCAGCGACGCTGCGGGAGTGGCTCACGTCGGTCGAGGCGCGGCGAGCGGCTGGCGCTCGCGCTCGGGACGTCGTGGCGAAGGGTGTGGGCGCGGCGGAGCGGACGGTCGAGCTCGTCTCGCGCCTCGTCGCGTAACGACTACCGCGGCGCTCGGGCGGCAGGAAGTCCGAAGGTCGGAACGAGGTCGGGACGATGCAGAAAGAATCCTTGCACCAGCGGCACTCCGAGCTGCTTCACCGTCTCCAGCTCCTCGGCCCGCTCTACGCCCTCGGCGATCACCTTCGCGTCGTGCTCTTCAGCGAACCGCACCATCGTCTCGACCAGGTTCTGCTTGATGAAGTTCGTGTCGATCGAGTTGATCAATGAAATGTCGAGCTTGATGAAGTCCGGCTCCAGATTGGCGATCGACCCGAGCCCCGCGTAGCCGCTGCCCGCATCATCCACAGCGAAACGAAATCCGCGATCGCGAAAGGCCTGGAGCCGCTCGCGGAATTTCGGGTAGTCCTTGATCGCGGTGCGCTCGGTGATCTCGATGACGACACGCTCGGGGTCCACGACCTCGAGCGATTCGAACGTGGGGTCGGAGAAGTCGTGTGGGTCCACGTTCAGGAAGAGCAGCTGCTGCTCGGTGAGCCAGGTCTGCATCCCTTCGACCGCCCGGCTGCGACACAGGCGCGACAGCTCCCAGATGAGATCGGCCTCGGCTGCCACCTCGAACATGACCTCGGGGCTTCGCAGGCTGCGCATCACGCCACGTGCCAACGCCTCGTACCCGAAGATCTCCCCGGTGTCTGTCGTGAGAATCGGGTGGTAGTCGATGTACACACTCCGAGCGCGCAACGTCGCCTTCAGGTCCGCGACTTTGCGAGCGCGCTCGCGCTCCTCGACGCTGCGCGCCGCGTTCGCTGCCTCTCGGATGCCGCGATAAATCAACCGCTCCAGGCGAATCTTCGGATTGTAGTACACGTGCGAGCAGCCGACGTAAATGTCGAAGAGCGCGGCGATCTCCTCGCCATGCACCTCCTCGAGACGCTGTGCGACGTGTCGCTCGAGTCGGCCAGCCAGCTCGGTGATCATGCGCTCGCTCGCGGCGGGCACGCCGGGCGCCGGCACGTGGAAGAAGATGAAGTCGTCGTCGTTGATGAATCCGACCATCATTCGAGACGACCGCAGCGCGCTGTCTCCGAGAAACTCGTGCACCGCTTTCGCGGTCGTCTCGAGAACGGCGTCGAGCTTCTCCCAGCCGTAGATCTCCTCGATCTTCGAGTAGCGGACGAAGTTCAGGTACATGACGACGAGCTCGCCGCGCTTGCGAATGGCGCCGCGCATGCGCTCGATCATGACCGGAAGCGTGGGGAGTCCCGTGAGCGCGTCGTACAGCATCTCGGTGCGCTCCACCCGCTCGGCGCGCTCGGCGAGCTCGGCCCCCGTCGGTGCGACGCGTCCGAGGGCGCTGTGGATGCGCGCCGCGATCTCCTCGGGCGCGGCCGGGACGCGGTACCATTCTTCGACGCGGAAGTCCACTGCCCGCCGCCGCGCGACCTCATCGCGGCATGCCATGATCACGGCGATCCGTCGTTCATGCGCCTTCTCGACGGCCGCTCGCAAGACGGACGGATCATCCGTCGTCAGCAGGAGCGCGCGAACGTCCGACATCATCTCCAGCGTCTCGACCAGCTCATCGATGGACCGATACTCCAGCTGCCACCCGTGAAGGGCGGTGACGGCCTCGCGGACTGCCTGGTCGTTGCTATCGGTGAGCAGTACGGAAACGGTCACGGAGTAAGGTGCACGTCAGCGTGCGGCGCCGAGCAACGCCAGGTTGCGTTCGACGCGAGCGTTCAAATCCGCGAAATCGATCGGCTTGGTCAAATAATCGTCCGCTCCTTGCTGGAGCGCCGATTGCTTGTCGTTCCATTCCTTCAATGCCGTCACCATGATGACCCGTACCGATTTTCCGTGCTCCGGATGTTGCTTCATGAGCCGGCACACATCCCATCCGCTTCGCCCCGGCATCATGACATCGAGCAACACGAGCGCGGGCCGCGTCTCCTCGAATTGCGCGAGCGCCTCGTCTCCGCTGTGGGCGACCACCACGTGATACCCGCGCGAAGTGAGGAAGTCTCGAAGAAGGTCAGCGTTATCGACGTTGTCATCGACGACGAGCAGCGTTACCGCGTTGTGCTCCATTGGCGTCGTCCCTGAATATGCATGGTCTGCTTGGCGGATGTTTCGGAGGGGCAAGACTCGGGCCCCGTGAGCAAGGCTCGTCGTCGCGCCAACGAGGCCAGGGCCGCGGCGCCGGCAGGCGCTCTGTGCAGGTGTGCTTGGCAGGCACCGAAAAGCACGGTGGGGCAACGGGTTGTCGCTCCCGTCGAGTGGGGATCCTCATCAGCGGCCGGAATGGTCGCCGACTCCCGGCGAACTCGTCATCGGACAGAAGCGAAACTTGCCTCGTCCTGGTGCCGTTCCTATCATCAGCTATTGACCGCGCCGGCCCGACGTGGTTTTCCTGGTTACGGGGGCGCCTTGCCAACATCCTTCGTATCCTGCGGGGCTAACCTTCGAGCGCGCCTCTGGCTGACGATCGCCATTGCTGCGGCGCCGAGCTTGTCGCAGGCACAGACACTGTCCGTGCGCGTCTCGGACGCGGCAACGGGGCGTCCCGTCGCCGGCGCGCAGGTGTCGCTGCGCCTCGCGCGCGTGGGCGGGCTCACGGATTCGCTGGGCACGATCTCGATCCAGACACCGCGCGCAGGGACTGACACGCTCGTGATCAGCCATCCCGGCTACGCCCGGGCGGTGGTTCCGACGACGCTTCGAAGCCCCGAAACGGTCGACATCGCGATAGAACTGCACCAAGAAGCCTATACGCTCCCGGAAGTGACGGTCGCCGCGAAAGAAGTTCCGCGAGAGCCCGGTCTCGGGTTCGCGCGGCGACACCGGATGGGGCTCGGGCATTTCATCACGCGCTCCGAGATCGATTCCTACGGTGCCATGAAGAGCAGCGACATTCTGCGTCGCGTGCCCGGCGTGCGGATGGTGAAGAACCGCGCGGGGGATCACGTAATTTCCATGGCGCGGTCCACGAGCCGGTGCCGCGTGCAGTACTACGTCGACAACATGCCGATGCCGACGGAGGAGCTCCTGGACGCCGCGATCGAACAGCGGATCACGGCTGACCAGGCTCAGAACGGCAATACCGCCGACTCCCGCGCCAGAGCGCGTGCGAAGAAGCTCAACCGCGACCTTCCAGGATTCACGATCGATCACATCCCGCCCGAGATGATCGAGGCGATCGAGGTGTACCGCGGCGCCGCCGAGATTCCGGTCGAGTACCGCACCACAGGTTCCCTCTGTGGGGTCGTGCTCATCTGGACGAGAACTGGAGACTAGGCGCAGGTCTCTCGAACAGGAGATACGAAAAGCCCCGCCAGGCCACTGTGGCCGGCGGGGCTTCTCGTTATGTCTCTACGTCACGCGTCCCGATCGATGCACTCCGGAAGGCCACCCGGCGTCGTGGGAACGTTCGGGTTGTTCGCCTCATCGATGGGCAGCGGCAGATTCACATCGGTGCCATACTCGCCGCCGATGTTCGAGCGCTGATACGGACCGGTCGGGAAGACCTGATTCTGTGTGCGGCCATAGAACTTGACCAGGCGACGCAGATCGCCGAGCCGGTGAGAGGTGAGCCACAGCCAGTACGCGCGTTCCTTGAAGTGCAGATTTTCGCGCGCGGCCACCGTTCCTGGATCCACGAGCGGTGGCAGCTCGCCGGCGTCAACGCCGGTGTACGATGGTGGGGCAGCACGTAGCGCATTCAGCTTGGCGAGCCACGCGGCATAATCCGCGTTCTTGAGGTCGGCCTCCGCCTCGATCAGGCGAGCCTCGACGCCAGTGGCAAGCGGGACGTCGGCCCCACGCTCCGGATACTTCATCTGATCGTACTGCGGCGTGAAGTTGTCGAAGCCGACATCGGTCGCCGGGCTGCGGCGGTAGGGTACGCGCGGGTCGTTGTCGCTGCGGTACGGCAGCCCGTTGATACCTTCGTTGTTGGCGACCGTCCACCGCTCCGAAATCGCCATGAAGATGAACACCCCGTTCTGCTCGCGGTTGCTGTTCTCCGAGTGCTCGACCAGGTAAATGAACTCATCGTCAACTCCACCGCCGATCGTCGCGGCGGCCTCGTCGAACAGTCCGAGTGCGAGCTGCGCGCGTGCCTTGCCAACCCGCGCCAACATGTCGAGGTCGTCATTGGCGCCCATGGCCAGCGCGGCGTCGAACTTCGCAATCGCGGTGTCGAACATCTGTGTCGTCGTCAACGGCTCGCCGTAGATGGTCTCGCCGGCTTCGGTGACGCGGCTGAAGGGTACGCCCGAGCAGTAATTCTCGCCAAACAAAATGACCGCGAACCCGTTCAGGATCAGCGCCTCTGCATGCCCTTCGGTGTCGGGATCGAATTTCTCGAACTTCGAGACCGCGAATTCCGCCGACGCCCGTGCCCGCGCGAGCTGCCGGAAGAGCCCCTGCGTGGTCGCATTCTCAGGCTCCACGCGCCGCTGATCCACCTCGATCCGGGTTGGGAAACTCTCGGCATTCAGGAGCTCGTCCGCGAACATTCCCGAGAGGTTGATCTGTCCCTCGGCTCCGGTGTTTCCGCTGTACGCGACCTGGAACTCCGACTTCGCACCGGCAAGAACCGCCGGCAGCGCTTGCGCGTTGTCGAGAGAGCCCGGCGTCGCGACGTCGGGGTCCTCGACCTGGAGCATTTCATCGAGACTGCACGCGCCCAGCGACAGCGCGACCGTCAGTCCGATCGTGGAGCACAGGAGTCGTACGCCGGGCGCTCTTGCACGAAGCAGCCGGCGGCGAGCGATATCCGTGTTCATCAGGAGGTCCGTAGTGTGGGTCATGGGTATCGTCCTCACCACGAGAGTTGGAGGCGTGCGGTGAAGGTCCGCACGTTAGGCTGGGTGAGGAAGTCCGCCGTGGCGAAGTTGTCGAACCCGAACTGATTCACCTCGGGGTCGAAGCCGCTGTAATCGGTCCATGTCTTCAGATTGCGTCCGGCAAGCGTCAGTCGCATCTGCTGGGCCCCAACGCGCCGCGCCCACTCAGTCGGGGCCGAGACCGAGACCGAGACTTCGCGCAGCTTCCAGAAGTCCGCGTCCTCCATGTAGAAGTCTTCGCTTCCACGGGCCGCGGCCGCGGCCTTCGCCTGCTCAGCAAGCGGAGCCGAAGGATCGAATGCGGCACGGCAGTTCTGGAACGTGGAGGCGCAGCGGAAACTCTCGGTGCTGTTGAACTGCTGGTACCCGCTCCGGTGATCGAGCAACGCGCTCACCTGCACCAGGCGGAAGAGCGTTATCGACGAGCTGAACGTGAGCTCGAGCTTCGGGAAGGGCCGACCCTGGAAGACGGCTGTGTCACCGAGAATGACTTCGCACTCGGGCTGGGTCGGGAGCGCTACACCGCCAGGTCCGACGACGAGCGTCCCCGGGCACCCCGCCCGCGTGATCACTCCGTCACCGTTCTTGTCCTCGGCGCTGATCACCGGCTGCTCGAAATACGAGCCCAGCGGATAGCCTTCCTGATGCCGCTGGGACGCGCCGCCAAGCCCGAAGATGATCGGATCGATCCCTTCGCCCAGCTCGATCAGCTTGTTCTCGTTGCTCGACGCTGAAACGGTGAGGTCCCAGGCGACGTCCCGCAGCTGAAGCGGCCGGGAATTGACCTGGAGCTCCCATCCCTTGTTCTCCACCTTGCCAATGTTCTCGAAGCGGGTCGTCGATTGGCCTAACGACGGAGCCAGACGCCGGGCGATGAGGGCGTTCTGCGTACTGCGTGTGTACCACGTGAAGTCCAATCCGAGCCGGCCTTCGAGGAAACCCGCCTCGAATCCGGTCTCGAACTCCCGCGAACGCTCGGGCTCGAGCTCCGGGTTCCCGGTGCCGCCGATGGCGATCGCCGCGATGCTGGAGCCGCCGACCGTCACAGCGACCGGATTGAAGAACGTCACCGCGTCGCGGAACGACGGGCGCTGCCCGGACTCGCCGTACGCGCCGCGAAGACGCAGCGACGACATCCAGCCGGTCACCGGGAAGAACTCCTCCTCCGAGATGACGTAGGAAATGCTGGCCGAGGGATAATACACGAGACCGAAGTCCTGACCGAACGCACTGTTGTCATCGGCGCGGATGGCACCCGTCACGAACAGGCGGTCCTTCCACGCGAGCTGCTGTTGTGCGTAGAGTCCGACGGTGATGTTCTCGACGTTGTCCTCATCCACGGCGAAGCGCGCGCTCGCTCCCTCGAGGGAGCTGGTACCGGGGAGCAGAATCGCTCCGAAGGCCTCCGTCGACCGCGTCCGCTCTTCCGTGTACTGCGCTCCAATCGAGGTCGTGGACTGGAGCTCCGGCCGAACGGTGAATTCCGCCGTTAGGCCGCCATTTCCCGTGTACGTCGCGAACACGTGCCGGTTGTTGGTGCGCTCCCCTTCCTCGAGACCGAACGAGAAGATGATGTTGGGATTGATCGTCTCGTGGTCGTTTCGCGTTGTCATGTCGAGCCCCGCAGTGCCGACGCCCCTCAGCCATGGCGTGATCTGCCAATTGAGGTTCAGCGACCCCGTGAGCCGATTGATGTCCTGCTGTGTGTTGACCGCCTGCGTGAAGAGGCTTGGCGGGAATCCCGCGGCGTAGCCACGCCCGTCTGGATCGTCCTCCGCCTCGCCAAGAAGACCACCGGAGATGAAGCCGAACAGGTTGTTGTCGTTCTGCGGAAACGTCAGCTCGCTGTCCAGATATCCCACCGACGCGGTGATGTCGACGTTGTCCCGTACCTGGCTGCGCACGTTCGTCCGCAGGTTCACGCGCTTCAGTCCGTTCGCGTCATAGATCCCCTGCTCCCGCTCGAAGTCGGTCGCGAGGTAGTACGTCGTGTTCTCCGTGCCACCCGCGACGTTCACTCCGAACGTTGAGCGCCACCCGTCACGGAAGGGCGTCGCCGTTGGATCCTCCAGAGGATTGAACGAGCGCAGTCCATTGGCGTCGGGCGCGCACAATCCGCGCTCCTCGTTCTCGAGCGTGCAGACGGTCGCCACGCCGTTCTGCGCCGCGGTCGCACGGTTCGTCGTCAAGCCGAATCGAACGAAATTCGCCGGGAAGCTGGTGATCTCCCGGATCTCGCCGCCCTCGGCGAACACGTTCCACCGCGCCTTGCCGGGTACACCCTTTTTCGTGGTGATCTGAATGACGCCGTTCGCGGCGGCGGTGCCGTACAACGCCGACGCGGCCGGTCCCTTCAGCACCTCGATCTTCTCGATGTCCTCGGGATTGATGTCGTTGAAGCGCGACGGCTCCTGGCCGCCGACGCCGATCGAGCTCGATCCCGGACTGTTCTCGGCTCTCACGCCGTCGATCAGGATCAGCGGATCGTTCGAGAGCGAGACACTGTTGGACCCGCGGATACGGATGCGCGACGTTGTTCCGGTCGTGCCGCCGGCCGTCTGCACGACGATGCCTGGTGCGCGTGAGGACAGCAGGTCCGACAGAGTCGGGATCGGGGCAAGGTTCAACGAGTCGACGTTGATGATCGGCACCGAGTTGCCGCGCTCGCGCGCCCGTTGCTGTTCACCGGTGGCCGTCACCGTGACGACATCGAGGGCCACAGCCGACGCCTGCAGAGTGAAGTTCACGGTGGTCGTGACACCGGCCGTCACCGTGACGGGTTGTGTTACGGCCTGGTAGCCGAGGCGCATGACACGCACCTGCCGTGCGCCCGTTGGGACGGACGACACCGTGAACTCACCTTGCGCGTTGGTGATCGTCCCGAGCGTCGTTCCGACGATCACCACCTGCGCGCTGGCGATGGGCTGGTTGGTGGCACGGTCGGTGACCGTGCCGGCGACCGCTCCGACGTTTTGCGCGACGGCGGCGACGGGCAACAGCGCGCCGAGTGCCGTTATGCGCAGGAGCCGACGAAAACTCTTTCGCATTTCTCCTCCGTTCGTGGGTGGGACCGAGCGTGCGGACATCACCTACGAGAAGCCGTGCGGCCCTTGGATCTGGCATGACGGACCATCCGCCAGACACGGCGGTCGGCTCGGGGCGGGCGAGCGCCGCGGGCGAGCGAGGGAACCATGTCCAGACCTGGCAAAGGGCCGGCTTAGGCGGGTCTCACAATGCGCCCACCATCATGGGAAGTCAACAATCCGTTCAAAAGAAGTCATGAATAAATCGGTGAATGGTAAGGATTGTGCGGTAGCCTGCCGGGAAGGGGGCGTGAAAGAAAAAAAGGGAGCGCGATGTTCGCGCTCCCTTTTCGACTTGCGGCGGATAAGACGGCCGAGGCCTATTGGCAGAGCCGCCTTCCGCGCCCTCCGGTCACCGCGGCGCCAACCCAGCTGGCTTCCATGCGAGCGAAATCCCGAAGCCATCCTCATCGCCAAAGAGATCGCCTCCCGCGAACAGCGCGGCGAACCGCAGCGACAGCTGTCGCGACAGCTCGAGATCCACCCCGAGGTCGAAGTTGATCGAGAGATCCGTGTCATCATCGACCTCGAAGCAGTTCGAGCAGAAGTCGATTGACACCCGGGGATGCACGTAGGGCGTGATCGCGATCCCGCCTTCGAGTGGGAAACGATGCCCCACCGACAGGCCAATGGGAAGCCGCAGGACATTGGGGTCGCCAAAGGCCCCATAGATGCCTGCCGTCAGCACCAGGTCGAGCGGCATCTCCGGACTCGCCGCGGCGAGACGCCGTGCGAGTCCCGCGCCGGCAAGGAACCGTGAGTCACCGGCGTCGGGATCAGCGAAACCGAGGTCGACATTGAACTCGGTGCCGATGCCCATGCCTTCCCGCCACTGGAACAGCAACGTCGTGCCGAAGTCGCCTCCGTCAGCGAGCGCGAAGTTGAACTCGCGACTCATGATGTGGGGGTGATGGAACGACGGGTAGTTCCATCCCTGGGCCGCGAGAGGCGCGGCAGCGATCACCGTGCAGGCGAACGCGAGTGACCACATGCGTCCGCGAGCGAGGCCGAGCGACATTCATTCTCCTGGGTAATGGTGGACCGACGCGACGTTGCTACTGGCCACGTCGCAGTGCGTACGAGATACCAACGCCGAAGATCCCACCGGTTGCTCCCGGCTCGAGCTCGTCGGCGTTTTGTCCCAGCTCGTAACCCACGGTGAGACCGAGCGACGGGACGACAGCGACGTCCACGCCAAACGACGCGCGCACGAGGCCCTTGCTCTCGGTTTCGTCGCCAAACTTGACGCGCGTCCAGCTATAAAATGGCGCGGCATAGAATGAAATGCCACGGCGCTCCCCCATCCGCGTGCGAAACGCCACACTCGCGCCCGCGGGGACGTGCAGCTCGGACACATCATTCTGTGAAACGCCGCCGACGCCGGCAAAGGCACCAATGCCGAGTTTCCCTTCCATCATTCCCTGCGTGACCGGAACGCCCACGCGAGCTCCCCATGTGTTGGCACGGTCGCCGGGTTGAGGATCGACCCAGCCGAACCCGGCCGTGATCTGAAAGCGCGTGCTGGATGGAGCCCAGGCCAAGGCCCCCGCATACGCCTGCTGGTCATCGGCACGTCCGTAGTTGAGCCCGATGGTCAGTCCCGGGTTGGCGAAGGCGTTCTGAAGCACGGGAACGGCGGGCATCTGCCCCGCGAGCTCCGCCACGTTCAGGAATGCAGCGCAAACGATGGCGAAGAAGGTCGTGCGTGGACGCCAGATAGTCGCTTTCATTGGTCTCTCCGTCGGTGATTCGCGTCACGTCTCGGCGCAAGCATCGTGCTGACGCTGCGCGCACGAACGCAAAGAGGGGGCGCTGGATGCGCCCCCTCTTTGTCACGTGGAAGCCGTATTCAGGCGTTGCGGTCGATACAGCCGGTGAAGTTCGGGTTGTTCTCCTCCGCCTGCGGCACAGGAAGGTTGACGTCGTCGCCGTAGTCCCCGCCCTTGTAGTGCTCGCCAACCGGGAACGTGGTGTTCTCAGTGCGCCCGTACTGCCGGATCAGCCGGCGGAGATCGCCGAGGCGCTGTCCGCGACTGAACGTCCAGAACGCCTTTTCGCGGAAGAAGACGTTGACCGCCTCATCGTACGTCGCGGGCTCGGGGAGAGGCGTCATTGCCGTCGGTTGAACCTCACCCAGTTTGGGTGGAGTGGCCCGCAACGTATTCAGGATGGAGATCATGCCCGCGAAATTCTGCGCGCGAAGACGAGCCTCGGCCACGACGAGACGCGCGTCGAGCCGGTTCACGACCGCGATCGACGTGGATCGACCGTAGAGCGTCGTCGTCCGCGAGAACGTCTGACCATCCTGCGACTTCACCGTGTCGCGCCCGTTGGTCGCGATCGTGTACCGTACGGGGAGTCGAGGATCCTGCGCCGAAAAGAACGGCAGCGCGTTCGCGACGAGGATGTCTCGGGCATTCCCTTCGAGGGAATCGCCGACCGTGTAGCGGCGCGCGCTCGCCCCCTGCGCCCAAATCACATTGTCTCCGCTCGTGATCGCGAAGGTGTGGTTGTAAGCGAAGGAGAGCGGAATCGTGTCAACGAGCGCCGCAGCCTGGGTGATCGGACCATCCGTGTCATCGTTGATGCCAAGAAGCGCCCGAGCCTTCGCCACCATGGCCGCGCGGCGAATCGTCACGGTCGCCGAATCCGTCGCGGTCGCCAGCGCGATGGCCGAGTCGAACGAAGCAATCGCGCGATCGAAGACTTCGGCGACCGTGAGCGGCTCGCCGGGAACGATCTCGTCGCCGTTGAGCTCGCTCAACGGGATTCCATTGCAGAAGTCCTGCGCCATCTGCATTTCGGCGAAACCGCGCGCGAAGTACAGGTCGGCGATTGTTCGCGGCGGGTTCGGGCGGAACTGGTTCAGCCCACGGATGGCGAGATTCGCCGCGAGCCGGACCCGCCCCATGTCACGGAACATGCCAGTGATTGAGGAGTTGTTCTCCTGGATCCTGCGCTGATCCGTCTCGTCGTTCTGCACAAACGTCGAGCTCGTCGACCATTCGTCGGCCAGGAGGCCGCCGAACAGCCATGTACTCTCGTCGCCCGCGCTCAGGTCGCGGAAGAACTCCAGCGCGCCGTTGGCCAGCGCAACGGCACCTTCCGCGTTCTGGATGTCATCCGGATTGATGATGTCCGGATCCTTCGCTTCGAGGAGGGAATCGGTGATGTCGCAGGCACCGAGCACGAGCAACCAGCCCGCCGCCAGCGCGCGCATACCGGTCCGGCTCCACGCGGTCATCTCTCGTCTCATGGTTCGAGGTCTCCAGGGATGGTCGTTAGAAGCCGACACTGAGGCGAACGATGAGCGTCGACGGCGGCCCGAACGTCTGGAACTCATCCGGGAAGTCACTGGCCGGGCCCGCCTGACGATCCGTCTCCGGATCGATCCCGCGGTAATCGGTCCAGACGGCGAGGTTTCGCGCGGTCACCACGAGCTGCGCCGAGGACGCACGCATCGCGGCCGCAAACCGCTCCGGCACGCGCAGCGCGAGTGACATTTCACGGAATCGCAGGAAGTCGCCCTTCTGAATGAATCCGGCCACCGTTCGCGAGGGGTGATCGCGTGTCGCCACGACCATCGCCTGCTCCTCGAACGACGCATCCGGGTTCATGAGCCCGTTGCAGTTCGCCCGACTGACGCAGCGAATGCGCTCGGTGTTGTTGTACCAATAGTGACCGCCGCGCCAATCGAACATCCCCTGCACGCGGAGCACACGGCGGAAGAGATCGAAGCCGGCCGTCGTGGTCACGGTATGGCGTGGCTGGTTGTAGCCGATGAACGACGCCTCGTCGTCGACGAAGACTTCGTTGAGGGCCGGATCGGCATTGTAGGTCAGAATTCCGTCCCCGTTCCTGTCTTCCCAGCCGGAGATCTTCCGACCCCAGAAGCCGAACAGTGGATAGCCTTCGACGACGCGGGTCGTCACCCCAATTTGCGGCGGCGTTCCACCGAGCGTCAGCAACTTGTTCGCGTTCGTCGAGGCACTGACGGTGAGGTCGAAGCCGAGCGCCTCGGTCTGCACGATCTGGGTGCTCAACAGCGCCTCCCACCCGGTGTTGCGGACGGCGCCGAGATTCCGGCGCACCGTAGTCGCGAGTGAGCCATACGACGGGGGGATGACCGCGCTGATGAGTGC
>DASTYE010000251.1:0-20537 GCA_035765135.1 Gemmatimonadaceae bacterium | reverse complement strand
GCGCCACGGGTAGGGAAAGCGAACGGCCGCGCGCTGCGCGGCCGTTCGCTCATCTGATGGAGCGCTGCTGGCTGCGAAGCAGCCGCAGCGCCTTACCGCCCCCGTGGCCCCTGGCCCTTGGCCCCTGGCCCGGGTCATGGCCCTAGTACTTGCGCATCACTCCGACCACGATTCCCTGGATCGTCACCTCGTTCTCGTGCACATAGATTGGTGACATGGTCTCGTTCGCGGGCTGGAGGCGAATGCGGCCATCGCGCTCGCGGTAGAACTTCTTCATGGTCGCGGCCGAGTTGTTGATCAGCGCGATCACCATCTCGCCGTTGTCGGCCCGGTTGCGCCCCTGGACCACGACGAAGTCGCCGTCGCGAATCTGCTCATCGATCATCGAGTTTCCGCGAACGCGCAGGCAGTAGTGTTGCTCGCCACGGCGCACGAAATCCTCGGGGACCGAGATGCTCTCGTTCGCGACCACCGCCTCGATTGGTGCACCGGCGGCGACGCTCCCGAGCAACGGAAGCTCGACCGCGCGAGGGTTCACCTCGGACGGGAGAATCTCGATCGCGCGGCTCTCATTGTACGCGCGCTTGATGTAGCCCTTGCGCTCGAGATTGGTGAGGTGCTCGTGCACCGTCGCCAGCGAGTTATAGTTGAACTGCCGCGCGATCTCCTCGAAGCTCGGCGCATAGCCGTTCTGCTCCGAGTAGCTGGTGAGAAAATCAAGAATCTCGCGCTGACGCTCGGTGAGCGGCATGGCGTGCCCCTGGTTCACGAGAGGACGGGCGCTCAGTCAGACTGACCGAAAAGAGCCCGAATAGACTATAGCCGAACAATAGCCGAAGTGCAAGCATTTTCCGCCAAATGGACTGCGCCGACTGGCGTACTCGGCCGGATCATACACGAGACGAATAGCCGGGTCGCGACGGCACGCATGGAACGCCCTCAACTCGAAAATCGGGCTCGTGCCGTTTCGCCCCGCGCTGATTTCGTCACAACGCTTCGCGGACCCACCGTGAAAGTCATTGCGGAGGTGAAGCGCCGCTCGCCTTCGCGCGGTGTCATTAACGAGCGTGTCGACGCGGCGTCACACGCGCGCGCTTACCAGCGCGGAGGCGCCGCGGCGATCTCCGTGCTCACGGAGCCATCGTATTTCGGCGGGAGCGGCGACGATCTCGCGCTCGTGCGCGCGGCTGTCGATCTCCCGCTTCTCCGCAAGGACTTCATCATCGATGAAATTCAGATCATCGAGGCGCGAGCGTGGGGCGCATCGATGCTGCTGCTCATCGCGCGTGCACTTCCTCCGGCGGCGCTCTCATCGCTTGCCGCCGCGGCCCGCCAGTGGGAGGTGGAGCCCTTGATCGAGGTGCGCACCGCGGACGAGCTCGAGACCGCACTCGCGGCGGGCGCGCGGGTGGTCGGCGTCAACAGCCGCAATCTCGAGACATTGGAAGTCGACTCGGGAGTGGCCGATCGCCTGATCCCGCGAGTGCCGGCATCGATCATCGCGATCGCCGAAAGCGGCATGCGGACCGTCGCCGACGTCGAGCGCGCGGCTCGTGTGGGAGCCGATGCGGTGCTCGTCGGGTCATCGTTGTCCGAGGCCGCGGATCCGGAAAGCGCCGTGCGTTCCCTTGTCGCGGTTTCGCGCCGGGACCGATGACGGTCGCCATCAAGTTCTGCGGCCTGACGCGAGCCGAGGACGCCGCGGTCGCGGTCGAGCTTGGCGCATCCTACATCGGGGCGGTGTTCGCCGGTGGACCACGCGCGGTCACCGCCGAGCAGGCCAGGGCTCTCTTCGATGGCGCGAAGTCGGTGACACGCGTGGGAGTTTTCGGACATCAAACGCCTGACGAGATCGCACGCAGTGCAACACGCGCATCGCTCGATGTCGTGCAGCTGCACGCGGACCCGACTCCCGATTTCGTGGCGGAGATAAAGCGGCTCACCGGACTTGAGACGTGGGCTGCTGTCCGAGTAGGTAAAGCCCTCGACGAAGCGAGCTTGAGCGCGCTCACCTCGAGTGCCGACGCAATACTCTTCGACAGCCGCGTCGATGGCGTCCTCGGTGGTAGCGGGCGCGCGTTCGACTGGTCGATGATCACCGATCTGCTGGCGGCACTTCGGCGCGCCAATGCGCGGATCGTGCTCGCCGGCGGACTCAACCCTACGCGCGTGTCCAGAGCCATTGCCGCCATTCGCCCAGACGTCGTCGACGTCTCCTCCGGCGTCGAATCCGCGCCAGGCGTCAAGGACCATCAGCTCATGAGCGAGTTCGTTCAGGCCGTGAGAGCGTCCCGGTGAGCGCCGGCAAGGAGGTCACCTCCGATCGCTTTGGCGCCTACGGCGGAAGGTACGTTCCGGAGACGCTGATCCCGGCGCTCGACGAGCTCGACCGCGCTTACGAATCGGCGCGATCGGACCCGTCGTTTCGAGCCGAGTTGGACAGTTTGCTTAATAAGTATGTGGGTCGTCCTTCTCCGTTGAGCAGCGCCCCTCGCTTCTCGGAGCGGGTTGGCGCCGCGGTTTGGCTGAAGCGGGAGGACCTGAATCACACCGGCGCGCACAAGATCAACAACGTGCTCGGACAGGCGTTGCTCGCGCGGCGAATGGGGAAGCGTCGGATCATCGCGGAGACCGGCGCGGGGCAGCACGGGGTGGCGACGGCGACGGTGTGCGCGCGATTCGGGATGCAGTGCGTCGTCTACATGGGTGAGGAAGACATGCGGCGGCAGGCGCTCAACGTCTACCGCATGCGTTTGATGGGTGCCGAGGTGATCCCCGTCACCTCCGGGACGCGAACGCTGAAGGATGCCACGAGTGAAGCCATTCGCGATTGGGTCGCCTCCGTCAACGACAGTCACTACATCATCGGATCGGTGGTGGGGCCTGCGCCCTACCCGCGGATCGTTCGCGACTTCCAGGCGGTCATTGGCTTCGAGGCCCGCGAGCAAATGCTGACCGAGACCGGTCACCTCCCAACCACCGTGGTCGCCTGCGTCGGCGGCGGCTCGAACGCCATTGGGATCTTCCACGCGTTTGTGCCCGATGTGTCGGTCGAGCTCGTGGGCGTCGAAGCGGCGGGTGAGGGGCTCGACACGGAGCATCACTCGGCGTCGCTGTCGCGCGGCCGGCCCGGCGTCCTCCACGGATCATTGAGCTACCTGCTTCAGGACGCGCACGGGCAGGTCCACCCGGCCCACTCGATTTCCGCAGGGCTCGACTACCCCGGCGTCGGACCGGAGCACGCATACCTCAAGGAGACGGGACGAGCCCGTTACGTGGCCGTGTCCGATCGTGAGGCGGTAGCCGGCTTCGAGCTGCTCGCGAGACTCGAGGGCATCATCCCCGCGCTCGAAACGGCGCACGCCGTCGCCTGGATCGATGCACAACGCGGGACGTGGCCCGCCGACGCCCACGTCCTGCTTTGTGTGAGCGGACGAGGCGACAAGGATGTGGCGCACGTGAGCGCCGCCACGGGGGCCGGCGTGTGAGCACGCAGATGCCGCCGGTCGCGACGACGCACGAGCCCATCGAGCCGCCGTTCCCACCGGCGCTCGTCGAGGAGCTCCTCAAGGTCCTCGGAAAGGCGATGCGTGCGCACCAGCTGTATCTGCCGAACAACCCGGTCTACCAGCGCGCGATCGATAATCTCAAACGCGCATTTCTCCCGGTCTGGGCTCACGTTGACGAGATTGCTCTGGCGATCACCGAGTCGGACTTCCGCTGGGAGGGCCGCTCCGTCATGCGCGAGACGAGCAAATCCGAAAGCGTTCCCTGGATCTTCTTCAAGGACGGCATTCGCGAGCTGCGCCTTCTGAAGGGGTTCGAGGAGCAGGAGGTCGTCGGCCTGCTCGACATCCTGAAGCGGGTGAAGAAGGCGTCGCCGGAAGAAGACGACCTGCTGACGCTGATCTGGGAGAAGGACTTCAGCTTCCTGCGCTACCGGTTCATCGATCTCACGCTCGAGAACAACGTCCCGATCGAGGCGAGCGTACCCGCCGAGCGCCCGCCGGTTGCTCCACCCGAGCAGATGGAGCCGGAGCCCGAGGCGAGACCGGGGATCGTTCGCATCGAGGATCTCGACGCGACGGTCCACTTCCTCGACGAAAGTGAGATCGACTATCTGCGCACCGAGGTGCAGAAGGAGTACTCGAGCGAGGTGCGACGCAATGTCCTCGCGATTCTCCTCGACATTTTCGAGCTGCAGACCGCGAAGGCCGTCCGCGATGAGATTTCCGACATCCTCGAGAATTTCCTGATGCACCTGCTGTCGGCGGGCCATTTCTCGACGGTGGCGTACGTGCTTCGCGAATCCCAGGAGCTGCTGACGCGCGCTCGAGAGCTCGACTCCAGTCATCGCACCAAGCTGGTCGGCCTTCCGGATCGGCTGAGCGCGGCGGGACCTCTCTCGAACCTGCTGCAGGCGATGGATGATGGCGCCACCGTGCCTAACCAGGCCGAGCTCAACGAGCTGTTCGAGCAGCTCCGACCGTCGGCGTTGGGGACGCTCTTCACCTGGCTGGGTCGCTTGCAGCACACGGAGGTGCGCGCCGCGATCGAGATCGCCGCGGCGCGCCTGGCGGCGGCGAACACAGCCGAGCTCGTGAAGCTGATCGGATCGGCCGACGTCGAAGTTGTCCTGGAGTCCGCGCGTCGGGCCGGCGGTCTGAAGACGGCCGCCGCGGTGGCCCCACTCGGGAAGCTGCTCGGCCACGAAGCCCCCAAGGTGCGCCTCGCCGCGGTTCAGGCGCTCTCGGAGATCAACTCGGCGGGCGCGCTGCAACAGCTCGAGCGCGCCGTCGATGACGAGGATCGCGACGTGCGCGTGGCCGCGGTGCGCATCCTCGGATCGCGTGGTCAGCGCGGTGCGCTCGCCAAGGTCGAAGCCGCGGTGAAGGGACGCGCGCTTCGCGACGCCGATCTCACCGAGAAGATGGCGTTTTTCGAGGCTTATGGCTCGCTAGCCGCGGCGGCGGGCGTCGCGTATCTCGATGCGCTGCTGAACGGGAAAGGATTTCTCGGCAAGCGGGAGGACCCCGAGATGCGTGCCTGCGCCGCGATGGCCCTTGGAAAGATCGGCACGCACGACGCAGCCGACGCCCTCAGCCGCGCGCAGGGAGACAAGGACGTGCTCGTCCGTAACGCCGTGAATCGCGCGGTCCGGGAGAGCGCAGCATGACCCACGGTATCAGGCGCACCCCGACGCACGGGACACAGTTCTCCGCGGACTACGATCGCGGCGGTGATTCCTACATACGCCGGCGCGGCCGCGACTTCATCATCGGGCTGTACAGCGTGTCGCGTGCGCTGAAACTGTATCCGCTCGAGAATGCCGCCGTTCAGAACGCCCTCCAGGAGCTGACCAATCTCGCGGCCGACCTGCTGAAGCACGAGCGGGAGCTGGAGCTGCGCGTCTCCGGTGAATTCATCTTCATCAATGCGACGCGCCTCCGGCTCGATCTCGACAACTACGCCAGCTTCAGCCGTGTCCTCACGATGTTCCGCGATGCGGGCGTCGGCGTCTGCCGTGTCGAGGAAGGGGCGGCTGGGCGGGAGTGGACCGCGCTGCTGACGATTCTCCAGGGCGCGCCGTCGGTCGAACCTGCCGCCCGCCTTGCGTACGTCACCGGGAAGCTCGAGGCCGCGGAGGTGAAGTCGTTCATCCTAGCCGGGCCGACCGACACCGACGATGAGGAGTTCCGGGAGAAGGCGAAGGAGGCGGCGAAGCGCACCTACGCGCAGTCGGTGACGGTGACCAAGGAAGTCATCAATTCCGTCCGCATGGGGCGGAGTCCGAACATCAAGAAGATCAAGCGCGCGGTCCAGTCGATCGTCGACCAGATCCTCAACGAGGAGACGTCGCTCCTCGGCCTGACGACGCTGCGCGACTATGACGAGTACACGTTCACCCACAGCGTGAATGTGTGCATCTTCTCGGTGGCGCTCGGACGCAAGATCGGGCTCACGAAGCTGCAGCTCTACGATCTCGGTGTGGCGGCGCTGCTGCACGACATCGGCAAGTCACGCGTGCCGCTGGAAATTCTCAACAAGCCGGATGGATTGAACGACGAGGAGTGGCGCATGATGTCCGCCCACCCCTGGCTCGGCGTGCTCGCGCTCTTCCAGATGCGTGGCCAGGCGGAGCTGCCGTATCGAGCCATGGTCGTCGCGCATGAGCACCACATGAAGGCCGATCTCACCGGCTATCCAAAGCATCTGCGCGAGCGACAGATGTCGATCTACAGCAAGATCGTCGCGGTGGCCGATGGCTTCGACGCGGCCACGTCGCGTCGCGTCTATCAGACGGAGCCGCTGACGCCGGTGGCGGTGCTCGCCGAGATGCGCAACAACCCGCGGCGGGGCATGGACCCGGTGATCGTGAAGGCATTCGTCAGCCTGGTCGGGCATTACCCCGTGGGGACGCTCGTCGTGCTCGACACATTCGAGCTCGCCGTCGTGCACGCGGTCAATCCCGTTCCCGAAGCGATCTCGCGCCCGATCGTCCGCGTCATCAGCGATGAGCGCGGCAACCTGCTGCACCCGGGCTCACTTGCCGATCTCAACCAGCAGGAGCCCGGCACCGGGCGATTCCTGCGCACCATCATCAAGCTTGCCGATCCGGAACGTTATGGCATCCGCGTCAGCGACTACTTCGCCTGACGTCCTCGGGCAGCACATGGCCGAGATGCGCGCCGGAGGTCGGCGTGCGCTCGTCGTGTATGTCACCGCCGGCCACCCCGACCTCGGGCGGTCGCTCGAGCTCTTGCGCGGGCTCGACGACGCGGGCGCCGACGTCATCGAGGTTGGCGTCCCGTTCTCCGACCCGATGGCCGATGGACCCGTGATTCAGGCGAGCTCGCAGCGTGCGCTCGCGAACGGGATGACGCTCGACAAAACACTCGACCTCGTTGCCGAGGCACGCGTGCGGGCGTCGGTCGTCCTGTTCAGCTACTTGAACCCACTGCTGTCGGCCCGCGAGGGACTGCTCGAGCGCGCCGCCGCTGCTGGTGTGCACGGCGTACTCGTCACGGATCTCCCGGTGGGTGCCGATCCGGAGCTCGAGGCCTGGCTCGGAGGCGGACCGCTCGCGTTCGTCCGCCTGGTCGCTCCCACGACACCCCGAGCCCGAATGGCCGAGATTGGCCGTCACGGGCGAGGATTCGTGTACCTGATCAGCCGGCTCGGCGTCACCGGCGCGCGGAGCGATCTGCCTGACGAGCTGCCCGCGACGATCGCGACGCTTCGCCAGGCCACGTCGATGCCGATATGCGTCGGTTTCGGCATTTCGCGCCCCGAACAGGCCGCCGCCGTCGGCCGTCTGGCTGACGGGGTGGTGGTCGGCAGCGCCGTGGTGACCGCGGCCGATCGCGATGTCGATGCTGCTCTTTCCCTTGTGCATTCCATGCGTGTTTCCCTGGACCAACTCTCGTGAGCCGCGTTCTCCACCTGTACTCCTGGTCGCTTCGCCTGACCGGACTCGCCATCGCGCTGCTCTCGCTCATTTACGACCCGCGGTGGGCCACGCACCTGGGCGGGGTCGGCATTGCGATGGTCGTCATCGTTGCCCTGCGCTACCACCAGATCTCGCTCACCAAGTACTCGTCGCTCCATCAACTCGGGGTCGTCGCGATCAGCAGTGGTCTGCTCATCGGCGCGCCCGCTACCGCGATCGCGCTCCTCGCCGGGGTCTTCTTTACCGACTGGCTGCTGCTGGTGAAGCCAGGGACGGTTGCGTGGATCAACGCCGGCCGCGAAGCGCTGGCGCTCGTTGCCGCGTATGGCTTTTACGCCGCCATGGTCGCCAGCGCCGGCCTCACGAGCAACCGACTTCTCTCGATCGATGCGTTGCCGGCGACGGTCGTGTTCGTGTTCGCCTACTTCTTCTTCAGTCGGGGGCTGCTCTACTTCACGCTGCTCTACCGCGACAAGCTTCTGACGGAAGAGAAGTCGCTCATCATGCGCTACGAGGTGATCGCGTTCATCGTCACCGTCGGCGCCGCCTCGATCGTGGTGCTCACCGCCACCAGCGTTGGATTCGCGGGCTCGGCGGTGGTGACGGTCGTGCTCGCGATGACCGGACTGCTGTTGAAGCGCATTCTTCAGGACGCGATCGCCGCCGAAGAGCTCAATCAGGTTCGCGCGATGGAGCAGGTGGTCACGTCGGATGCATCCCTGGCCGAGTCCTTTGGCCGAATCGAGCGTTTGGCGCACCGGCTCGTCGACTGGCAGGAGTTCCGCATCTCCCGGCTTCAGCCGACGGGACTCCGCCTCGTCTATCGCAGCGGCGAGGGGTTGCTCGACGTCCCCCGCGAGCCGGCCTCCGACAATGCCAAGCTCCGTCGGCTGGCACTGGAAAGCGGACAGCCCGTGGTCGTGACCAATGCGCTCAAGGACGCGCGCATCGAGAATCCCTCGCCGAAGTCACGCAGCATCGTCGTCATACCGCTCCGCTTTGGCGATCGGAACGTCGGGCTGCTCGAGATGGAGCACCACAAGGAAGCGTCGTACAGCCCCAAGGAGATCGCGCTGATCGAGCGATTCGGGAGCCAGCTCGCCACGACACTTCACATCGATGATTTGCGGCAGCCCCTGATCGAGGCGATGACGCGAGTCTCCAATCAGCTGGGAACGCTCAACGAGTCGGCGCGAGCGCTGCGCGCGGGTGGCGAGGCGGTGGCTCGAACGATCTCGGACATCACGCGTGGAATCCTCGAGCAGAGCGACCAGGTCGATCGCAGCATTCACGCGACCGAGGCGCTGCACACGGCGACGGAGAACGTCGTGCGCGACGGCCGCGACGCGGCCGGCGCGAGCCGCGAGGCGACGACGATCGCGAGCGAGCACCGCGAGACCATCGCGACGGCAATCGACCGCCTCGTGGGCGCCAAGCGATTCGTCGGCGAAAGCGGCGAACAGATCGACGTGCTCGCGAAGACGACACGGCGTATCACCGAGTTCATCGGTGTCATCCGTGAGCTCGCCGATCAGACGAACCTGCTGGCGCTCAATGCCGCCATTGAGGCGGCGCGCGCCGGCGAGCAGGGGAAGGGCTTCGCCGTCGTCGCCGACGAGGTGCGCAAGCTCGCGGAGCAGAGCGCGCGTGCGTCGGACGAGGCTGGGGACATCGTCATTGGGTTCGAGGAGCAGATGCGGAAGGTCGCTCAGCAGATGGATCGCGGATCCAACATGATGAGTGACGTCGAGGGCCTTTCGGAGGCGGCGCTCGAGGCGCTGGACCGCATCGTCGATGCAACGGCCACGACGTTCGGACGCGCGCAGGCGATCGAGAGCACGTCGCGCGATCAGGAGGCGGAGTTCGGGCGCCTGCGCGAGCGTGTCGTTCGCATCTCCGAGATCTCGAAGAAGACGAGACAGGGCGCCGAGCACGTCACGGAGTCGGCGAAGGATCAGGCGCGTGCGCTTCGCGAGCTCGAAGGCGCCACGGACGAGCTGCGTGGCGTGGCGGCCTATCTCGACGAGCTCACGAGGCGAATCACCAACGTCGGATAGTGATCACTCCTCGGTCTCTGAACGGTCAGCCCTGAGTCTCCGCTCCAGCTCCGCGCTCGGCCTCGCCATGACGGTCTTCGCGCGCTCGACCAGCGCGCGGCCGGGCGGACCGCCCTTCGCCCGGCGCACGTAGCGGCGGCGCGTCCAGTCCACAGGAACGACGACGCTCCCACGCGCTCGGCTGTGCCAGGCGGCGAGTGCCGCGGCCTCGTGGAGATCCTTCGTCGGCGGCGGGCCCTCCTGTGTCCACCGCATGACCACGTGGGCGCCGGTGACATCGCGCGCATGGAGCCACACCTCGTGCGACTTCGCGATCTCGTAGGTGAGCTCGTCGTTCGAGCGCGCACCTCGCCCCACGAGAATCTCGATTCCGCCAGACGAGCGATACGACTTGTACGGCAGCCGCTTCCCCTCGTCTTTCGGCGCGGGGCGCTTCGCCGTCGGTGGGCGTGGTCGGGCCGTACCTTCCTCCGGCGTCGCGAGCACCCCCGCGATTCGACCAGGCAGCTGCTCGAGCGCGCGCTCCATCGCGCGAGCATCCTTATAGAGTCGCGCGGCGATCGACACGGGGGTTTCGCGTGAGTCATCCGGCGGCGGAACGGGTATCCACGTCCCGTCCGGGAGCTGCACGCGCTGCGGAACCGGTGCATCGTCGCCCAACGCCATCAGCGCGTCGGCCAGGGCGCGGACGCGTGGCGCCTCACGAGCGCGCTCCAGCTCGCGCTGCATGCGCGCGGCAGCCCGGGACCGTCGGTCGGTCGCGGCGCTTTCCGGCGCGGCAGCCTCCGCCGTCGCCGGGAGGATGAGGGACTCGACAGCCGTGCCCCCTTCGCACAGCGGGAGCGGAACGATCACGTCACCGCATCGCATCGGCGAAGCGGGTGGCAGCGAGACGATGTCGTGATACATCTCGACCGCGCGCTCCGGTCGCTCGTACATCGCGCGGCAAACCGCCGTGCTCATCCACCGCCCCCGCAGGAGGGCCGCATCGTCTCGCGCGGCGATCGCGTCGCGCAACTCGGTGTCATCGAGAATGGGCCGGGGCGCCGAGACGTGCGATAACGCCGCGCCAACCCGCGCGATCACGCGACGCGACTCCCGCACGCGCGCTCCGCGTGCGTTCGGGATGAAGCTGATCTCGATGTCGCCCTCCTTGGAGGACGACCCGCGGAACTTCCCCGGTCGCGCGATGGTGATGATGAGACGGCGTTCGTCGGTCGGCGCCGTGACGTCGGTGATCATCCATCCCTGAAGCAGCGCGCCTCGTGCATCGGCGTTCGCTTCTCGCACCGCGAGCGATCCGAGATCGAACGCCACGGCCCCGGCTCCTTCCCACCAGAGCGTGAGTGTGCGCTCACCCGGATCGGGGTGGCACGCGACGATGCGGCGCCCGCGACACCGATCGGCGAGCTCGCGTGCGACATAGTGCATCGTGAGACTATCCATTTGCCGCGCGCGCGTTTGACACGCGCCGACGATGCCCGTAGCTTCACGCCGTGTCAACGCCAGCTTTTCGCTCGCCGTGCGACGGCGAGCGGCGATTTCCGGCGCGCGCGTGATGCCGCATGCGCGACATCGCCTTCATCGCGCTCGGCTCGAACATCGGTGACCGCGCTACGCACCTCGCGCACGGGCGTGCGGCGCTCGCGGCGCTTCCCGGCTCGCGGCTTCTCAGCGTGACCGACATCGAGGAGACTGCTCCGATCGGCGGCCCCCTCCAGGGCACATATCTGAACCAGATGGCCGCTGTCGAAACCACCCTCGATCCCCACGCGCTGCTCTCGGCGCTCCAGCGCATCGAGCGCGATGCGGGGCGCGATCGTGGCGAGCGCTGGGGTCCGCGAACACTGGATCTCGACATCGTTCGCTTTTCGGAGCAGGAAGTGCGCGATCCCGATCTCGTCGTGCCGCACCCGGCGCTCGAGTCGCGGGATTTCTGGCGACGGGAGCTCGCTCAGCTCCTGGAGCGCTCGTGACCCAGGGCACGTCGAAGCCAAAGCCGCTCACGATTCGAGACATCCTCGATCGCAAGCGCGCCTCGCAAAAGATCGTGATGGTCACCGCGTACGACGCACTGTTCGCTCGCCTCGTCGATGAGGCCGAAGTCGACATCGTGCTCGTCGGGGATTCGCTGGGGCACGTGGTGCAGGGGCTCGACTCCACGCTGTCGGTGACGCTGGGTGACATGATCTACCACGGGCGCGCCGTGCGCCGCGGGCTCACGCGCGCCTTGCTCGTCGTCGACATGCCGTTCCTCACGTACCAGGTGAGCGAGGAGCAGGCGCTCCTCAACTGCGGTCGGGTAATGCAGGAGACGGGTGCCCAGGCGGTGAAGCTCGAGGGCGGCGACGACCGCATCGCCCGCACCATCGAGGCGCTCACCGGCATTGGAGTTCCGGTGATGGCGCACCTTGGCTTTACTCCACAGTCCGTTCACGCGCTTGGTGGTCCGCGCGTGCAGGGGCGCGAGGGGGATGCGGCCGAGAAGCTGCTCGCCGATGCTCGGCGCGTGGAGTCGGCGGGGGCGTTTGCGCTGGTGCTCGAGCTGATGCCGGCGGCCGTCGCTCGCCGGGTCTCGGAGAGCCTGACGATTCCGACGATCGGGATCGGGGCGGGCGTTGGGTGCGATGGACAAGTCCTCGTGCTCCCCGATTTGCTCGGGCTGAATGACCGGTTCCAACCCAAATTCCTGAAACGCTACGCCGATCTCGCCGACCAGGTTCGCCGCGCCGTGTCGGCGTTCCGCGACGAGGTGCGGGCGGGCAGCTATCCGGATGATCAGCACAGCTTCTAGGATGCGCCGCGTGACGCGTGTAGCGGATCTTCGTGCGACGCTCGGCGCCGAGCGGGGACGCGGCCGGCGCATTGGTTTCGTGCCGACGATGGGATTTCTGCACGAGGGACACCTTCGTCTGGTGGATGAAGCGCGCCGCCGTGCGGACGTCATTGTGATGAGCATCTTCGTGAACCCGCTGCAGTTCGGCCCCACGGAGGACCTGGCACGCTATCCGCGAGACGTCGAGGGCGACGCGGCCAAGGCGGAGGCTCGAGGTGTGGATGTGCTCTTCCTTCCCGATGAAGGCGAGATGTACCCACATCCGCCCCGCGTGGTGGTGACGCCGCGGGCACTCGCCGAGCGATGGGAAGGCGCCGCGCGGCCCGGACACTTCGAAGGGGTGCTCACGGTTGTTGCGAAGCTGTTCAACATGGTTCAGCCTGATGTCGCTGTCTTTGGACAAAAGGACGTGCAGCAGGCGACGGTCGTTCGCGGCATGGTCGCGGACCTCGACATCCCGGTCGAGATCGTCGTAACGCCGACAGTGCGCGAGCCCGACGGGCTCGCGATGTCGAGCCGCAACGCGTACCTCGATGAGCCTTCGCGTCAGCGCGCGCTGTCTCTCTCCGGAGCACTGCGGGCCGTTCAGCGCGCGTTTTCATCGGGTGAGCGGGATGCGACCGTGCTCGAAACCATCGCACGCCGGCACCTCACCGAGGGCGGGGTCACCGACGTCGACTACGTGGCGATTGCAGATCCAGCGAGTCTGGAGCCGGTGGCTCGGGCGGCACCCGGCACCGTGGTTGCCCTGGCGGCGCGCATCGGACACACGCGACTGATCGACAACGTGATCCTGGGGAGCCCGTGAGCTGGAGCGCGGTTGTAGCCGCGCTCGAGGACGGCGTGACGTTCCGGTCGCGTGTGAGCGTGTACCTCCATCCGCTCGCGGGACGGCCGATTCTCTGGCACGTGCTGCACTCGCTCGCAAGGGTGACGCCGCCGCCCGAGGACATTCGGATCCTGCACTCATCGGCGACCGCGGTAGCGGTGCCGTCGGACATCCCCATCCGGCTGGATCTTCAGCCTGTCGAGGCGGGCGCGGAGCTGATTTCCCTCCGCGCGGCCGTCACCGCGCCCGGCATGCGCGCGTTGCTCGACGGCGCCGCCGCGTTGGTGACACCCGCTACCATCGCGCGCGCACTGCGCGCGGCGGAAAGCGGCATTGCCGCGCTCCTCGACCGACGCGATGAGCTTGCTCCGCTGCTCGTTGGCGGGGAGGGGCCTGCACTCGCCTCGGCCGACGACCCGCGCCGGCCGGTCGGCGCGCATCGCGTGGCGCCCACATCCGAGGACGAGCTCATTCGCATAACCGATCGCCACGCACTTTCGGATGCGGGCGTCGCCATCCGCGACCGCCTGGTGCGCGACCACGAAGCGAATGGCGTCAGCTTCGTGCTTCCGGCGACGACGTGGGTGGATGCCGACGTGCGCATCGGTCCGGACACGATGATCTATCCGGGAACCGTGATCGAGGGGGCCACCGTCATTGGACCGGAGTGCGTCATCGGCCCGTACTCGCGAATCGTCGAGTCGCGCATCGGGCGCGGCGTCGAGCTCAAGGGCTGGAACTACGTCGCGCGCACGACCATCCGCAATCACGCCGTCCTCGAGCCATACGTGCGTCGTGGATTCGATTGATCTACCGTCGTGGGCGCGAGTCAGCGAGAAAAGACGCGGCCATATCGCGCGCGTGACCGCGCTGCTGGATCGGTGGGCGGGGGAGTTGCACGTCCCGCCTGACGAGGCACGCGCCTGGCACGACGCCGGCCTCTTTCACGATGCGCTGCGGGATGCCCCTGAGGACGAGCTGCGTGCCCTCGTTGGGGATGCCTCGCTTCCGGCGCAGATCCTCCATGGTCCGGCGGCGGCGGCGCGGCTGCTGCGTGACGGGGAAACGCGCGAGGATCTCCTCGAGGCGGTACGCTGGCACACTGTGGGGAACGGCGCGTGGGCCCGCACCGGGCGCGCTCTCTACATGGCCGATTTTCTCGAGCCCGGCCGATCGTTCGCACGCGCCGATCGCGCGTTCCTCGCCTCGCATCTCGTGCATGACTTCGACGGCGTGTTTCGCCAGGTCGTGCGGCAACGCCTCGAGTGGTCACTCCGCGAAGGCAACCAACTGTATCCCGAGACCGTCTCGCTGTGGAACGACGTCGCCTGAGGCGACGGGTCATCGTCGCGAGCGGGTTGTTGGTCATGGCGGCCGGTGTCGCACTC
Organism: Gemmatimonadaceae bacterium; assembly: GCA_035765135.1. Taxonomy (GTDB): domain Bacteria; phylum Gemmatimonadota; class Gemmatimonadetes; order Gemmatimonadales; family Gemmatimonadaceae; genus JAICNG01. The sequence continues at coordinate 5,977 of DASTYE010000251.1, read as the reverse complement.
CTCGTGCGGAAGCCGTCCACGCGTGCTCCGCAGGCGGTTCGTCAGGAGATCGACGCCGAGGCGCCCGCCGGTGTGCGCATCCGCGTCGAGGTGCTCAATGCGACGCGTGTGCGCGGGCTCGCCCGACGCGCGACGATGCACCTGCGCGATCGCGGCTTCGACGTCGTCGCCGTCGGCACATCGCGTGAGACACGGGACACGACCATCGTGCTCGATCGGTCGGGTCATCCGGGGTGGGCGAGCCTGGTGGCGCGGGCGTTAGGCGGTGCGCGCGTGGAAAGCGCGCCGGACAGCTCACGCTACCTGGATGTGACCGTCCTGATCGGGACGACCTGGGCGCCGCCGGCCGAGCCGTTCTACCCGTAGCTGGCCGCACGCGGCCGCGATGTCCACGCCGCGGCTCTTCCGAATGGCCACCTCGACGCCCGCACGTCGAAGCTCCCGGGCGAACGCGGTCATGCGCTCCGGGGTTGACGGTTTGAATTCCATCGCGCCGCCCGGATGAAGCGGGATCAGGTTCACAAACGCGCCACAGCTCGTCGCGAGCTGCGCGAGTTGCAACGCATGTTCGACCGCGTCGTTGACGCCGCCCAGCATGACATACTCGAACGTCACGCGCCGCTCGAAAGCCCGCGCCGCGGCGATGACGTCGGTGAGTGGGTACTTCACGTTGATTGGCATCAGCTCGCGACGGAGCGCGTCCGATGGCGCGTGAATGGAGATCGCCAGCCGGAACTGCTCGGGGCGGGCGGCGAGCGCCTCGATGCCCGGCAGCACACCCACCGTCGAGACGGTGATGTGGCGCGCGCCGATTCCGAATCCATTCGGCGCGTTGAGAATCGTGAGCACCTGATCCACCGCCTTCCAGTTCATCATCGGCTCGCCCATCCCCATGAACACGATGTTGGTCACCGCAATCGGCGGGTCGAGCAGGCGCATCTCCCGAACCTGGCCGGCGATTTCCCAGACGGCGAGATTCCGCGAGAATCCCATGCGTCCCGTCGCGCAGAACGCACACTGCAGCGCACACCCCGCCTGGGAGGAGATGCACAGCGTCATCCGGCTGCCCTCGGGGATGGCGACCGACTCGATCGCCTCGCCGTCCGGCAGGCGAAAGAGAAACTTCTCCGTTCCATCCGCCGACCGCTGGCGAGCCGCGATCTCGAGGCGCGGCAGCGCGAAGTGCTCCGCGAGCAGCGCTCGGTAGGCGCGCGGGAGCTCGGACATCGCCTCGAACGTCGCGGCCGGATTCGTCCAGAGACGTCGCGCAACCTGCCCGCCGCGATAGGCGGGCTCCCCGTGCGCGACCGCGAACTCCCGAAGCACGCGCTCGGCCTCGTCAGGCACGAAATCGAGCAGGTTGGTGCGATCGCTCATGGATACGTCGCGCTCATGGTGAACTGATAGACTGCGCCCATCCCTTCCGTTCCTTCCTCGCGCGCCAGGCCGACGATGTACTTGTCATGGTGAAAACCCGCGCCGAGACGGAAGCGCCACGGCCCCGAATTCCACCGTACCATTCGGGCGAGTCCCATGCGGGCCGAGACTCGTCCGCTTCGCGCCGACGCGAACAGGAATTCGAGCCGCTCACGAGGCTGCGTAAAGTCGGCGGCGACGCCGGCACGCGCTTCTCGCCACGCGGACGCTCCCCAGACGCGCAAGTCGCCGGCCACGTGAATCGTCATGCGCTCGTCTTCCGCCTGTGCCGGCCGCCAAAGAAACGATGCGACTCCGACGCGAGCGTCGCGCCACAGGCTGTCGAGCAGGACCCCGCCATCGACCGCGATGGCGGTACGCTGAATGTCTCCCAGGCTTCCGGTTCGCGCGCGCAGCGCAAGCCCAACCGAAACATTCCTCGTGTTCCGCCGCGCCGCGGACATGGACAGCATTGCGGTGTTGTAGCTGACATCCGCGTCCGAAGGCTCAGGGTTCGTGGAGGTCGATGCGATATCATCAACACTCCATCGTGCCGCCGAGATACCGACGGCGATGCGCTCCGACAGCGATCGTGCAGCCGCGAGCATCTGCGCGGTGACCGACTGGGCATCCGAGGTCTGGAGTGCTGCGGCCGCGATCCGCAGGCGCGCTCGGGGCAATGCCGCCAGCGCCGCGGGGTTACCGAGCCCGTCGGCGAGCTCGGAGCCGAGCGCCGCTGGACGATCGAGGGAGGCGACCGGGAATTGCAGCAAGTCTCGCCCAGGCACGCGCTGCGCGCCCGCGACCGGAGGGGTAAGCGCCGCGATCGCGAGCGCGAAAGTCAAGTGCCGCATGCACTTCGACAATACCGGACAACCCGGTCCGCGTCAAGAAAACGCTTCCCGCTCGCCAACGGGGCGTGTAGATTCCACACTTTCAGTCCAGGGTTTGTGGAGCGTCCGTGCTGCTGACTGAGCTGCTCACGGCGGACCGGGTGCGCGTCCCCCTCGGCAGCCGAACGAAGAACGACGTGTTACGCGAGCTCGTCGAGCTCGCGGCCTCGAGTCGCGATGCCGGCGCGGTCGAATCGATGCTCGCTGCCGTGCGCGACCGGGAGCAGGTGCTCAGCACGGGCATCGGAGGTGGTGTGGCGATACCACACGGGAAAACGCCGCACATCGAGCAACTCGTGCTCGCCGCCGGCGTCGCGCCACGCGCCATTGATTTCGACGCCCTCGATGGCCAACCCGTTCAACTATTCTTCCTCTTGGTCGGTCCTGAAAGCGCGTCCGGCGCGCACGTGAAAGTCCTGAGCCGAATCTCACGCCTGTTGCGACGCGACCGACTGCGCACCGAGCTCATCGCCGCGAAGACGTCCGAGGAGTTCCTCGACGTCATCCGGCGGTCGGAGGTCGCGTGAGCGCGCGACGATGGCTGCCGCCCGCACTGTGGGCGGCTCTGATTCTCGTGTTGACATCCATCCCCAGCCCGCCCGAGTCGCCGGGTGGCCTGCCACATCTCGACAAGGTCGTCCACGTGTTCCTCTATGCGGGCCAGGGTTGGCTCGTCGCTCGCGCGCTTCGCAGCCGGCGCCCTCGAACGCTCATGATCGCACTGGTTGTCATCACGGCGTTCGCGGCGCTCGACGAGTGGCATCAGTCGTTTCTCACTCGCCAGCCCGACGTGCTCGACTGGATCGCCGACACCGTAGGCGCCTCGATCGGCATCGCGCTTGCCTCACGAGTGCGTAACGTGGAGGCTGCGTGATGACGGTCGAGCACGCCTACGCGGTGCGGCATCGGACGCACCTCGCGGGCGCCCTGCGCGCCGAGCACGTCGGGACGCGGGTGCGACTCGGCGGATGGGTACACCGGCGCCGCGCCCTCGGCGGCATCGTGTTCGTGGATCTCCGTGATCGCGCCGGGATCGTACAGGTGTCGTTCGATCCGCGCTCGGCACCGCAATCCGCGATTGACGAGGCGGCTGGTCTCGGGGCCGAAACCGTCGTGCTGATCGAGGGCGAGGTCGTGGCGCGTCCGGATGACATGCGCAATCCGGAATTGGGCACGGGAGATATCGAGGTTCGGGCGACGAGCCTCCGCATCGTCGGACCGGCGGTGACGCCGGCGATCCCGGTGGCGCGCGGGAAGGGGGAGATCCTTCCCGCGGAGGAGCTTCGCCTGCGACACCGGCACCTCGACCTGCGCCGGCCGGAGCTCCAGCGCAACCTGATTCTCCGTCACCGCCTGGCGCAGGCGACGAGGCGTTACTTCGACGCGCGCGGTTTTCTCGAGGTCGAAACCCCGATCCTCACCAAGCCGACGCCGGAAGGGGCTCGCGATTATCTCGTTCCGAGCCGCGTTCACCCGGGCGAGTTCTACGCGCTGCCGCAGTCGCCGCAGCTCTACAAGCAGCTGCTGATGATCTCGGGATTCGACCGCTACTTCCAGATCGCGCGGTGCTTCCGCGACGAGGACCTTCGCGCCGATCGGCAACCCGAGTTCACGCAGATCGACGTGGAGGCGGCATTCGTCGGCGCCGAGGACATCATGAACGTCGCCGAGGGACTGGTGCAGGCGCTCTGGCGGGAGGGAGGACACGAGGTGGACCTCCCCTTTCCCCGAATGAAGTACTCCGAGGCTATGGAGCGATACGGGTCCGACAAACCGGACCTGCGCTTCGGCCTCGAGATCGAGGACTTCACCGAGGTCTTCCGCGGAGCCGAGTTCGCGATCACGCGCGACGCCATCGCCAAGGGCGGTCGGGTGCGCGGCATCCGTGTGCCCGGGGGCGCGTCGTTGTCACGCAAGCAGGTCGATGAGGTCGAGGCCGCCGCGAAGACGCTGGGCGCGGCTGGGCTGTTGCGGCTCAAACGGCAAGGCGGCGCACTCGAGGGCGGGCCGGCAAAGTTTCTCGGACCGGATGCGGCGGCGCGGCTCGGGGGACAGGACGGGGACCTCCTTCTGCTTGTCGCCGCTCCCGACCACGTGTCGAGCCCCGCGCTCGACCGCGTTAGGCATGAGATCGCCTCGCGCCTGGATCTCGTCCCGTCCGACCGGAACACCTTCGTCTGGATCGTCGATTTCCCGCTGTTCGTGCGAGACCCGAAAACGGGCGAGTTGCTGCCGGTGAATCATCCCTTCACGGCGCCTCATCCGGATGATGAATACCTGCTCGAGAAGCAGCCCGAGCGCGTGCGCTCGCTCGCGTACGACGTGGTGCTCAACGGGACGGAGCTGGGTGGGGGAAGCATCCGCATCGGTGATCCGCGTCTTCAGACGCGCGTGTTCGAGCTGCTCGGTCTCGACGAGCACACGGCGGAGGCGCGCTTTGGCTTCCTGCTGGAAGCGCTTCGTGCGGGCGCGCCCCCGCATGGGGGGATCGCGTTCGGCTTTGATCGCATAGCGATGCTGCTCTCCGGTGCGGAGTCGCTTCGTGACGTGATCGCGTTTCCGAAGACGACGAAGGCCGCCGCGCTTTTCGAAGGCGCTCCGGTGGGCGTGAGCCCTGAGGACCTGCGCGAGCTGCACATCCGCCTGGACGGAGGGCCCGCGTGAGCGACGACAGCGTCACGCATCGCCTCTCGACCGAAGGCGTCGATCTGCTCACGCTGGCCGGCGTGAACGACGCAAACCTCATCGAGCTGTCCCGCCTGACGGGCGCGAAGGTGTCACTGCGCGGCGACACGCTGACGATGAACGGGCCGGTCGAGGTCGTCGAGCGCGCCACCGCGCTCGCGCAGCGGATGATCGATCAGGCGAAACAGCAGATGACGCTGAGCGCGGATGACGTGCTCCGGATGAGTGACGATGGCGGAGCTCCGCGCGACGACGGAACCGGAGTGCCCGGGGAGATGCGCATCGTGCTCCCCGGTGTGCGGCGCGTGGTGCAGCCGAAGACACCGGGTCAGGCGCGCTACCTGCAGCTGCTCAACGAGAACGACATCGTGATCGGCATTGGGCCCGCCGGGACGGGGAAAACCTACCTGGCGGTGGCGATGGCCGTCGATGCGCTGACGCGCAAACGTGTGCGGCGCATCGTGTTGGCACGACCGGCCGTCGAGGCCGGGGAAAGTCTCGGGTTTTTGCCGGGTGACATGCAGGCGAAGGTCGACCCGTATCTTCGCCCGCTGTACGATGCATTGGACGACATGATGCCGCCGGAGCGCGTTCAACGCTCGCTCGAGACTCGGGTGATCGAGATCGCTCCACTCGCGTACATGCGCGGGCGCACGTTGTCGGAGGCATTTGTGATCCTGGATGAAGCGCAGAACGCGACATCCGCCCAGATGAAGATGTTTCTGACGCGCCTCGGCGTGAACTCGAAGGCTGTGATTACCGGGGACAAGACCCAGATCGACCTTCCCGCGCGCGAGCAGTCCGGGCTGTTGCAGGTGGAGCGCATTCTGCACGGGATCGACGGCATAGGGTTCCATTACTTCGGCGAGTCCGACGTCATCCGCCATCGGCTGGTGCGTGACATCATCAAGGCGTACGCGAAGGACTCGGGGACGGAGTGAGCGTGGTCCTGCGTGAGCAGTGGCGGCGAGTGACCTCACCGG
>DASTYE010000250.1:0-11896 GCA_035765135.1 Gemmatimonadaceae bacterium | reverse complement strand
TCGGCGAGTGCGCGCAGGCGTGGCGAGTGTCGTTCATCGACGACCCGACGAACCTCTCGCGGCTCTACCTGCGAAATCGTGTGAGGCTCGACCTCCTTCCCGCGCTCGGGCGCGTGCGGCCCGAGCTCGCCTCGGAGCTTGTCGCGCTGTCACGGCGCGCCGCGGCGCTGCGAATGGACCTGGACGACGCGATCGACGCTGGCATCGAATGGTCGCTGGAGGGCTCGGCGCTCGTCGTCGCACGCGATGACCTCGTCGGTTTCGGGCGCCGCGATCTGGCTTTGCTCTGGCCGGCACTCGCTGCGAGACAAGGGGTTACGCTGGATCGCCGTGGAACGGAACGGCTCGTATCGTTTACTATTCAGGGTGCGCCGGGAGCTCGAATTCAGCTCAGCGGCGGTGTGGAAGCCATGAGGCAGCGTGACCGGCTTCTCGTGCGGCGCGTCCCACGTGACGTCGATGCGTCCATAGTTCGGTTGGAGCACGGCGCGAGATGGGGCGATTGGCGATTCGTCCGCCACGAGGGCGAGGTGAAGGATCGATGGAGCGCGGTGCTTCACGCCGATGCGGCGCTCAGCGTTCGCGCGTGGCGACCGGGTGATCGCATGGTCCCGGAAGGGTCGACCAAGCCACGCCGGCTCAAGGGGCTGTTTCGCGATGCAGGCGTCGACGCGGTTCGCCGGCGAGCGTGGCCGGTGGTCGTCGCCGGAGAAGAAGTGGTGTGGGTTCCTGGCGTCCGCCGCTCACCCGCGGCACCCGCGCGGTCCGGTCGACCGATCGTCACCTTTCGCTGTGAGCACATCGATCGCTGACCCACGGCTGGACGGCCGCCCGGTTCGTCGCATCGTCTACAGCGAGGAGCAGATCGCTGAGCGCGTGCGAGCGCTGGGGAGCGAGATCACGCGAATGTACCCCGAGGGGGACCTGCTCGTCCTCGGTCTCCTCAAGGGAAGCTTCATTTTCCTCAGTGACCTGGTACGCAGCATCACGCGTCCGCTTCAGGTAGACTTCCTCGTGGCGGCGAGTTACGGAGACCAGATGGCATCGAGCGGCAATGTTCGGCTGGTGTACGATCCGGAAACCCGGCTGGAGGGGAAACACATTCTATTGGTAGAGGACATCGTCGACTCCGGACGGACGCTGAGCCGGCTGATGGACTTGCTCACGGTGCGGAGTCCCCGTTCGCTCGATATTTGCGCTTTGCTGCACAAGCGTGTCGACACGCACCTGCGGTACCCGGTCAAGCTGATAGGTTTCGATGCGCCGAACGAGTTTCTGGTGGGGTACGGGCTCGATCACGCGGAGAACTTCCGTCATTTGCCTTACATAGCGAGCTTGCAGTAAATGGCCGATCGAAATACACCACCCAAGGGTGACATGAACTGGGCGCGAGTGTCGAAGACGCTCTCGTTCTGGATTCTGATCATCCTCATCCCGTTCGCCTTCATCAAGTTCTCGGGTGCGCGCTCCGAGCCGGCTCCGACCATCTCGTACTCGGAGTACGACACGCAGCTCACGCGTGGCAACATCGAGAAGGTGACCATTCAGGCGGGCAAGCAGATCACCGGTGAGTTCCGCGACAAGGTCGTCGTGAACAAGCGGCCGGTGTCGCGCTTCAACGTGCGCCTGCCCGTCGCGGACTCGGAGAAGGAAGTGGAGCGGCTCCGCGCGGCGAACGTCGAGATCGAGGCGCAGGATGCGCGTCCGTCCATTCTCGGGACGCTCGGCTATTTCCTGCCCTACATCCTCTTCATCGGCATCTGGCTCTTCATCTTCAAGCAGATGCAGGCGGGCGGATCGAAGGCGTTCTCGTTCGGCAAGTCGAAGGCGAAGCTGCTGACGGGCGACACGCCGAAGGTCACGTTCGCCGACGTCGCCGGAGCGGATGAGGCCAAGGTCGAGCTGCAGGAGATCATCGAGTTCCTGAAGGACCCGCAGAAGTTCACGAAGCTCGGCGGACGGCTGCCGAAGGGTGCGCTGCTCGTCGGGCCGCCAGGCACGGGCAAGACGCTGCTCGCGCGGGCGGTCGCCGGCGAAGCGGGACGTCCATTCTTCTCGATGTCGGGCTCCGACTTCGTCGAGATGTTCGTGGGTGTCGGCGCCTCACGAGTGCGCGACCTCTTCGAGCAGGGGAAGGCTCACGCACCGTGCATCATCTTCATCGACGAAATCGACGCCGTCGGCCGTCACCGTGGCGCCGGCCTGGGCGGCGGACACGATGAGCGCGAGCAGACACTCAATCAGCTGCTGGTCGAGATGGACGGCTTCGAGTCGAACGACGGCGTCATCCTGATCGCCGCGACGAACCGGCCGGACGTGCTCGACCCCGCGCTGCTGCGACCCGGGCGATTCGACCGTCAAATCGTCGTCGACGCACCCGACCTGCGCGGCCGCGAAGGCATCCTCAAGGTGCACCTGCGCAACAAGCCGATCGCGGACGACGTGGACATCACGGCACTTGGCCGCGGGACGCCGGGGATGGCGGGGGCGGATCTCGCCAACCTCGTGAACGAGGGCGCTTTGCTCGCCGCGCGTCGCGGCCACGACAAGATCTACATGCAGGACTTCGAGGACGCGAAGGACAAGGTGATGCTCGGCGCCGAGCGGAAGTCGCTCGTGATGAAGGACGAGGAGCGTCGCCTCACGGCGTATCACGAGGGTGGCCACGCGATCTGCACGATCAAGGTCAAGGGGAACGATCCGCTTCACAAGGTGACGATCGTTCCGCGCGGTCGCGCGTTAGGCCTCGCCTTCACGCTTCCCGAGGACGATCGAGTCTCGATCACTCGTCAGGAGCTCGAGGCGATGTTGGTGAAGGCGTACGGCGGACGGGTGGCGGAGGAGCTGGTGTTCGGGCGCGATCGGGTAACGACGGGCGCCTCCAGCGACATTCAGACGGCGACGGCGATCGCGCGCCGCTACGTCTCGCAGTGGGGTCTCTCCGACGCGATCGGGCCCGTGCTCGTTGGCGACAACGAACAGGAGCTGTTCCTCGGCCGCGAGATTCAGCATCGGCGCGAAGTCTCCGAGAAGACGGCCCAGCTCGTGGACAGCGAGGTCAAGCGCATCATTACCGAAGCCTACGATCGCGCGAAGGCCGTGCTGACGGAGCACATGGATCTGCTCCACCGCGTGGCCAGCGCGCTGCTCGAGCGCGAGACCCTGACGGGCGAGGAAGTGCTGTCGCTTGCTCGCGGCGAGACGCTGCCACCGCGGCGGTCCGAGGGATCGATGCCGCCAACCGGCCCAACGGCGCCGGCCGCGGTCACCGAGCCTCGCCGCGCAACGCCCGGACTGCTGGGAGGTCCCGAGCCCGCTCCGGCGTGAGGGACTGCTCGAAGGGATCGACGGGATCAAGGGGATCGAAGGCGGTCGAGGGGCGCTGGATCCAGCTCGCTGTTCACCTCTCCGTCGACCGCCGTCGACCCCTTTGAGTCCTTCGACCCCCTCGAGCTGGTCCACTGGCGTCGGCGAGGTCGCCCTCGACCGCCCTCTGGTCATGGGGATTCTCAACGTGACCCCCGATTCGTTCAGCGACGGGGGTCGTTTTCTTTCGGTGGATGGCGCGGTCGCTTGCGCGGAGGTGATGCACGCCGAGGGAGCCGACATCATCGACGTCGGGGGCGAATCCACCAGGCCACAGGGAGCAACTCCGGTCGATGTCGCCGAGGAGTGCCGGCGTGTGTTGCCGGTAATCGGTGAGATCCGGCGGCGCTTTCCCGAGGTGGTGGTCTCCGTCGACACGGTGAAGGCCGAGGTGGCCGAACGGGCCCTTGGGGAGGGAGCAGCGATCGTCAACGATGTCTCGGCATTGAGGCTGGATTCGCGGATGGGCGAGGTGTGCGCTCGCGCCCGTGCCGGCGTCGTGCTCATGCATTCGCGCGGTGGCGTCTCGGACATGGCCACCTTCGCGCACGCAGCTTATGGTGACGATGTGGTCGGCGAGGTCCTCGGCGAGCTGATGAAGCAGGTGCGGGTGGCTGAGGAAGCGGGTGTCGCGCGTAAGGCGATCGTGCTCGATCCCGGAATCGGCTTCTCGAAGCGGAGCGAGCACTCGCTCGCGGTGCTCACCGGGCTTCCGCGCATCGTGGATACCGGATTTCCCGTGCTGGTAGGGGTCTCGCGAAAGCGGTTCATCGGCGAGCTGACGGGAGTGCGTAAGCCGGCGGAACGAGTGCACGGGACCATCGGCGCGAACGTGATGGCGCTCGTCGCCGGAGCGCGTATCTTCCGCGTGCACGATGTCGGCGCGGCCCGTCAGGCACTCGACGTCGCCTGGGCGATCCTTCAGCGCGAGATGCAGACGTGAGCTTTCTCGATCAGTTCCGGTTTCTCGACATTGGGTGGCGCGATGCGATCGGCATCGTCGTCGTCGCCTACGTCATCTATCGAGTGCTGCTGCTCATCCACGGAACACGCGCGCTCCAGATCCTGCTGGGCATCATCGTGGTGGTACTCGTGTACGCGCTGGCATGGGTGCTCAAGCTGACGATGATCACGTATCTGCTCGGGCTGGTGTTCACCTACGGCGTGTTCGCGGCGCTGGTCGTCTTCCAGCCGGAGCTCCGCGCGGCACTCGCGCATCTCGGCCATTCCCGGTTCACGCGGCTCTTCCGCCGCATGGAGGCCGCCGAGGTCGCCGACGAGATCGTCGATGCGGTGGAGCGGCTCGGTCGCTCGGGCATCGGGGCCATCCTCGCGATCGAGCGGGAGATGGGACTCGGCGACTACGTAGCGTCGGGATCGGCGATGCAGGCGAAGGTCTCGGCCGACCTGCTGGCGACGATCTTCACTCCGTACTCACCGTTGCACGACGGCGCGGTCCTCATTCGCGGCGACACGATCATCGGGGCCGGGTGCATCCTCCCGCTCTCGCAGCGACCGCTGTCGGATCGCACGCTCGGGACGCGACATCGCGCGGCCATCGGTCTGTCCGAGGAGGTCGACGCACTGGTGATCGTGGTATCCGAGGAAACGTCGATCATCTCGGTGGCGGAGCAGGGGACGCTGGTGCGTAACCTGACGGCGCCGCAGCTGCGGGATGTGCTCTCGGGGCGTGCTCCCCGACCTACCGGCGAGCACCCGGTGCTGGAGCTTCGCGCCTAACGCTGTTGCGCTCGTACCAGCGGCTCTCGCCGGCGGTCGCCGGACTTCTGCTATTGGCCGTCTACGCCGTGACCGCGGCCCCCACGGTGACGCTGTGGGACGCCGGGGAATTCATCGCGGCGATCGAGACACTCGGGATTCCGCATCCGCCTGGCACCCCGCTCTACGTTACCGTCGCGCGCGCATGGAGCGACGCGCTCGGGTTCCTGCCGAGGGCGCTCGCCACCAATCTCTTCTCGGCCGCCGCGACGGCCGCTGCCGGCGCGATGCTGGCGCTCCTGTTTGCGCGCACGACGCGCCGTCCGCTCGCCGCCCTGGCGGCGGCAGTCTGCGCCGGCACGACGGCGACCGTCTGGTCGAGCGCGACCGAAACCGAGGTGTACGCCGCGTCGCTTGCGCTCGCGCTCGTTATGCTGGTCGTCGGGGAGCGGGCGGGGCGGGCCACCGATGGACGGTGGTGTCTGCTGCTCGTCTACTTGTTCGCGCTCGCTGTTCCGATGCATATGAGCGCGCTGGTCGCCGCCCCCGGCGCGATTGTTCTGGCGACGGTCGACCCGAACCGTCGGGTCTTCGCGCCTCGCGCGTTCGCGCTCGGTGGCGCGGCGGTGGTTGCCGCCGGCGCGGGGATGGTGTCGGTCGCGGTCATCATCGTCGGAGTCATCCTCCTCGCGGCCGGGGTCCTCGTCGGGCGACGAAACTCGGGCGGGGCCACCGCGCGCGACATCGGAGAACCGATTGCCACGCTCGTCGTGCTGGCGGTCGGAGTGTCGGCGTTGCTCATCCTGCTCGTTCGGTCAGCGCATGACCCCGCGCTCGACGCCGGTGATCCCGAGACCTGGTCCGCGCTTCTCGACGTGGTCGGACGCCGGCAGTACGGACCGACGGGACTCTGGCCTCGTCAGGCGCCCCTCTGGATTCAGGTTGGCAACCTCATCGAGTACATGGACTGGCAGTTCGCCATGGGACTCGACCAGGGGGTGGCGCCGTCCTGGCGGCGCACGCCGATCACCGCATTCTACGCGCTCCTCGGCCTAACGGGGTGCGTGCTGCACGCGCGAGACGACCGCCGAAGCTGGTGGGGAGTGTTGACGGTCTTCGTGTCGGCGACGCTCGGGCTCATCGTCTACATGAACTTCAAGGCCGGCGCCTCCTATGCCTGGGATTTCGTTCCCAGCGGCGGCGACCACGAAGTACGAGAGCGCGATTATTTCTTCGCGCTCGGCTTTTTCGTCTGGGGCGCGTGGGCCGGCTACGGCGTGATGCGACTGCTTCGCCCGCCCTGGATCGCGTGGCTCGGCGTCGCGATCGCGTTCGCCCCGGCGGTGCTCAACTGGCCAGTGGCCAATCGGCGACGGGAACCGGACGCGTCGCTTGCTCGCGTGGCCGCGCAAGCGTGGCTGAATCCGCTCCCACCGCGGACGGTGCTCCTGACCGGCGGGGACAATGACTCCTTCCCGCTGTGGTATCTGCAGCTTGTGGAAAAGGCGCGTCCTGACGTCACGGTCGTGACGGTACCGCTGCTCGGTGCCGACTGGTATCGCGCCGAGATCGCCGAGCGCCATGGTTTGCTCCCGGCAACGGGCTCGGCGGCGCGGCTGACACAGGGCGCGCGACTGCGCTCGCTGGCGACGGAGGCATCGCGAGCGGGACGCCCGCTGGCCGTGTCGACGTTCGTCGACAGCGTTCGCCGCGCGCAAATCGGCGCCGCCTGGCGCTTCGACGGTCTCGTCTTCCACGCTGACACCGGCACATTGGGGACGCGCCTCGATCCGGAGCAGGCGCGGCGCATTCACCTGCTCATCCCGCCAAGTGTCGCTGATCGTCAACCGCTCGAGACGCCGGACCGTGCCCCGAGCTTCGTGTCGCGAACGCTGCGATGCCCGTCGATGGTCGTGCAGGCCGGGGCGGACGACGCGCGTGCAGCTTCGCTTGATTCGACGTGTAACTTCCGATAGGTTACTGCGTTATGAGTTTTGGCCCGCAGGCGGGGACCCAGCTCGCGGCCCGCGTCGCGGGGGTGCGTGACCAGGTGGCGGCGGCCGTCGCGCGCGGTGGGCACGGGCAACGGGTGACGATCGTCGCGGTGACGAAGACGCACGGGCCCGAGGCGGTCGCAGCGGCCTGGGATGCGGGTCTGCGTGACGTCGGGGAGAACAAGGTGCAGGAAGCGGTGGCGAAAATGGCCGCCGTGTCGGTTCCGGTCTCGTGGCACCTGATCGGCCACCTGCAACGCAACAAGGTGAAGGCGCTCGACAAGTTCGCCCTGTTGCATTCGCTGGACAGCATGCGTCTCGCTGATGCCGTGTGCGAGTTCGGCTTGGCCCGTGGCCGCGCCGTGGACGCGCTCGTGCAAGTGAACGTGGCCGGGGAGGGGACGAAGGGCGGGTATGCGTCGGCCGACCTGCCAGCGGAGGCAGAGCGGCTTGCGGGTTTGGCGGGTGTGCGTGTCTGCGGCGTGATGGTGATGGCGCCGCTCGATGCGGACGAGCCAGTGCTGCGGCGGGTGTTCGCGGGCGGTCGAGACGCACGCGAGCTTCTGGAGAGCGCAGGGCACCCGGCGTTCGAGCTGTCGATGGGGATGTCGAACGACTTCGAGATCGCGGTGGAGGAGGGCGCCACCATGATTCGCCTGGGTACCGTCCTGTTTGGAGCGAGACCACGATGAACGACGACTCGTTTCGGCTGACGTCCATCGACGTCAAGCATCATGAGTTCAGGCCGGCTCGCCTGGGCGGCTACGACAAGAGTAGCGTCGAGGAGTTTCGTGACCGCGTCGCGGAAGAGCTCGAGCGCCTCACGCGGGCGAACCAGGAGCTCGATGCGAAGGCGAAGGGATTTCACGAGCAGCTTCGCGCGTTTCGTGAGCGTGACAAGGCGCTCAACGATGCGCTGATCTCGGCGCAGCAGCTGCGCGCGGAGATTCGCGAGCAGGCTGAGCGGGAAGCGCAGCTCATCCTGCGCGAGGCGCGGGCGGAAGGGGAGCGGTTGCTCGAGGCCACTCGAAGCGAAATCCGCAAGCTGGAGATGGAGCTGACGCAGCTGGAGAAGTCGCGGCGCGCGTACCTCGGCCAGTTGCGCGCGATTGTCGAGCGCCAGCTCGCGGAGCTCGACGCGACCGATACGGCGCCCGCGCGGCCACCCGAGCCGACGCGCGTCGAAGACTACGACGATCCCCGGGCGGCGCAGAAGACGCCGGCCTGGCTCGATTCCCTGATCAAGGAATGACGGTAGCGCGGGGCCCAGCAGGCGGGTCGCGCGCTCCTGTTGCGCCACCCGCCTCACCGTCACATCCGGTCGCCGCGCACGACGGCGCCGCCAGCGACACGCTTCACTCGCTGGGGCGCATCGCCGCGGCGGTGAGCGCGATTCGGACGCGCTACACCGGCTCGCCCGATGTCGCCATTATTCTCGGCACGGGACTGGGCGCGCTCAGCCGGGAAATCAGCGTGGACGTCTCGCTGGAGTATTCGGCGATTCCGGGATTTCCGCTCTCCACCGTCGAATCACACACGGGGCGCCTGCTGTTCGGCACCCTCGGCGGCAAGCAGGTGGTCGCGATGCAGGGACGTCTGCATCGCTACGAAGGCTACACGCTCCAGGAAGTCACGTTTCCCGTGCGCGTGATGCGCGCGCTCGGGGCGCGCACGCTCTTCGTGTCGAATGCTTCGGGCGTCATGAACCCGCTGTGGAACAAGGGCGAGCTGATGCTGATCGCCGACCACATCAACCTGCTTGGTGACAATCCGCTGATCGGCCCGAACGATGACTCGCTCGGTCCACGCTTTCCGGACATGTCGCAGCCGTACGATCCCGCGTTGCGTGACATCGCCCGTGAGGTGGCGATGCGATCGCGCCTGGTGCTTCGCGAGGGGGTCTATGCGGCGGTGACGGGCCCCAATCTCGAAACGCGAGCGGAGTACCGAATGCTGCGAAATGCGGGCGCCGATGTCGTCGGAATGTCCACGGTTCCCGAAGTGATCGTGGCCGTGCACGCGGGCATGCGCGTGTTAGGCATTTCGATACTCACCGACATGTGTCTTCCCGATGCGCTGCAGCCGGCGACCGTCGAGGAGATCATCGCCGTCGCAGCGCGCGCCGAGCCGCAGCTGACGCTGCTGGTTCGCGGCGTCCTGGAGCGCATGTGACCGCCATCGATCCGCGCGTGGGCTCCTACCGACTCCTGCCGGCCGACCAGGCCCCGACCGTCCTCGAGGACGAGATGCTCGCTCGGTGGACGGACGAGGACATCCTCGCTCGCACGCTCGAGGCGCGTGAGGGGCGCGAAGATTTCGTCTTCTTCGAGGGGCCGCCGACGGCCAACGGCAAGCCCGGCATCCATCACGTCTTCTCGAGAACGATCAAGGATCTGTTCTGCCGCTACCGCGTGATGAAGGGCTACCGTGTCCTCCGCAAAGCGGGGTGGGACACGCACGGCCTGCCCGTCGAGATCGAAGTAGAGAAGCAGCTCGGGATCAGCGGAAAACAGCAGATCGAGGAAATCGGCGTCGAGCGATTCAACCAGCTCTGTCGCGAGAGCGTGTGGCGGTATCGAGCAGACTGGGAGCAGCTCAGCGCGCGCATCGGCTACTGGCTGGACTACGAGCACCCGTACGTCACCTACACGAATGAGTACGTGGAGAGCGTGTGGTGGGCGCTGGCGACACTGCACGCCAAGGACCTCCTCTACCGCGGGCACAAGATTCTGCCGTACTGTCCCCGCTGCGGAACCGCGCTCTCGTCGCACGAGGTCGCGCAGGGCTACAAGGACGTGCGTGATCCGAGCGTTTTCGTCGCCCTCGAGATAAGGGGATCGAACGCCGAGACGGGAGGCGCACGATCGAATTCCTCGGTCGCTGAATCTCGTTCCTCGCGTCGCCTGCTGGTGTGGACGACGACGCCATGGACGCTCGTGTCCAACGTCGCCCTCGCCGTGAATCCCGAGCTCCCCTATCTCGAGCTCGTAAGGCGGGACGGCGGAAACGACGGGTCCATCATCCTCGCGGAATCGCGCGCTGCCGAAGTGCTTGGTGACGATTGGCCCGACCGCTGGGAGGTCGTGCAGCGGATGTCGGGGGCGTCTCTTGCTGGGCTCCGCTACCGCAGGCCGCTCGACTGGGTGCCCCTCACCACTGGGGCGCACGAAATCATCGTCCCGGAGTCGTTCGTCTCGGCGGGAGATGGCACCGGTATCGTGCACATGGCACCCGCTTTCGGCGCCGACGATTATGCGGCGGGACAGCGCCATGGCTTGACGTTCGTTCAGCCAGTGAATGCGCGGGGAGCGTTCCCGGAAGAGATACCGGTGGTTGGGGGCAGGCTCGTGAGGGATGCGGCTGCCCTCATCGTCGAGGAGCTTCGTCGGCGCGGCTCACTCTGGAAGGCCGGTACGATCGAGCACTCGTATCCGCACTGTTGGCGCTGCGGCACGCCGCTGATCTATTTCGCGCGCGAATCGTGGTTCGTACGGACGACGGCCTATCGCGATCGCATGCTCGCGCGGAACGCGCGCGTGAACTGGATGCCCCCGGAAACCGGGCAAAAGAAATTCGGGGACTGGCTCACGAACAACATCGACTGGACCCTCTCGCGAGATCGCTATTGGGGCACCCCGCTTCCGATCTGGGCGTGCGACCGCGACCCGGACCACATCGAGGTGATCGGGTCGTACGCGCAGCTGGCCGAGCGGTTAGGCACTGCGCTGCCGGCCGATTTCGACCCACACAGGCCCTTCGTCGATCGGCATGAATGGCCGTGCCGACGGTGCGACGGCACCATGCGCCGCGCCCCGCAGGTCATCGATACCTGGTTCGACTCGGGCTCGATGCCCTTCGCGCAGTGGCACTATCCATTCGAGAACCGGGATCTCCTGCCGTCGCAATACCCTGCGGACTTCATCGCCGAGGGACAGGATCAGACGCGAGGGTGGTTCTATTCGCTCCTCGCGATCGCGACCGGTCTTGGGGCCGAGCTTCCGAACAACGACGAGCCCGGCGCTCGCGGTGATGATTCGGACGGACGCCCTCCGTTCGACACCGCCCCATACCGCGCGGTAGTCGTCAACAGCCTCGTGCTCGATGCCGACGGCATCAAGATGTCGAAGAGTCTCGGTAACGTCGTCGACCCGTCGGACGTCATCCCGACCCACGGCGCCGACGCCGTGCGCCTCTTTCTCGTTGCCGCGAGTCAGGTGTGGGTCGAGCGGCGTTTCGACGAAAGCGGGATTCGCGAGCTGGCTGGCCGCTTCCTGTTGACGCTGCGGAACGTCTACAGCGGCATCTTCGCGCAGTACGCCAACTTCGGCTGGTCACCGTCGGAGGCCGACCCTCCGGCCGCCGAACGACCGCTCATCGATCGATGGGTGCTCTCGCGCCTGACGAGCGTCGAGCGCCGCGCCGACGCGCTCCTCGGGGAATACGATGCGACGCTGGCCGCGCGCGCGGTCATGGACTTTCTCGTCGACGACGTCTCGAACTGGTACGTGCGCCTCAACCGCGCGCGATTCTACGACGTCGACACCGTGGACAGCCGGGGCGCCTTCGCGACGCTTCACGAGGTACTCGCCGTCACGTGCCGTCTGCTGGCTCCGTTCGCTCCGTTCGTCACGGACTGGATGCACCGCGAGCTCACCGGCGGCACGGTGCACATCGCCCCGTACACACGCGAGGATCCGGGTGGCGATCGGCGCGCGGTGCACGTGGATCAGGATCTCGAGCGCGCGATGGCACAGCTGAGAACACTCGCCACGCTCGCGCGTGCGGCGCGCGAGGAGGCGGACGTGAAGGTGCGACAG
>DASTYE010000249.1:0-3397 GCA_035765135.1 Gemmatimonadaceae bacterium | reverse complement strand
GAGATACCAGTCGGAGCTGGTGATCACGCCACGATGACGGCGCTTGAAGGCGAGCAGCTCGCGGACGACGTCGTCGACGAGGGCCAGCCGGTCCGGCCGCGGAAGATGCGTCGCGTTACCGTTTTTCATCGCGGTGTACGTGCTGAGCCCGACGCCGACGCCGAGGTGATGCGCCGTTCGGACGAGGTCCATCACGTCCTCGAGGTTGTCGTCCTTGATCACCGTGTTGAAGCGCACGTTGTCGATGCCGGCCGCGCGCAGCCGTGGCACCGTGTCGAGGATCCGTGCGGCCAGCCCGGGGATTCCGCGAGCGACGTCGTGGCGCTCGTCGAGAAAATCGAGCGAGATGCTGAACTGGTTGATCCCTGCGTCCCAGAGCGAGCGGGCCCGCTCGACGGTGAGCATCGCGCCGTGCGTAATGAGCGTGATGTACTTGAGTCGCACCGCGCCGCTCACCGCCGCCACGAGATCCTCGAGATCACGACGCAGCAGCGGCTCACCGCCGGTAAAGCAGACGAGCATCGGATTGAAGAAGCGCGCGGCGTCGGCGAAGCTCCGCAGCTCATTCGCTTTGTCCTCCGCCGGCGTCTTCCAGTAGTCGCAGAAATCGCATCGCGCATTGCAGCGCATGGTGACTTCGAGATGCACGAGTACCGGCCGCCGCCGGAGATGCAGCCACGCGTACTTCGCAGCGAAGAGAGGGACGTGGTGGGGGCGGAAGCGAGCGGAGAGCACGGAGATTCCGGGGGCGGTCGAAGGGGATCGACGGGATCGAAGGCGGTCGAGGAGCGTGTGGGAGGCTATCCGCCGCGCCCGTCGATCCCGTCGACCCCTTTGAACCCTTCGACCGCCATCGGGATCACTATCCCGTTCCTCCGCGCCGCGACCAGTGCCTCCTCGTACCCGGCATCGGCGTGACGCGCGACGCCCAGGCCCGGATCGTTCGTCAGCACGCGCTCGAGCCTGACGCGCATCTCGGGCGTGCCGTCGGCGACGATGACCTGGCCGGCGTGCAACGAGTTCCCCATGCCGACGCCGCCACCGTGGTGGAACGATACCCACGATGCGCCGCTGGCGACGTTGAGCATCGCGTTGAGGATCGGCCAATCGGCGATCGCGTCGCTTCCATCGCGCATTCCCTCCGTCTCGCGGAAGGGCGACGCGACGCTGCCGGTATCGAGATGGTCGCGTCCGATCACGATCGGCGCCGACAGCTCACCGCGCGCGACGAGATCATTGAGCGCGACGCCGAACTTCGCGCGCTCCCCCTGCCCGAGCCAGCATATTCGCGCCGGCAGCCCCTGGAAGTGCACCCTCTCGCGGGCAAGAGAGATCCATCGACGCAGGTGCGCGTTGTCGGGAAAGAGCTCGAGCACGAGCTCGTCGGTGCGCGCGAGATCGGCCGGATCACCGGAGAGCGCGACCCATCGGAAAGGACCCTTCCCCTCGCAGAACAGCGGGCGCACGTACGCCGGGACGAATCCCGGGAAAGCGAACGCATCGCGCTCCCCGGCGTCGAAGGCGACGGTGCGGATGTTGTTGCCGTAGTCGAACGTCACGGCCCCACGCCGCTGCATCTCGAGCATCGCGCGGACGTGCGTGACGATAGAAGCCGTCGCCCGCGCGACGTATTGCGCGGCATCGGCGCGGCGCAGCGCCGCGGCCGCGTCGAGCGACATCCCCGCCGGAACGTATCCATTCAAGGTGTCGTGGGCGCTCGTCTGATCGGTGAGCACATCGGGCGTCACGCCGCGCCTGACGAGCTCCGGCAGCACCTCGGCGGCGTTTCCCACCAGCCCAACGGAGAGCGGCTGCTTCCGTGCACGTGCCTCGTCGATCCAGCGCAGCGCTTCATCCAGCGCGTGCGTCATGCGATCAACGTATCGTGTCGCGAGACGCTTCTCGATGCGCGCCGGGTCGACCTCCACGCACAGGATGGCGGCGTCGTTCATCGTGGCCGCCAGCGGCTGGGCGCCACCCATGCCGCCCAGTCCGGCGGTGAGCACGAAGCGACCGGCGAGCGATCCGCCGAAGTGTTGGCGCGCTACAGCCCCAAAGGTCTCGAACGTGCCCTGGAGAATTCCCTGGGTGCCGATGTAGATCCACGACCCCGCGGTCATCTGCCCGTACATGATGAGGCCGGCCCGCTCGAGCTCGCGAAATTTCTCCCACGTGGCCCATCGTCCCACCAGATTGCTGTTCGCGATCAGCACTCGCGGTGAGGAGGCGTGCGTGCGAAAGACGGCAACCGGCTTCCCGCTCTGCACGAGCAGCGTCTCATCGTGCTCGAGCGAGCGCAGCGAGCGCACGATGGCGTCGAACGATGGCCAGTCGCGCGCCGCCTTCCCGATCCCGCCGTAGACGACGAGGTCATCGGGGCGCTCCGCCACCTCGGGATCGAGATTGTTCATGAGCATGCGCAGCGCCGCTTCCTGCTGCCATCCCTTGCAGGAGATGTGCGGTCCGCGCGGCGCGCGGACGACTCGAGCGCCGGCGTTCACGTCGGCCGGCCCATGGGCGGCGATCGTCACGCGACGAGCTCCACCGCTTGCGTCGCGAACGTGCCGCCGCGAACGGCATTGGCGAGCGTCGCGATGTCGGGGCTCAGTACGCGGTCGCGCTCGAGCGGAGGAACGAGCTCACGCACCCGCTGATGCGCGACGGCCACTCCTCGCCCCGGTGCGAGCGGAGTACGGTAATCGATTCCCTGCGCGGCGCACATGAGCTCGATCGCCAGAACGTTGACGACGTTGTCGACGATCCGGCGCAGCTTCCACGCGGCACCCATCGCCATCGGAACGACGTCCTCCTTGCTGCCGTCGGTGGGAATGGTGTCGACGCTCGCCGGGTGCGACAGCACCTTGCACTCGCTCGCGAGCGCGGCCGCGGTCACCTGTGCCATCATGAACCCGGACGACACGCCGGCATCGCTGGTGAGGAACGGCGGCAATCCCTGATTCAGGTCAGGGTGCACCAGGCGATCGATGCGTCGCTCCGAGATCGTGGCGAGATTCGTCAACGCGATCGCGAGGAAGTCGAGCACCATTGCCACCGGCTGCCCGTGGAAGTTCCCGCCGCTCAGAATCGAGCCATCGTCGAACACGAGCGGATTGTCGGTGGCGGCGTTGAGCTCGCACGTCACCACTCCAGTGGCGAAATCGATGGCGTCGAGCACGGCACCGTGTACCTGCGGCATGCAGCGCAGCGCATACGCATCCTGCACGCGCGGATCGCCGTGACGATGCGACTCCCGAATCTCGCTGTCGGCGAGCAGCTCGATCAGGAGCGCCGCCGATCGTCGCTGCCCCCGCTGTCCGCGCGCCTCGTGCAGTCGCGGATCGAAGGCCGCCGGCGTCCCCATGAGACTCTCGAGCGACATCGCGCCGGCCACGTGCGC
>DASTYE010000248.1:0-6021 GCA_035765135.1 Gemmatimonadaceae bacterium | reverse complement strand
TTGAACGCAGTAATCCGCATCTCCGCCCGGGTTGGAGCGATATCTGGATACGACGGCGCAGAGCGGCGGAGGTCGTCTCGACGCTCATGCGCCGGAAGCTGCCATTCGAGGAAGAGGAGCTGCTCGCCGTTCTCGACTGGTGCGGTAATCCCGAGGCGTACGGGCTGCCCGCGGGGCACACCGTGCGCGCGCTCGAGCGATTCCTCGAGACCCATCCATTGAGTGACGCGCTGAGAGAGCGCATCACTCATTTCGCGGCGCGGCTTCGACAGTCGCATGACAAGGACGCCCCGCGATACGGCACGGCGCTCGAGCAGCTCGTAGCCGGTCGCGCTGCCTCCGTCGATGCCGATGTCGTCGAGCCTGACGAGGAAGCTCCGCCGGCTCCACTGCCCCCGCCCGCTGCCGTTCCCGCCGGTAACCCAGCTGTGCTCGACGCGCTCAAGCGGCACCTGGGCATCGCCGGCGACGACGTCGCTACCGAAGCGATCGCACCGGATGGCTTTCCTCTGAGGGCCGATTCGCCCTTCCGCTCGGAGCACGCCCTCCTCGGCGAGATGCTCGGGTCGGTCGTGGGTACGACGCGCTACTCGCAGCCAGAACTGGACTCGGTCAGCGGAGGCGAGCGTGTGCTGCAGATGGACGAAGCCGCCTTGGGACGGATGCTGCTCGCCGCCGCCGAGCGCGACGTCGTCGGCTTCCTCGCGGGCCCTTACTTCGGCCCTCCAGAGGTGTGGCAGTCGAGGTATGCAGTGACGTCGCTGACGAGGACGATGTCGCAGCGACCGTTCGCGCTCGACCGCGCTGGCGTCTTCGACTTCCTGCTCTACCTCGCGATGCGGACGGCCCCGTCGGATCGCCGCTCGTTCGCGGCAGCTTTCGACGCAGTGGTCGGTCAGGTCGAACGGGAAGCCGCGAAAGCGCCGCTCACGGAGGGCGAGCGATACGTTCTCTACCTGCTGCGAACGGCATGGATAGGTGGGCCGCCGTTAGGTGTCGCGACCGACATCAGCCGCCTCACCGCTCTCGTGGGCGACCGCGCGGAGTTCTTTCTCGTTCCTGGGGAAGCCTGGACCGACCAGCTGAACGATGACCTGACGCGACTCCCGCGGCGCGACCGCGAGCCGTGGATCGCCCTGCTCAAGCATGCGCTGACGGCGACGGCCGCCCGCCCTTCCGCGAAGTGGCTCAAGACGGGCGAGAAGCTCATCTCCGCCATCGGCAATGACAGTGTGCTGGCTGCGCTCTACCGTTGGCTGCCGAGTGTCGCGAAGGGGCGATCCGTCACTCGGCTCGGAGCGTTTATCGGGGACACGCGGTCCGCGGCCGACGTCATGCACGAGGAGAACGGCACCTGCCTCCGCGGGCTGCTCTGGCTCACGCCAACCCTTCCGCGGGATGACGAGCTCACACGCGCCGTCGCCGCGGTCGCGTTGTCCGCCTATCGCAAGGTGCCGGGCGTCGGCCCGCGCGCGGTCAAGGTCGGCAACGCGGCGGTCTACGCGCTTTCGGCGATCGGATCACCCGAAGCGGTCGGACATCTCGCGATGCTCAAGGTTCGCGTCAAGTTCGGCACGGCGCAGAAGGAGATCGAGAAGGCGTTCAACGCCGCGGCCGAGGCGCTTTCACTGCCGCGCGATCAGATCGAGGAGATGGCAGTGCCGACATACGGGCTCGAGGACGTCGGCATCCGGCGCGAGACGTTCGCGGACGGCGAATACAGCGCCGAGCTGCGGGTGGAGGGGCGCGACGTCGACATCCGGTGGAGTCGGGCCGACGGAAAGGCGCAGAAATCCGTTCCCGCCAAGGTCAAGAGCGAGCACAAGGAAGAGCTGAAGGAGCTGCAAGGCGCGGCCAAGGACATCGCGGCTATGCTGCCGGCGCAGAGCGAGCGTCTCGACGCGATGTTCCTGCTGGAGAAGCGTTGGCCGGCGCGCGTGTGGCGCGAGCGCTATCTCGACCATCCGCTGGTCGGCACGATTGCCCGCCGACTGATCTGGAATGTCATCACCGACGGAAGCGCGCGTGCGGGAGCCTGGTTCAACGATCGCCTTCTCGATGCGGAAGATCGTCCGCTCGACGTGCCTGACGAGAGCGAGGTGGAGCTCTGGCATCCGATCAGTCGGCCGGTGGAAGACGTGCTCGCCTGGCGGCGGTGGATCGAAGGGCACGAGGTCCGGCAACCGTTCAAGCAGGCGCACCGCGAAGTCTATCTGCTCACCGACGCCGAGCGTCGCACCGAGACGTACTCGAATCGTTTTGCGGCGCACGTGCTGCGCCAGCATCAGTACAACGCGCTGTGCGCGGCTCGCGGGTGGAAGAACAAGCTGCGAATGATGGTGGACGACACGTATCCGCCGACGTTCAGGGAGCTTCCACAGTGGGGGCTGCGCGCGGAGTACTGGGTGGAGGGGGCGGGACAGGACTTCGGTACCGACACGAACGAGAGCGGCGCGTTTCTGCGCGTCCTCACCGATCAGGTGCGCTTCTACCGACTGGATGCCGCGCAGAACTATGCGCATGCGGGTGGCGGCGGATACGGGAGCTCGGCGGCCGGGCCGGGCACGCGTTGGGTGAACGAACCGCTGCCGCTGGACGAGATTCCGGCGCTCGTCTTCAGCGAGATCATGCGCGACGTCGATCTCTTTGTGGGAGTGGCGTCGGTCGGCAACGACCCCACCTGGCAGGACGGCGGTCCGGGTGGCCGCTATCGCGACTACTGGAACAGCTACTCCTTCGGCGAGCTGGGCGAGACGGCGCGTACCCGCCGGGCGATTCTGGAACGCCTCGTCCCGCGGCTCAAGATCGCGAGTCAGTGCACGCTGACGGATCGGTTCCTGGTGGTGCGCGGCAAGCTCCGCACCTACAAGATCCACCTCGGGAGCGGCAACGTGCTCATGGAGCCTAACGATCAGTATCTCTGCATCGTCCCGGCGCGGGATCCCGCGACGGTGGGCGATCGTCTTTTCCTCCCCTTCGAGGGGGACGGGACGTTATCGGTCGTTCTGAGCAAGGCGTTCCTGCTCGCTGCAGACGACGAGATCAAGGATCCGACCATCGTTCGGCAGATCTCACTGCATTGAGGGAGACCGCGCGACGCTATAGTCCCCCCGCACGCGCGGCAGGGCGAGTGCGCATGTAGTGCAGCGTCATCGCCGTCAGTGCGCGGACGCCGAGATCGAGCCCACTGTCATCGACGTAGAAATCCGGCGTGTGATGATCGGCGGCATCCTCTTCCTTCACGTTGGCCGGACGCCCACCGAGCTGGATGTAGAAGCTCGGCACCTTCTGGGCGATGAATGAGAAGTCCTCGGCCCCCGTCTCCGCGGGAACGAGCCGCACCCGGCCTGCGCCCGCCACCGCTTCCAGCACCGGCACCATTGCCGCCGTCAGCGCTTCGTTGTTGAAGGTGACCGGATACTCGGTCGTGACCGGGATCTGCACCTCGGCGGTCGCGCCCATGCTCTCGGCGACGGACGTGGCGATCTGCCTGACGCGATCGTGAATCCGTTTCCGGTCCTCCGGCGTTAGGGCGCGGAGCGTCCCGATCATCTCCACTTGCTCGGGGATGATGTTCGAGCGGACCCCGCCCTGGATCTTCCCCACCGTGACGACAGCCGCGTTCGAGGTGAGCTCCATCCGCCGGCTGACGATCGTCTGGAGCGCGGTGATGATGTGCGCCGATGTGACGATGGGATCGACCCCGTTCCAGGGATATCCGCCGTGGGTCTGCTTCCCTTTCACGGTGATCCGAAAATCGTCCGAGCTCGCGTACGTGCCTCCGGGCTTGTAGTAGATCCCATTGACCTCCTGCTTGGCCGAGATGTGGAGGGCGAAGGCAGCCTCGACAGTTGGGTTGGTGAGCACACCCTCCTTCACCATCATCTTCGCGCCGCCTTCCTCTCCCTGCGGTGGACCTTCCTCTGCCGGCTGGAAGACGAATTTCACCGTTCCCGGAAGCTGGTCCTTCATTGCCGCCAGCACCTCGGCCACCCCCATCAGGATGGCGACGTGGGTGTCGTGCCCGCAGGCGTGCATCACTCCTACTTCCTGGCCGTTGAACGTCGCCTTCGCCTTCGACGCGAATGGGAGGTTGACGCGCTCGGTCACGGGAAGCGCATCCATGTCGGCGCGGAGAAGCACGACCGGCCCCGGCCGCCCACCGCGCAATAGTCCGACGACGCCGGTGTGTGCGACGCCCGTCTGCACCTCGATCCCGAGCGCACGCAGGTGATCGGCGACCAGTTTGGCGGTGCGAACCTCTCGGTTGCCGAGCTCCGGGTGCTGATGAATGTCACGCCGCCAGGCGACAACCTTGGGCTCGATCGCCGTGATGCGCGCCTGCAGCTGGCTGCTCAGTGGGGACTGTTGCCCCTGCGCCGGCGTAGCGAGGACGGCGGTCACAGCCGCGAGAGGGAGAAAGATCGCAGTTGCGGCCCTGATCATCGGCCACCTCCGTGTAAGTGCCAGATGCACAGTATCGGGACGATAATGACAGGGTCGGCGGGCGGCGGCAATATGACACACCGATCGAGCGTGCCTGGTGCGATCTCTGATGTAGGCCGCCCACTCCGCCCATCGCCGCCTTCCCCGCAATCATTCACCTTCCCAGCGGACATCGGCGCCGAGACCGAGGCTCAGCGCGATCATGTCTCATGATGCGAGAGTCAGTGTGCGAGCAAGGCCATATGGTCCGACCCCTCGAAGCCTGAAGGGCCACGGGCCTGTGCTTCAGCCAATGTCCTGCGCGAGGAGGCTCGGTGATGCCAAAAGCCAACCGAGGTGGGTGGAAGACAGATTCCCGTGGTCATAAGTGGCGCGGGCCCGGCGGATGTCCGATATGATGGAAAAGGAACCGGGGCACCGGCGGTGTCCGCTCGACGTCCAAGCCGCGGAGCGGCGCGCGTAGCCGCACGCGGCGGCAGCTGCGCACGGGAGGCACATAGCTACTCGTCAGGGGCTGCGCATACCACGGCGTGAATGGGTGTGCGACGAGCGTTGTCACCACGCCCATACGAAGCATGATCACGACGAATACTGCCAAGCGAGTCCGTCTTCATGATCAGCGCCACGGCGTGCCGATCTCCCAACTCACCGGAATGGCATTGGCCCAGAAGTACGCCTTACCAGTGGTATCGAGGCCACACGCGGCTCACGGTGGCGAACTGCTCCCCTAAAGGCTACGCGAACGGGCTGAGCGCGCGCGAGGATCGTCCCGTCGCCCAATTGGCCGTAGTCGTTCGATTCCCAGCAGTGTACCTCGCCGCCCGCCGTACGACAACATTGGTGGTGTATCCGGCGCTGACGTCTACGAACGGCGGAGCCCGGCGATCAGTCGGGGCAGTGAAGCGCCGCCTGCGCCTTCACCTTCCCAGCACCAAGTCGCCCCCGAGCTCGTGAGTCCGCATGCCTGCTCAGCGCCAAAGCCCCTGCCCACATCGAGGCCAACAAGCCGAGGAGCGCCGCCTAACGGTGTCGGAGTGACGCCGTACGGCTCAGCCCACCAATAAGGTGCTCCCTCTCCGCTAAGGGCGCACGTAAAAACCCCGGCGCTGATCGAGGCAAACGATCGCCGGCATTACGGCCCTGGTACCAGGCCACACTATCAGCCGTGAGGCCGCATGTCCAGGAAGAACTCACGTCGAGTCGTGCGACGTGAGATATGCCGCGCTCAAGGCCCGGTTATGTGTCGCTCGCACTCGCGACGTGGCGCGCACGATCCGAGAGGGTGGGTGACCACGGTGCGCACGGTTGGGCGCGTCTGTCGTGCGGAGGATCACGTAGGGAAGACTCCGGACACATCGGCTCGCGAATGCCTTACGACGCATCGGGCGGCGCCTGATTGGCGCCGTGTCGGTACTGCCTAACGTGGGACCCGCGGCGTGGTCCCTGGTGTCAGCCGCCGGAGCCACCGCACCGATGCGACAGGTCGGCCTCCGCTCCGTCGGGGCACTTGTATCGATCGTCGACTCTGAGTGCTCCGTTGACGCGGCGACTCACGGTCGCGCTGAACACCGACAG
>DASTYE010000247.1:0-7122 GCA_035765135.1 Gemmatimonadaceae bacterium | reverse complement strand
CTCGTAGTTCAGACCGAGGTTGAGGCGATAGCGCAGGAACGGGAGAATTCGCACTTCCCCGAACGCGGAGCCGATGACCTGATTCGAGCGCTCCGTGCGCGGACGCCGTTCGAGGAGACCGAGCGGATTGGTGCCGAACGTGGGATTCGCGCCGCTTCCGTAGCCGTAGCCGCTCGGGTTGTTCGGATCGCGAACGGGAATCGACGGGAGCATTCGGACGACGTCGATCAGCGGGAACCCGCTGAGGCCCTGCCGGGTCGAGCGCGACAGGGCGACGTTCTCGCCGATGGTGAATCGGCCGAAGCTCACGTCGGAGTTGACGCGAACGTTGTAGCGCCGGAAGTGCGTCTCGACGATCGAGCCCTCCTGATCGAAGAGGCCACCGGTGATGAGATAGGAGGCGTTGGCCTTGCCGCCGGAGACCGCGAGGTTGTGATCCTGGATCACGCCGCGATCGAATACCGCGTCCTGCCAGTCGGTATTGGGACCGCCTCCCGTGAGCGCCTGCGTCACCCCCGACGGCACCGGAAGGTTGGCGTTCTGATACGCCTGCTGCTGGATGGTCGCCCACCCGCGGGCATCCATCATGTCGATTCGCTTCGGGACTTCCTGATAGCCCGTGTACGTTCGCAGCTCGACGCGGTTGTTGTCGGCGGCCCGTCCACGCTTGGTGCGAATGACAATGACGCCGTTGGCGGCCTGTGACCCGTACTGCGCCGCCGCCGACGCATCCTTCAGGACCTCCATTGACTCGATGTCGGAGGGATTGAGGTTCGGGTTCTGGCGCAGGTACATCCCGTCCACGACGTACAGCGGGGTCGGGTTGCCGAGGAAATTCTGGCCGCGGATGACGATCTGCGCTGGCCGCCCCGGCTCGCCTGAGGCGTTGATCTGCACTCCCGGAACGCGACCACGCAGCCCCTCCTCCACCGTCGCCACCATCTGATCAGCGATGTCCTCGGCGGACACGCTCGAGACCGCGTCGGACACGTCCCGACGCATCTGCGTCGTGTACCCGACGACGACCTGGGTGGTCAGCGTCGTGGCCACGGCCGCGAGCCGGAAGTCCGCGGTCGCGCTCGCGCCGGCGACGACGGTAACCGTTTGTGTCAGTGGCGCGTAGCCGATGCGCTGAGCGCGGACGACGTGTGTGCCTAACGGGACATTGGCGATCGCGTAGCGCCCGTCGTCGGCCGTGTAGGCCCCCAGCGTCGTCCCCTGCACGGTGACCTGTGCGCCGGGGATGGGAATGCCCTGGTCGCTCGTCACGGTTCCGCTGATGCGCTCCGTTCCCTGCGCCATGGCGGTCGCGGGATGGAGCCCCGCCACCAGCGCCGCCGCCGCGAGCGCGGCGCCCGTGATCAGTTGTGTGCCCCGAATCGGGCGATGACGTGAGACGCTCACAGCGAGGCCCTCCGCGAGAAAGCGGGGTGAAGGTGTTTCCGACTCTGCAGCGACATGGAAGTCATGGAGGAAGGAAGGGAGGAATGGGTCAGGGGCCGCCTAACGCTGCGTCGTCGCAGGGCGAGGCCGGTAAAACCACGAGGAAGGAACGACTTGCCGCCGAATGCCCGGGCCGCTCACCAGCAGCTCGAGCGCCATCGGTCCGTAGGCCTGGAAGTACGTGAGGGTGATGGGGTGCAATCCGGCCTGGAGTGCGATCTGCCCCCACGTCTCGGTCGTCTTCGGGGACTGCCCCACCGACCAGAACACGTTGCGATCGCCGACCCAGAGCGCGGCGCCATCGTCGGAGCGCGCG
Organism: Gemmatimonadaceae bacterium; assembly: GCA_035765135.1. GTDB lineage: Bacteria > Gemmatimonadota > Gemmatimonadetes > Gemmatimonadales > Gemmatimonadaceae > JAICNG01. The sequence goes on along the minus strand of DASTYE010000247.1, from coordinate 5,363 downwards.
GTGAACGTGTAGACGCCGGTGCGCGGAACTCGCACGTATCCGGTATAGCGGAAGCTGAACAGCTCGGTCGTGTCGCGCGGCGCGAGCGAAGGTGTCGCGACGGCGCCGGTCTTCCGCGCCGGATAGTCGTCGGGACGCACATCCGGTCGCTCGACCTGCCAGCGTACCGGCCAGTTCATGCGAAATGCCGGCTCGGGAGTGGATTCCACGTAGTAGGCGAAGTCGAGGCCGGCCGATAGCGCGCCTGGCGCCACCATCACGGGTGCCCGCCCCGGGCCTTTCACGTAGTCGACGCGCGCCTCGGGCGCCGACGTCGGGCTTCCGTTCTGGAAGGAGCGCGCGCGCACCACCGTCGATTGCGCAATGGAGAACGGCCTCGTGTACAGCGGGCTCGCGGCCGTGGGCTCGCTTCCGTCGGTGGTGTAACGGATCTCGGTGGGCGTGCCCTGGTGAATCGTGACCTGAACGCGGTCGGTGAACTCCGTCAACTCCGGGGTGATGTACGGCGCAAGGCCACGATTCACCGCCGCGGTTCTCGTCGTGTCGAACTTCAGAACGGCGCGATCGTAGGTGAGGAAGCCGTTCAGCTCGACTTCGACATCGGTCATCTGCGTGTAGATGCCGGCGCCGATCCCGTGCGTGTCCCGGTCGTGGTACAGCCGCTTCGTCAGGAGATCGTATCGATCGGCGAGCACCTCACGAGTGGGAAAGAGACCGCCGTATCCCCACGCATCTCCGGCCCAGGCGTGCCCGGCTTCCTTGTAGCCCAGGCCGCCAAATTCGCCGACGACGGCGACACGACCCCTGGCGCCGAACATCGCCTGCGGACCCTGGTAGCGATGGACGTCGATGATGTCCCCCGCATCCTCGTGCTGCCATCCGCTAGCATCATTGACGAGACGGCTCGGGTCGAGCTGCTCGACGATGCCGGCGATGCGCTTCGCATCGAACTGCCCCCACTTCTCATTGAACGGAACCCACACGACGATCGACGGGACGTTGTGAAGATCCTCGAGCATCGCGCGCAGCTCACGCTCGAAATGTTGCCGCGCTTCGGGCGAATCGTTCCACCCACTCGGCATGTCCTGCCAGATCGGAAGGCCGAGGCGGTCGGCGTGGTAGTACCAGCGCGCCGGCTCGACCTTGATGTGCTTGCGCGTGACGGTGAAGCCGAGCGCCTTCGTCATCTCGACGTCGAAGCGCAGCGCCTCATCGCTCGGCGCGGTGTAGAGACCGTCCGGCCACCATCCCTGGTCGAGCGGCCCGAGGGGAAAGACCACCTGGTCGTTCATGGTGATGCGCGTGAGTCCGCGCGGGTCGCGCGTCAGCCCCACCTTGCGCATCCCGAAGTAGCTGTCGACGTGGTCGACTTCGCGCCCGCCGTCCGTCAGCGCCACTCGCAGGTCGTACAGGAACGGATCGGCGGGGCTCCAGAGGCGCGCGTTAGGCACCGGCATCCGCAGCTCCTCACCGACCGCCCCCTCGATGCGACCGACCTCCTGCCCATTGGCGCTGGCGACGGCCACCACGCGGTGGGCCGAGCCGGTGCCGCGACCCGTTACCGTCAGACGAAGCGCGGCGCTATCGACATCCGGCGTCAGGCGGAGCCGGTCGATGCTGGCAGCCGGTACCGGCTCGAGCCAGACCGTTTGCCAGAGACCAGTGACCGGCGTGTACCAGATGCCCTCGGGCTTCGACACCTGCTTGCCGCGCGGCTGACCGAACTTGTCGGTCGGATCGTACGCGACGATGACGAGAGCCTGCTCTCCCTGCGCACGAAGCGCGTCGGTGATGTCCACGGAGAAGGCGTCGTATCCGCCGGTGTGGTCGGCAACCTGACGGTCGTTGACGTAGATGGTGCAATGCCAGTCGCACGCACCGAGGTGAAGCAGGAGTCGCTCACCCGCGTTCATGTCGGACGGCCGCTGGAACATGCGTCGATAGGCAACGTGATCCGCGTGACGTCCCACGCCGGACAACGGCGCCTCCGGCGCGAAGGGAACGAGAATCCGGAGGTCGAACGCTCCAGTCGGCATCGACAGTGCGGAGGTCGGACCGGCGCCTCCCGGTACCGAAGCGATCGGCGACGCCGGCGCGCCGGGCGTCGAGTTCTCACTGACGATTTGAAAATCCCAGAGCCCGTTCAGGTTCGCCCACCGCGCTCGCATCATCTGCGGCCGGGGATACTCCGGCAGCGGATTCTCCGGGCGAAGCTCCGCACCCCAGCGTGTCAGGAGCCGCGCTCCCGCCGGTTGCCACGCCGGCGCCACCGGAGTGACGGGTGGAGCGGCCGTCGTTTCCGCCGCGACCGCCACTGGCGCGGGCGGCGTGGGGGCGGGGGCGGGCGTCGGCGCACACGCGATCGCGAACGTTAGGCAGGCGATGGAACCGCGAAGGAACCGCCGGCGATTGGTCATTCGGTGAGTTGGGCGCTGAAGGGGAGAATGGACGGGGAGCTGGGCAGAGCAACGGCACCAACGGCGGCTGTGGACCGGCGCACGACGAGCTCCGCCTGGAGATCGACGCGTTGCGGTGGTATGACCTCGTTCGCTTCGACGTGATGGAGCAGCATGCGCGCGGCGATCTCACCCATCTCGTACGTCGGGACGCGAACCGACGTCAGCGGCACCGGCACATACTGACAGAGCGGGATGTCATCGAAGCCGACGACCGAGACATCGCCTGGCACATCGAGCCCGAGCTCCGCGAGCGCGCGACACAGTCCAATCGCAACGAGATCGTTGTAACACGTGACCGCCGTTGGACGCGCCGCCGGCTCGGCCCCACTGAAGAGCGCGAGCCCGGCGCGATAGCCGTCCTGCAGGTGTGCGCCCGCGGGGACGACGGCCTGCGGCGGAAAAGCGACCTGAGACGCACTGTGCGCGAGGCGTGCGCCATTCACACGTTGCTGGCTGTGAAGCGAATACTGCGGACCGGCGAGGTGAGCGATGCGGGTGTGACCGAGTGAGAGCAGATGCTCCACCGCCATCCGCGACGCGGCCACGTTGTCCACGTCCACGAGACTCGCTCGCAATCCGCGAATCTCCTCGAGGAGGACGAAAGGAAAGTTGCGCCGCTTGAGCTCGAAGAGGTGCGACAGATCGGCTTCGTCGTCGAGCACGGGCGTGACGATCAGCCCATCGATGTATTTGGCGCGGAGGAGCTCGACGCTCCGTCGCTCCGTCTCGTAATCACCTGCGGAGCTGGCGACGAGGAGCGTGTACCCCTGGGCGGTACACACCGCGCGCACACCGTCGATGATGCCGGCGTAGTAGGGATTGTCGTGCTCCTTGATGAGGAGCGCGATGCTCTTGTCCGCCCGCGCCTGCGAGCTCGACGCTGCCCCGCCACGGAGCGGCCGGTAGTTGAGCAGATCCATGGCCTCGTGCACCCGGTCGCGGGTGGCGTCCTTGACGCCGGCGGTCCCGTTGAGCACCGCCGAGACGGTGGCCTTCGAGACGCCTGCCTGCCGTGCGACGTCGGTCATGGTGGGCCGCTTGGCGGTCATGTGCCGGTGGGCGGGGGTGCGCTGCGGAAGAAGCGGTGGGATTCTCCGAACACAATCGAACGGTTCAGTCTTGTTCGATTCTGTTCGGCGGCAGACGATACGACCGGGGTTTCAGACTGTCAAGCGGGGGTTATCCCGACGCATGCCCCTTCTTGACAAGGTCGGAGCGAAATCGTACTGAGTGTCTGTTCTGAACCAACCCCGCCGTTCGGCGAACTTCGTTCCCTCCACTCCGCCGCCCATGTCTCGCCTCCATCGCCGTATGCGCCGGCTTCCCCTGCTCGCCCTCCTCGCGCTCGCCATCGCCAGCTGTCGCAAGGATTCGGGAGGTGGCGACGGGGCAGCCGCGGGCGGAGGGGCGGAGAGCGCGGCCGCCTCCGGACCTCTCGCCGGGAAGACAGTCGGATTCTCGCAGATGGAGTCCGACAATCCCTGGCGGATTGCGGAGACGAAGAGTCTGCGCGACGAAGCCGCGAAACGCGGGGTGCAGCTCGTCGTGACCGATGCGCAGGGGCAGACGGCGAAGCAGGTGTCGGACGTCGAGGATCTCATCGCGCGGCGCGTGGACATCATTCTCCTCGCGCCGCGCGAGTTCGAGGGGCTCGCCCCTGCCCTCCAGGCCGCATCGCGCGCGAAGATCCCCGTCATTCTCGTCGACCGCGCCGCGCGCGGCACCGCGGGTCAGGATTACATCACACTGCTCGCGTCGAACTTCATCGAGCAGGGACAGCGCGCCGCCGAGTGGCTCGCCACCGCGACCAGCGGGAAGGCGCAGATCGTGGAACTCTCGGGAACGCCCGGATCATCGGTGGCCGCCGACCGCGCCAAGGGATTTCGCGATGGCATCGCCAAATACCCCGGCATGACGATTCTCGCGTCGCAAACGGGGAACTTCACCCGGGCGCAGGGCGAGCGCGTGATGCAGAACATCGCGCAATCGCTCGGCACCCGCATCACCGCCGTCTACGCGCATAACGATGAAATGGCGCTCGGCGCCATTCAGGCGCTGAAGGCGGCCGGCCGCAAGCCGGGTCAGGATGTGATCGTCGTCTCGGTCGATGGGCAGCGCGCCGCCCTCGAGGCGATCATCGCCGGGGAGCTCGGCGCCACAGTCGAGAGCAATCCGCGCTTCGGCCCGCTGGCGTTCGACACGATCGAGAAGTATCTCCGGCAGGAACAGATTCCCCCGCAGATCGTGCTCACCGACCGCCTCTTCGACAAGACGAACGCCCAACAGTACCTGGCCGAGGCATACTGAGCGTGACCCATCGGACCCGTTAGGCTTCCGACGCCGTCGACCGTGCGCGAAGCGAGTCAATCGGTCCTCCGCATGGAGGGTATCGTCAAACGCTTCGCGGGGGTCACCGCGCTCGATGGCGTGCATTTCGATCTCCAGGCCGGCGAGGTGCACGCGCTCGTCGGCGAGAATGGCGCCGGCAAATCGACGCTGATCAAGATCATGACCGGCGCCTATCGCCGCGACGGCGGCGAGATGTACCTCGAGGGTACGCCGGTCGCGTTCGCATCGCCGGCGGCGGCTCAGGTAGCTGGTGTCATCGCCGTCCACCAGGAGATCCACCTCCTCGTCCATCGCACCGTCGCCGAGAACATCTGGCTGGCGCGGGAGCCGCGGCGCTGGGGGCTGGTGGACTGGTCGCGCATGTTCCGCGACACGGCCTCTCTGCTCCACGACCTCGGCATCGACATCGATCCGCGCGCCACGCTCGGTTCCCTGCGCACCGCGCAGCGTCAAATGGTGGCGATCGCTCGTGGCGTGTCGTTAGGGGCGAAGGTGCTCGTGCTCGACGAGCCGACGAGCTCGCTGGCCGAGCGCGAGGTCACGCTGCTGTACGGC
>DASTYE010000246.1:0-2197 GCA_035765135.1 Gemmatimonadaceae bacterium | reverse complement strand
GGCATAGGGTTCCATTACTTCGGCGAGTCCGACGTCATCCGCCATCGGCTGGTGCGTGACATCATCAAGGCGTACGCGAAGGACTCGGGGACGGAGTGAGCGTGGTCCTGCGTGAGCAGTGGCGGCGAGTGACCTCACCGGTCGTTCCGCCCGGCGGCGGAGATCGGTTCATGTACGACGCCGCGCGGCTGGCGCTGGTGCTCGCGCTGGCGATCGCGACCTACATCCTGTTTCCCTCCGCGCCGGCGGTGGAGTCGCCGCTCTTCGAGGTGGGCGCGGTAGCGACCGAGAACGTCATCGCGCCGTTCGAGTTCCGGGTACGCAAGTCGGCGGCCGACCTTCAGCGGGAGCGCGACGAGCTGGCCGCGACCGGGAAACCGATCTTCGTGTACGCACCGGCCGCGCTCGACTCATCCGTGCGCTCGCTCGAGGGGATCTTTCGCGACATCTCTCGGGCCGTCGAGGATGGTGACCCGCGCACCGCCGCCATTCGGGTTCGTCAGACCGTCGGCAGCCATAGTGTCACCCTCACCGAGGCCGAGGCCGAGTACCTGACCTTTCGCGGTCGGCGGCTGGCGATGCGTGACGGGCTGGAGCGCGTGCTTCGCCGGTTCCTGGCCAACGGCATCGCGTCGAGTGGCGCCACCGACGACGTCCGGGGCGAGGCGATCGTTCGTCGAAATGGCGAGGAGCGCACCGTGCTCGCCGACAGCATCGCGACGTTCGCGAACCTCATCGCGCGGGCCCGGCGGTTCCATCCCGACCCCACATCGTCGATCGGTGACGGCCTCTACTACAAGCTGCTGAGTGCGCTCTTTCACCCGACGATTGTCCTCGACCGTGCGGCGACCGACGCCCGGCGCCAGGAGCTTCGCGCGTCGGTGAGCGAGTGGCGCTACGAAGTGCGGGAAGGGGAGAAGATCGTCGGCGAGCACGAGGTGGTCGGCCGCGAAGAGCACGACAAGCTGCGCGCACTACAGGCCGAGATGGAACGACGTGTCGGCGGTGAGCGCGCCATCGGACGCGTGCTCGGCGCCGTGCTCTACAACGCGCTCGTGCTCACCATTTTCGCGATCACGATCGTGCTGTTCCGGCCACAGCTCTACCGGTCGTATCGCGCGCTCACCCTGTTGGCGCTGACGTTCGCGATCGTGCTGGTGGCGGCCTCGGTGTTCGGGCATCTCGCGCCGGTGCGGCCCGAGCTCGTGCCGATCCCGCTGGCGGCCGTGATGCTGACGATTCTGTTCGATGCACGAATCAGCCTCATCGCCGCGATGATCCTCGCGGTGCTCGTCGGCGGGCAGGGCGTATTCCGCGGCACGAACGCGCTCTTCCTCGGCCTCGTCGGAGGCGCGGCCGCCGCCATCAGCGTTCAGGTGATGCGGCGTCGCGAGCAGATCGTTTACGCCGTGCTGACGATCTTTGGCGCCTTCGTGCTCGCGGATCTTGCGCTCGGTCTGATCCTCGACTGGCCCCCGCGGGACATCCTCGTCAGCATCGTCTGGGGCGGAGCGAATGCCCTGGGCTCGGTGGCCCTCGCGATGTTCCTGTTGCCGGTCGCGGAGCGCATAACGGGAATCACTACCGACCTGACACTGCTGGAGTTCTCGAACTTCAACCATCAGCTGCTTCGCCGGTTGATGATGGAGGCGCCCGGCACCTTCGATCACACGATGCGCATGGCCAACCTCGTGGAGGCGGCGTGCAACGCGATCGGCGCGAACGGCCTGCTTGGCCGCGTCGGGACGTACTTCCACGACATTGGGAAGCTGGGCCGCCCACAGTACTTCGTGGAGAATCAGCCGAAGGGACGGAATCCGCACGACAAGCTCAAGCCGGCAGCCAGCGCCCAGATCATCCGCGGACACATCCGCGAAGGGCTCGAGCTCGCCGCCGAACATCGGATTCCGCGCGCGATCGCGTCGTTCATTCCCGAGCACCACGGGACGCTGTCGATCGCGTACTTCCTCGAGAAGGCGAAGGAGCGCGATACCGCGCCCAACACGATGGAGTTCACCTATCCGGGTCCGATTCCGCAAAGCGCGGAGACGGCCGTCTGCATGTTGGCCGATGGCGTGGAAGCGTCGGCCCGCGTTCTCTCGGATCCCACGCCCGAGCAGATCCGCGAGGTGATCGATCACATCGTGCGGATGCGCATCGATCAGGGGCAGCTCCGGGACGCTCCGCTGACGCAGCG
>DASTYE010000245.1:0-7000 GCA_035765135.1 Gemmatimonadaceae bacterium | reverse complement strand
GCGAGCCTTGACGCCTTCGCCATTCGCGGCCGCCGCCAGCGTAACGAGCAGACGAGCGACGACGGATACGCCATTCCCAGGGTCAACTCGATTCGCCGCGATGCCTATGTGCGCATGGGCCTCGGCGACGCCGATCGGGGCGGCTGGGCTCAGGTTCTTCTCGGAGGACAGTCATTCACGCGCGAGCGAATCGACGACCCGAAAGTCTTTCCGATCGATACGATCGAAGAGAAGCGCTCGAGGAACCAGCTCGTCGGCGCAGTCGGATGGTCCGGAGATGTCTTGCGCGCGAGCGTCACCAGTCGGACGTACGCCGGAGAGGATGGTTTTCAGTCGCTCACGGGACGGCTTTCGCTCGCGCATCGGATCGCGGGGGTGTCCGCTCTCGGTGAGTGGCGCGGCGACGACTCATCGTCGCTGGGCGAGGTCTCGGTTCGACTGAGCCCTTTCTCGTTCTTGTCCTTCAGCAGCGTTGCCTCACTGCGGCGACCGCCCTCTGATCTCCAGGCAAACGACCTCGTGTCTGCGCGCGCCGAGGCGGCGCTTCGAATCCGCTCCTTGTGGTTTACTGGCGGCGTTGTCAGGCTCGACTCGATCCACGTCACGCCGCTCGTCGTTTTCGACTCACTGTACGTGGCGCACGACGAAGGACCCACGATGGCGCTCTACGGCGGCGTTCGCGGCCGCGTGTGGCGTGCCATCCATGCCGACGTCTTCGCGTTCCGGTGGGAACGCCAGGGCTTCTATCGGCCGCAGTTGCAGTTGAGATCGGAGATCTACGTTCGCACGCGGTGGTTGAAGAAGTTTCCGAGCGGACAGTTCGGGGCGCTCATCTCCGTGCGACACGACTATCGCGACGGGATCGCGTTCCCCACGGACGAGGGTCCGGAAGTCGCCCGCAGCTCTCACGATCTCAGCTCGTTGATCGAGATTCGCCTCGTCGACGCCGTCCTCTTCTGGCGCCAGCGATACACGCTCGGGCAGCTGCCCAACGAATTCATTCCCGGTTTTACGGTTCCTCGTCAGCTCACGCTCTACGGCGTGCGGTGGGACTTCTGGAATTGACAAGGTTGTTGCGGCACCGTAACTTGCATGACTTGCCATGATTCGAAGCATGACAGGATTCGGCACCGCCGCCGGGGGGGTAGGCACTGCACGGGTGAGTGTCGAGCTTCGAACCGTCAACCACCGTTTTTTCAATCCCAGCCTGAAGCTCCCGCCCGAGCTGTCGCGGTGGGAGGGCGACGTCCGCGAGGCGCTTCGTCGCATGATCGCGCGCGGGCACGTCACGCTGGTCGCTCGCATTGAGCGGGACGCCACGAGCGACACTGTGGTCGATGAGGCTCGATTCGCCGAGGCGCTGGAGACAGTCCGTCGGCTGCAACGCGCTCACGGCCTCGACGAGGCAGTTACCGTCGCGACGGTGCTGCGGATGCCGGACGTAGTCCGGAGCGAGCGGGGTTCGGACCCGGGTGGCAGCGCGGATGAGCTGGTGGAAATAGTTAGGCAGGCGGCATCGGCGCTGACCACGATGCGCGAAGCGGAGGGCGAACGGATGGCAGCCGTGCTCTCCGAACGGATTGGGCTCGTGGAGGAGACGCTGGAGCGAATCGCGGCACGGGCTCCCGAGCGCATCGTCGCCGAGCGGAACCGGTTGCGGGAGGCGGTGGCCGAGCTGATGGGCGGGGCGTCGATCGATGAGCAGCGGCTCGCTCAGGAGGTGGCGATCCTCGCCGATCGGCTGGACGTGGCGGAGGAGATCGATCGCTTTCGTGCGCACATCAGTGCATTCCGCGACACGCTGCGGCGCGGTGGATCGGAACCGGTGGGGAAGCGGTTGGCGTTTCTGCTCCAGGAGATGGTTCGGGAAGCGAATACGACGGGAAGCAAGTCTCGTGATGCGGTGATGACGCACGAGGTCGTCGCACTGAAGGAGGAGCTCGAACGCATCGCCGAACAGGTCGAGAATCTCGAGTGAATCCCTTTCCGCTGGTCCTGTCTGCGCCATCAGGAGGCGGAAAGACGACGATTGCACGAGAGCTGCTCGCGAAGCGCTCTGATGTGGGATACTCGATATCGTGCACGACGAGGCCGGCGCGGGCGGGCGAGGTGGAGGGACGCGATTATTTTTTTCTGAGTGCTGAGGAATTCCGGAAGCGGCGCGAGCGTGGCGAGTTCGCGGAATGCGCCGAGGTTCACGGTCACTGGTACGGGACCTTACGAAAGGAGATCGAGCGGGTCATAGCGAAGGGCAAGCACGTCATCCTGGACATCGACGTTCAGGGCGCCGCTCAGTTGGCGAAGGCGTTTCCCCACGCGGTTCTGGTGTTCGTCCTTCCGCCATCGGCGGGAGTGTTGCTGGAACGCTTGCGGGCGAGGAAGACCGAGGACCGCGCGTCTCTGGCGCGGCGGATGACGAACGCGCTGAAGGAGCTGCGACACGCGGAGAGCTATCAGTACGTGGTGACGAACGATGACCTCGAGGGCGCCGTCGGTCGTGTGTCCGCGATCATTGACGCGGAGATGAGCCGGCGCGAGCGTGTGCACGGGCTGGAAGAGCAGGTCCGCTCGCTGATCGAGCGGTTGGAGCAGGAAGTCGAAACCCATTCATCAATCGAGTGAAATCATGCAGGTCTTTACTCCGGTAGAAGTCGCGCAGCACGCGGCCAACAAGTACCTCGGCGTTCTGGTCGCGGCGAAGTTCGCCCGCATCATCAACGAGTTCCCTCGGGATCGCTCGCGGCCGGGCGAGAAGAAGCTGACCACGCGTTCGCTCGAGGAGCTCACTGAGGGCGCCATCGAGTACCGCGTCACCCCACGGCGGCGCGGCCAGTAACTCCACCGTGCGCCCCTACGCCGGCCGTCGAATCGTCCTCGGCGTGACGGGGGGAATCGCGAGCTACAAGACGGGGTGGCTCGCGCGACTGCTGACCGCCGCGCAGGCGGAGGTCGATGTCGTGATGACGCGGGCGGCGACGGAGTTCGTTGGCCCCGTCACGTTCGAGGCGCTCACCGGTCGCCCGGTGCACACCGACCTCTTCGAGCCGGGGCGCGCGCTGGATCACATCGCGCTGGCCCGAGGCGCTGATGCGATCGTCGTCGCTCCCGCGACCGCCGATTTTCTGGCGCGCGTCGCTCACGGGTTCGCCGATGACCTCCTCACCGCGTGCCTTCTCGCCACCGAAGCGCCCGTCCTGCTCGTTCCGGCGATGAACGACCGCATGTGGGCCAACCGCCAGACCCAGGAAAACGTGGCGCACTTGCGGGAGCTCGGACATCAGGTCGTCGAGCCTGACGAGGGACCGCTCGCCGCCGGCGAGGGAAGCGGTCCTGGCCGGATGCCCGAGCCGGAAACGATCTTCGCTCACGTTGGTCGCCTTCTCGAGCGTGACAGCGTGCTGCGGGGCCGGCGCGTTGTCGTGACCGCCGGACCCACGCGCGAGCCGGTGGATCCGGTTCGCTTTCTCTCGAATCGAAGCAGCGGGAAGATGGGAGTGGCGATCGCATCGGCCGCGTGGCGCCGGGGTGCGGACGTTCTGCTCGTGGCGGGGCCGCTCGAGGTCCCGGTGCCACCGGGGATGAGCCTAACGACCGTGGAGACGACGGAGGCGATGGCCGATGCGGTGCGGGCCGCGCTGCCATCGGCCGACGCCCTGGTAATGGCCGCGGCGCCTGCCGACTTCACGGCGGCACACCCCGCCGCGAAGAAGGTCAAGAAGAAGGACAAGCCGGAATCGATCCCGCTGGCCCAGACTCCCGACATCCTGAAGAGCACGCGCGATGCGCGCCGACCGGGCGCCGTGATCGTCGGCTTCGCCCTCGAGACGGGGAACGCCGTCCAGGAAGGACAGGAGAAGCTGGCCGCGAAAGACCTGGACATGATCGTGGTGAACGACGCCACCGATCCCGACGCGGGGTTCGCCGTTGACACGAATCGTGTGACCATCGTGCACCGCGACGGCCGCGCCGAAGCGCTCGGCGTCATGCTCAAGACGGAGGTGGCCGACGTGATTCTCGACCGCGTGGAGGCGTTGCTGCGTGAACGTTGAGGAGCTCTTCCGCCGGTACCTCGAGCAGCGGCGCGAGATGGGCGAATCGGAGCTCGTCCTCGACACGCTCACCGTGGATGAAGTGCTCCGCATCGTCGGCGCGCAGGGGAAGCGCGCGCCGGCGCCACGCGACGTGGCGGCCGCCGATGACTGGCGCTCGGTACTGCGCGGCGCCGAGGCCGAGCTTCCTCGCAAGGTGGAGCGCATCCCGGCGCGCGAGGCGCCCCAATCATCTGCGCCGCGAGTCCCCGCACCTGCGCCGCCGCCTGCACCCGCCATCCCCACAATAGCCGTCGCGCAGCCAACGCCTCCTTCGCCCCGCCGCGGCACCACCGCGCTCTCCGCGCTCGCCCCTCAGGGGCTGGTCGTCGGCGGCGGGGATGTCGAGCTCTTCGGCGGCCCCATCACGCGGGCGGCGAGTCTCGACGACATCGCGGAGATGGTCCGCACATGCACGCGCTGCCCGCTGTACGCGACCGCAACCAATCCCGTTCCCGGAGAAGGGAGCCCGACGGCGCAGCTCATGTGCATCGGCGAGGCGCCCGGGGCCACGGAGGACGAAACCGGTCGCCCCTTCGTGGGACAGGCGGGAAAACTCCTGACGGATATCCTCCGCGCCATTAAGTTGAGCCGGGAGGAGGTCTTCATCGCCAACGTCATGAAGCACCGGCCGCCGGGGAACCGCAATCCCGTCCCTGACGAGATCACCGCGTGCAGCCCATATCTGTTGCGACAGGTTGAGCTGATCCGTCCCAGGGTCATCCTCGCCCTCGGGACGTTCGCCGCACAGACGCTGCTCGACACGAAGGTGGCGATCGGCAAGCTGCGCGGGCTCATGCACTGGTACCACGGCACGCCCCTCATCGCCACCTACCATCCGGCGGCGCTCCTGCGCAACCCTGGCTGGAAGAAGCCCACCTGGGAAGATGTCAAGCTCGTCCGTCGAATTCTCGATTCAGTCGCCGCGTGACGCCTACCGCGATCGGCGCCCTCCCTGGTCGGAGGACGCCGAGCAGGCGGTGCTGGCGGCCATGCTCATCGACCAGGACGCCATCCTGCGCGCGACCGAGCAGGTGGACGACACGATGTTCTACCGCGAAGGTCATCGCCGGATCTTCCGCGCCATGGTGGCCGTCTCGGAGCGCGGTGATGTCGTCGATCCCCTCACGCTCTCCGATGAGCTCCAGCGGCGCGGCGAGCTCGATGCAAGCGGCGGCAAGGACTACATCGGCTTTCTCGTCGATGCGGTTCCAACCGCGGCGAACGTCGAATACCACGCGAAGATCGTCCGGGAGAAGGCGCTCCTTCGCCGCCTCATCGAGGCATCGACCGAGATCGTCAGCGAGGCGTTCGACGCCCGACAGACCGCCGGCGAGCTGCTCGATCACGCCGAGTCACGCATCTTCGACATCAGCCAGCAGCGCGGGCGCGAAGGGTTCACGCGCATCAAGGAGCTGCTCTGGCCGACGATGGAGCGCATCGAGGCGCTGCAGCGCGGCGGAAAGGCGATCACAGGTGTCCCGAGCGGCTTCAGCGATCTCGATGACCTGACATCGGGATTTCAGCCCTCCGACCTCATCGTCATTGCTGCCCGCCCGTCGATGGGCAAGACGGCGTTCATCCTGAACATCGCGCAACACGCGGCCATTGAGCACAACGTTCCGGTTGCGCTGTTCTCACTGGAGATGAGTAAGGAATCACTCGTGCAGCGCATGCTCACGGGTGAGGCGCGCGTGGACGCGCAGAAGCTTCGCAAGGGAATGCTTCGAGACGACGACTTCCCGCGCCTCGCGCGCGCGGCGGGCATTCTCGCGCAGGCGCCCATCTTCATCGACGACAGCCCGGGCATCACGCTGCTCGAAATGCGCTCGGCTGCCCGGCGCCTTCGCGCCGACGCGAACATTGGGCTCGTCGTCGTCGATTACCTGCAGCTCATTCAGAGTACATCCGACGCCGAGAACCGGACGCAGGAGATCAGCCAGATCTCGCGGTCGCTCAAGGCGCTCGCGAAGGAGCTGGCGGTGCCGGTCGTCGCGTTGTCGCAGCTGTCCCGCGCGACCGAACAGCGTACCGACAAGCGGCCGCAGCTGTCGGATCTGCGCGAATCGGGCGCCATCGAGCAGGATGCCGACCTCGTGATGTTCATCTACCGGCAGGAGATGTACGAGGGCCCCACCGACAAGGACGGCAACTCTCTCGAGGGGCGTGCCGAGGTGATCGTCGGGAAGCAGCGCAACGGGCCGACAGGGATCGTCAACCTGTTCTTTCACAAGGCGTACACCCGCTTCGAGAATTACAGCGCACGCGCTCAAGCCACGTGAGTGCGAAGGTCCGAACGGTTTACCGCTGCACCGAGTGCGGCGCCGAACATCCAAAATGGGCCGGACGATGTGATGTCTGCGGCGAGTGGAACACGCTCGTCGAGGAGACCACTGCGCGCCTGCCGGCGAGCAAGCCGGGTGCGGCGCGGCGGCAGGGCGGCGCCGCCGCGTTAGGTGCGGGCGGGAGCGTCGTCCCCACCGCCCGCCTGCGCGAGGTGCGGGGGAGCGAGGAGCGTCGCCTCCGAACCAGAATCAACGAATTCGACTTCGTCCTCGGCGGCGGGATCGTGCCAGGATCAATGGTGCTCATCGGCGGGGAGCCGGGCATCGGGAAATCGACGCTGCTTCTTCAGGTGGCGGGCGCACTCCAGGCGGCCGGCCAGCGCGTGCTCTATGTCTCGGGAGAGGAATCGCCGCTCCAGGTGAAGCTCCGCGCCGACCGTCTCGATCACACGGCCGCCGACGTCGAGCTCCTCACCGAGACGCTGCTGGAAACGGTGCTCGCGACGGCGGCGGGAATGGAGCCGGCGGTGATGATCGTCGATTCGATCCAGACGATCTTCACCGCTGATCTCGAGGGTGCTCCGGGGAGCGTCGGCCAGCTGCGGGAATGCGCCGCTCGTCTCATGC
>DASTYE010000244.1:0-4445 GCA_035765135.1 Gemmatimonadaceae bacterium | reverse complement strand
CGAGCGCGCCGTTGGCCTCACGGCCAATCTCTACGCGGTGCGAAGCGGCCGGAACTGGGGGGTCGGCGACATCGGCGATGTGCGCGCGCTGAGCGACTGGGCGGCGCAGATCGGCGCGGCGTTCATAGGCGTGAATCCGCTCCACGCACTGCGCAACAAGGGACGCGGGATCTCGCCCTACGGTCCGGTGAGCCGGCTGTTCCGAAACGTCATATACCTGGACGTGGAAGCGGCGCCGGAATATGCCGAGAGCCATGAAGCGCGCGCGGCGCTCGAACGCGTGCGACCGCGCATCGCGGAGCTGCGCAACGCCACGCACATCGATTACGAGAAGGTCATGTCGGCGAAGCGCCCGGTGCTCGAAGCGCTGCACCGCGCGTTCGTCGAGCGGCACCGCGATCGCGACACGCCGCGCGGTCGCGAATACGCGGCGTACCTCGAGGCCCAGGGCGAGCCCCTCGATGCTTTCGCCACCTGGTGCGTGCTGGATGAGAAGGAAGAGGGAAGACCGTGGACGAAATGGCCGGCCGGGCTGCGCGATCCGAAAGGGGCGGCGGTTCGGTCGTTCCGTGAGCGGGAACGCGAGCGCGTCGATTTCCATCGGTGGCTGCAGTTCGAGCTCGACCGTCAGCTGGGCGAAGCACAGCACCATGCGAAGTCGCTCGGCCTTCCGATCGGGATCTATCAGGACCTGGCAATCGGGGCTGCTGCTGATGGAAGCGACACGTGGATGAACCGAGGGCTGTTTCTCGACTCGGTCGCCATTGGAGCGCCTCCGGACCCGTACGCGATCGAGGGGCAGAACTGGGGTCTCCCCCCGATCAATCCGCATCGCCTTGCCGCGGACGGCTACGGCTACTGGATAGCGCTCGTCCGTGCGGCACTTCGGCATGGCGGTGCGCTTCGCATCGACCACGTGCTCGGGCTTTTCCGACAATACTGGATTCCGGAAGGGATGCGTGGCGCCGACGGTGCCTACGTGCGGTTTCCCGCGAACGACCTGTTAGGCATCCTCGCGCTGGAGAGCCTGCGTGCGAACGCGCTGGTCGTCGGGGAGGACCTCGGCACCGTCCCGCCGGAAGTACCCCCGGCGCTCGACCGGTGGGGAATGCTGTCGTCGAAGGTGCTCTACTTCGAGATGGACGGGAAACACGGTCGCTTCAAGCCGCCCGAGTCGTATCCGCGACTCGCGCTCACCACCGCCAACACGCACGACATGCCGAGCATCGCCGCCTTCTGGCGGGAGCACGACATCGATTTGCGGGCGAAGGTGGGCGCGATCCCGACGAAGCGCGCCGTGGCGAAAGCCCGAAAGGAACGCGCCTTCGCGCGCGAGGCCCTGGCCGTGACGTTGGTGGACGAAGGGCTTTGGCCTGCCAGCGACGAGCCGAAACCCGATGCGACGTTGCGCGGTGCGGTGCACGCGCTGCTGCGGCGTACGCCATCGTGGCTCGTTGGGCTCTCGCTCGATGACCTGGCTGGCGAGGTCGAGCCGGTGAATCTGCCCGGCGTTCCCCCAGACAGATGGCCAAGCTGGACGCGGCGGATGGCGATGTCACTCGAAGAGTTGACGGTGAGCGCCGACGTGCAGCGCGCACTTGGAGTCGAGCGCCGGTGGATTCCCCAGCGCTGACGGCGACCTACCGGGTACAGCTCAACGCGAAGTTCCGCCTCGAGGACGCGCGCGACCTGGCGCCGTATCTCGAGCGTCTCGGCGTCTCGCACCTGTACGCTTCGCCCATTCTCGCCGCACGGCCGGGAAGTCTTCACGGCTACGATGTCGTCGATCCGACCCGGCTCAATCCCGAGCTGGGTACGGACGAGGATCTCCGCGCGCTCGCCACCGACCTTCATCGGCGTGGCCTGGGCATGCTCCTCGACATCGTGCCTAACCACATGGGGACCGGCCCGGACAATCCGTTCTGGGAGGACGTGCTCGTGAACGCGCGGCGATCGCGGTGGGGGCGGTGGTTCGATGTGGACTGGGAGTCCGACCGCCCATCGCTCCGTGGTCGCGTGCTCATCCCCGTGCTCGGCGACACGCTCGAGGCAGTGCTCGAGCGGGGTGAGCTGTCCGTTGTGCGCGAGGGTGATCACATCCGGCTCAAGTACTTCGATCGCACCTTTCCGCTCTCCGCGGAGTCGGAGCGTGAGCTCGAAGGGGAGAACCTCGAGCGCTGGCATCACGGAAAGCGGGGACGCGAGCGCATGCGCGATCTCGTGGATGCGCAGCGGTACCGGCTCGCCTTCTGGCGACGGGCATCGATTGCGATCAACTACCGTCGGTTCTTCGACGTGGATGAGCTGATCGCCTTACGCATGCACGATCCGACCGTCTTTCAGGAGACGCACGCGCTCGTCTTCGGTTGGGTCGAAGAGGGTGTGATCGACGGACTGCGGATCGACCACATCGATGGGCTGCTCGATCCACAGGTGTATCTGGATACGCTGCGCGCCGAGCTGACGCGGCGACGCCCCGATGGCGAAAACGTGCCGATCGTCGTCGAGAAGATCCTGTCGCCGGGAGAGCGGCTGCGCGAAAGCTGGCCGGTGCAGGGGACGACGGGCTACGAGTTTCTCAACGATGTCGAGGCGACGTTCGTCGATCCCGACGGTGCCGCGCGTCTCGAGGATGCCTACCGCCGACTCACGGGCTCGCGCGGCGGATTCGAGGAGGCGGCGCTCCGCGGGAAGGAGCTGGTGCTTCGTGCGGCGCTGGCGGCTGACGTCTCGCGCCTGACGAAGCTGCTGCGGCAGGCGCTGCGCCTTCGCCGCACCGGTGAGGCCACGGGGCTGCCGGGAGCGATACGACATTTCATCGCCGCGCTTCCAGTCTACCGGACCTATCTGGATGACAAAGGGAGGGTACACGAAGACGATCGACGTATGATTGCGCTCGCATTCGCGCGTGCTCGCGCACGATGGGGCGACCGACCGGAGCTCGATCGTCTCGAGGAAGCGCTCGCATCGCCGCCTGACGAGCACACCGCGCGCTTCATCGAGCGCCTTCAGCAGACGAGCGGGCCCGCCACCGCCAAGGGCGTCGAGGACACGGCGCTCTACCGGTACGTACCGCTCGCGTCGCTCAACGAGGTGGGAGGAGATCCGGCGAGAAAGCTCCGCGAAGCGCTAGCCGACTTTCACCGCGCCAACGCGGAGCGCCAGCGGCGGTGGCCGGCGTCGCTCGTCTGCACATCGACGCACGATACCAAACGCAGCGCCGATGTGCGATCACGTCTCGACGTGTTGAGCGAGCTTCCCGAGGAATGGCTGAGCGCCGTGGTGCGATGGCGAAGGCTGCTCGCGCGCCACCGCGCGCGGGTGCGTCGCGGCACTGCCCCCGACGCCGCGACGGAGTGGCTCATCTTCCAGTCGCTTCTCGGGATCTGGCCCGCCGAGAAACGAGGGCCGAAGGCGCTCACCGAAGTTCGCGACCGCGTCGTCGAGTACATGTCGAAGGCGACCCGTGAGGCGAAGGTGCGAACGAGCTGGACGCGGCCAGACGAAGGATACGAACGCGCGGTGGAGTCGTACATCACCGCGGCGCTGGAGAACGACACGTTCATCGAGGAGATGAGCGTGTTCGCCGCCCGGGTTGCACCCGCGGGGTACTGTAATGCGCTGTCCCGGCTGCTGGTGCATCTCACCGCTCCGGGGGTGCCGGACATCTACCAGGGCGATGAGATGTGGAACTTCGCGCTCGTCGATCCCGACAATCGCCGTCCCGTTGATTACGCCGCTCGCGTCGCCGCGCTCGACCGCATCGACGCCGCGCTGGCGAAGACGGATGCTGCGACGGTGGCCGCCGAGATGCTGGACCGGGTGGAGGACGGGCGCATCAAGATGTACGTGACTCGGGCGGCGCTTCGGCTTCGCCGCGACACCGCCGCCCCGTTTACCGAGGGCCCCTATATGCCGCTCGATGCACGAGGAGAGCGTGCCGATCACGTGCTGGCGTTCATGCGGGGCGCGGGCGATTCCGCCGTCCTGACGGCGGTCACCCGCGGCCCGCTCGGCGTCTCCGGACCCGCAAAATTCCCGACGGGCTTGGCGTGGGGTGACTCCGAGATCATTTTTCCCAACGGTAATGCCTACCCACGCTGGCGGTGCGCGCTCACCGGACGCAGCCACGAGACGCAGACAGCAGGCAGCGCTCCCGCGCTGCTGGCACGTGACGTCTTCCGCACCCTGCCAGTCGCTCTGCTCGTAGCGGTTTAACCCGGAGATTTCATGTTCGCTGGCCCACCTCGCGTCGCGTACTTCTCGATGGAGATCGCCCTCGAGCCAGCCCTGCCCACGTACAGCGGGGGTCTGGGCGTGCTCGCTGGCGATACCCTGCGGTCGGCCGCCGACCTCGCGCTGCCGGTCATAGGAGTCACGCTTGCGCACCGACGCGGGTATTTCCGCCAACACCTCGATGCTCACGGAAACCAGTCCGAGAGTCC
>DASTYE010000243.1:0-10386 GCA_035765135.1 Gemmatimonadaceae bacterium | reverse complement strand
GTGCTACACGAAAGAGGCGATCAGAACATGATGCCGAAGGTGATCGGCACGAGCGCGAAATCCCCATCGCCCTCAATGAAGACCTTCACGTACCTCACCTCTAGGAACGTGCTCATCCCCGTCAGGCCAAACTCGAGTCCGACGCCACCATTGAGGCCAAAGTCGTTTTGTGCCTCGCCGTCCGCGACCTTCCAATTGTAGAACCCGACGCCGGCCGACAGGTACGGCTTCACCCCGATACCGCCCATGCCGATGTTCGCGTTCAATGCACCGCTGATTACTCGCAATTCATCATCGGCAGCGAGGATCCCACCGTCTTCTGCACCCAAGCTGTGGTACGTCACATCTGCCCTGAGCTTGACTGGGAGCGCCATCATGCCGAAGCCGAGCATCGCTTGCCCATGGAAGCCGTTTTCGAACCCTTTTCCGAGATCACCCTGCGGCATCGAGAGACCACCAGCGAGACCAAACCGAACGGGGCTCTGTGCCTCGACCGCGCTCGCACTCACTACGACGGCCGCGACAAGAGCGGCAAACAACGAAATGACGCGCTTCATGAATCACGCTCCTTGAGTCATTGGAGATTCACTTCGCCGGGGCTCTGCGGTCGAATCAACCCCGAAGGTCGCCCGGCTGCGCGCAACTTAATCATCCAGGTCGCGTTTTCAACGCGTGAGGGCCCGTCACCCACCGATCGCGGAGAGCACGCGCTCGAGAATCGTAAGCCCTTGCGCCAGGTCATCTTCGGTCGCGATGAGCGGTGGAAGTAAGCGCACGGTATGCTCGCCTGCCGTGCATGTCAGCAGCCCATCCTCGAGGGCCGCGGCAACGACATCGGACGCCGGCATCGTCACGTCCATCCCCCACATGTAGCCCGTTCCGCGGACGGCGCGCACACGTCCCGTGCGAGCTCCGATCGCATGGAGCTCGTGACCCAGCCACGCACCGCGCTCGCGCACGCCCGCCAGGAGCGCCGGATCGCTGACACGCTCAAGGACATGGAGCGCGACGCTCGCGACCAGAGGCCCTCCACCGAACGTCGTCGCGTGATCACCAGGACGTATCGCGGACGCAATTTCATCGGTGAGCAACACCGCGCCCATGGGAAGACCGCCGGCCAGCGGCTTCGCCAGCGTGAGCAAATCCGGCTCGACACCATGGCGCTCGTACGCGAAGAGATGCCCGGTGCGACCGAGACCGCACTGCACCTCGTCGAAGATCAGCGCGATTTCCCGCGCGCGAGTCAGCTCACGAACAGCGCGCAGGAACTCGCCATCGAGCACGCGCACGCCGCCCTCGCCCTGCACCGGCTCGAGAATGAGCGCGGCAACCGTCTCACGGTCGAGAGCGATATCGAGCGCGGTCAAGTCGCGCTCGACGATGCCCACACCGCCGGCGAGTGGACGGAACGGCGCGCGATAGCTCGGACGGTCCGTCGCCGCGAGCGAAGCAAATAGTCGCCCGTGAAAGCTGCCTCGGAGCGCGATGATCTCGTGCTTCGCCGGACCGCCGATGCCGAGCGCCCAGCGCCGAACGAACTTGAATGCGCCCTCGTTCGCTTCCGCGCCCGAATTGCAGAAAAAGACCTTCGACGCGAATGAGCGCTCGACCAGCGCGGTGGCGAGCGCCCGCGCAGGCGCGGTGTGATACAGGTTCGACGTGTGCATCACGCCCGTCGAGAGCGCGCTCTCGACGGCGCCGCGAATTCCCTCATCGCCGTAGCCCAGCGCGTTCACCGCGATGCCGCTGACGAAGTCGAGATACGCACGCCCCTCGGCGTCATACACGTGCACACCTTCACCGCGTACGATCTCGAGCGGAGCTCGGCGGTAAATCGGGAGGAGCGCTCCCTCGTGCGGCGGGGCCGCGACCGGAATGGCGGTTGTCATGCGAGTGCGGTCGTGAGAGCGTGAGGCGACGTGGCGGCGACGATCCGCGTACCGAGTGCGAGGTCGGCAATCGCGGAAAGACCGCCGATGCGAACGGACGAAACGCCGCCGGCCAGCGCATGCTCACCGGCGTCGAGCTTCGCGATCATTCCCGCGGTGACCGTACCGGTCGTCACGAGCGTACGGGAGCGCTGAGCATCGAGTACGGGAATGACGTTGCCCTGCTCGAGCACGCCGGCGACATCGGCCACGAGCAGCAGATCGGTGGCGTGCAGCGCGGTGGCGATGGCAGCCGCCGCGTCGTCGCCGTTGACGTTGAGCGCGTCGCCACTCTGTGAGCGCGCGTCACGCGCGAGCGGCGAAATCACCGGCAGGTAGCCGCCGCGAAGAAGGTGCTTCACCAGCCTCACGTTGGTTTGCGCCGGCTCGCCCGCGCGCCCCATTACCGCTTCGTCGATCGGCTCAGCCGAGAGAAGGGCGGCGTCTTCACCGGACACGCCCACGGCCGGCACCCCGGCCGCCACCAGCGACGCGACGAGCCGCTTGTTGATGACACCCGAGAGCGTCATCCGCAGGATCGCGATGTCGTCCTCGGTCGTCACGCGACGGCCGTCGATAAAGCGAGGCTCGCGTCCCATCGTGCGCTGCACCGCGGTGACGTCGTCGCCTCCACCGTGCACGACGACGAGCGCTCCTGACGTCGCGCGCCATGCGGCGGCGAGTGCGGGAATGAGCGCGGGATCCTGCTGGGCGCGTCCACCGACCTTCACGACACGGGTCATGACGGCAGCCCGTCCTGCTCGGAAAGCCCGAGCATCAGGTTTGCGTTCTGCAGCGCCTGTCCGGCGGCACCCTTCACGAGATTGTCGATCGCGGAGAAGACGGTGAGCGTTGGCCTGCGCACGTTTGCCGCGGTCATCGCGCAAATGCGAACGACGTTCCGTCGCACGACGTCGCGCAACGCCGGCGGCTCATCGCTGATCTCGATGAATGGCTCGCCGGCAAACCGCTCGCGCCAGAGCGCATTCGGCGTTTCCACCGGTGCAGCGAGCGGCACCGTGATCGTCGCCAGAATGCCCCGCGCCACGGGAAGGAGATGCGGCGTGAACAGCAGGTCGCAGTCGGCTCCCCAGCGCGCGAGCGTCGTCGTCATCTCCGGGAGATGGCGATGCGTGTTGCCGGCGGCGTAGGCGCGGAAGTCCTCTGTCACTTCACCGAAGAGGAGCTCCGCCCGAGGGGTGAAGCCCGCCCCGGTGACGCCGCTCGCCGCGGTGACCGCGACCGTCGCGCCGGGAGCGACGAGACGCTGCTCGACGAGTGGCGCGAGCGCGAGCAGTATCGCGGTCGGATAGCACCCCGGATTCGCGACGACGTCGCTCACTGCGATCTCCGACCGATAAAGCTCGGTCAGACCGTACGGATACGAGCGAGGCGCGGCGACGGTCGTCAGCGAGACAGCCTCTGTCGATGTCGATACCCCTCCGTTTTGCGAGCTGCTGCCGGACCGGGGTTCGTGCACCGCATCGGCCGCGTTGTCCCCGCGAGCTCCGAGGTCGCCCGCGGCCGTGGCGCCTGGTCGCAGATCCGAGGAGAGGTCCACGACCTTCGCGCCGGCTGCGGTCGCTCGCTGCACCCACGGGGCGGATGCGCCGTGCGGGAGCGCGCTGAACACCAGGGCGCAGCCATCGAGGTCCGCGTCGTCGTGCGCGACGAACTGGATCTCATGTCCGCCGAGGCGCGCGCGTTCCCCCCTCCGTTCGTTGGCGGTGGCGAAGTGGAGGCGGAGCGACGGATGACGCGCGATGAGGGCGCACAGCTCGCGGCCGGCATAGCCGGACGCGCCAAGCACCCCGACAGGAAGTTTATGCACGCTGAATGTATATACATGCATCCGGGCGAGGTCAACCCTTTCGCGGGCCGCGAATCACACCGGGCAGACCCTCGACCCGCGGCCTTCGAGCCTCCACTTTACCGGCATGACCAACAAGCGCTCCCGCCAGACGACCATCCGCGAGCTCATTGAAGCTCGGGAAGTCGGCAGTCAGGAGGAGCTCCGCAAGCTCCTCCGGCAGCGCGGCTGGGATGTCACGCAGGCGACGCTCTCGCGGGATCTCCGAGAGCTCGGTGTCGCACGCGTGTCGACGCCGGAGGGGGCGCGCTATACGCTCTCGGGAACCGCGTCGGCGGGCACGGATGGCAGCCCCGTGCTCGAGGCCGTCCTGCCGCCCCTGTTCAGGACCGTCGACGGTGTGGGGGAGATGGTGGTGATCCGCACTGTTCCCGGCGGGGCACAGCCCATCGCGCGCGCCATTGACGCCGAGGCGTGGCCGGACATCCTGGGGACGCTCGCGGGCGATGACACCATCCTGCTGATCTGCCGATCGACGACCGCTCGCGAGCGGCTCGTCCGGCGCATCCGGGCGCTCGCGGGGACCTAGCGCGCCCTGGCCCCGCTGTGCGCGGCGAGGGGCCGTCGCTTACACTTGACATCTCGCTCCGAACGAGAGATTATGCATCCGAACTGCATATTCTCTCAGATTGGGGTTACCATGCGGACAATCGTCCTCGCGTATTCCGGCGGGCTCGACACATCGATCATCGTTCCCTGGCTCAAGGAGCACTACGACGACGCCAGGGTCATCTGCGTCGCCGCCGACATCGGCCAGGGTGAGGAGCTCGACGGTGTGCGCGCCAAAGCGCTCGCGTCTGGCGCCGATGAGTGCTACGTCGAAGATCTCCGCCGCGAATTCGTCGAGGACTTCCTGTGGCCGATGCTCCGCGCCGGTGCGATCTACGGACGTAAGTATCTCCTCGGTACCTCTATCGCCCGCCCGCTGATCGCGCGCCGCCAATGCGAGGTCGCCAAGGCCGTCGGCGCCGACGCGCTCGCGCACGGTTGCACGGGCAAGGGCAACGACCAGGTTCGCTTCGAGCTGACGTACGCCACGTTCGCTCCCGAGCTGCCGGTAATCGCACCGTGGCGGGAGTGGGACATTCGCAGCCGCGAAGATGCGCTCGCATACGCGGCCGCCCGGAAGATTCCCGTGGCCGCGACCGCGCAGAAGATCTACTCCCGCGATCGCAACCTCTGGCACATCTCGCACGAAGGCGGGATGCTCGAGGACCCTGCCACTGTTCCACCGGACGACCTCTTCATGCTCACCACCTCACCGGTGGACGCGCCTGACGAGCACGAAGACGTCACCATCGACTTCGAACGCGGAACGCCCGTCGCCGTCAATGGCAAGCGACTCGATCCGGTGGCGCTGGTCGCGACCCTGAACGCCATCGGTGGCCGTCATGGCGTGGGCCGTATCGACCTCGTCGAGGACCGCCTCGTGGGGATGAAGTCCCGCGGGGTGTACGAGACTCCAGGCGGGACGCTGCTGTACGCCGCGCACTCCGAGCTCGAGCAGCTCGTGCTCGATCGGCGAACGCTTGCCGCCAAGGACGTTATCGCACCACGATACGCCGACCTCGTCTATGAGGGACGGTGGTGGACGACCGAGCGCGAAGCGTATGACGCGTTCGTTGCGGTGACCCAGGAGCGGGTCACCGGCAGCGTCACCCTGCGCCTGTACAAGGGCAACGTCATCATCGCGGGTCGAGCGAGCGAGCACGCGCTCTACGACGAGCGCTTCGTCACCTTCGGTGAGGACGACGTCTACCAGCAGGCGGACGCCGCCGGCTTCATTCGGCTGTTCGCACTGCCCGCCAGGGTACGCGCGCTCAAGGACGCGGAGGCTTCCAACGGTGCCGACGCGGACGAGGGAAACGCGCCCGAGCCGGAACCGTCTCTCGCAATCGCCTGAGGTCGAGATGAGTCCCAACCTCGCTGTGGAGCCGCGCGTCGTGGATGGTGATCCCGCCGACGACGCACCGCGCACGACGCACCGTCTGTGGGGCGGACGCTTCGCGAGCGGCCCCGCGGCCGAGCTCGATGCGCTGAACCGATCCATCGGCATCGATTTCCGACTCTGGCCGTTCGATGTGAAGCTCTCGAAGGCGTGGGCGGTCGCGCTCTGGAACGCCGGAGTTCTCACCTTCGAGGAGAGCGCGGCGATCGAGCGGGGGCTCGATGCCGTGGCGACGCGCCTCTCCTCGGGTGAGGCGCCGGTGCCGTCCGACGAGGATGTGCACACGCTCATCGACCGACTGCTCCACGAGGAGATTGGCGATGTGGCGTCGAAGCTCCACACCGGCCGTTCCCGGAACGACCAGGTCGCGACGGCAACACGGCTCTGGGCGATGGATGCGTGTTCGGCGCTGGACGCCTCCGTTCGCATGCTCCAGCGCACCATGCTCGACCGGGCCGTCGAGCTCGGCACGACGCTCATGCCGTCGTACACGCATCTGCAACGGGCACAGCCCGTGCTGGCGGCGCACTGGCTGTTGTCTCACTTCTGGCCGCTCGACCGCGACCGGGCACGCATCGACAACGCGAGCCGCGTCGCGGCCGTGCTGCCGTTAGGCGCTGGCGCGGTGGCGGGCTGTGCCTTCCCGATCTCTCGCGTCCTGCTCCAGGGCAGCCTTGGCTTCGCGGCGATGTCGCGGAACAGCATCGACGCCGTGAGCGACCGCGACTTCGTGGCCGAGCTGCTGTTCGCGAGCACGATGCTCGCCACGCACCTGTCGCGGCTGAGCGAGGACCTCATTCTCTTCGGATCGAGTGAGTTCGGCTTCGTGCAGTTCGGCGATTCGTTCACCACCGGATCGAGCATGATGCCGCAAAAGCGCAACCCCGATGCGCTCGAGATCGCGCGCGGCTCCGGCGCCCGCCTCCTCGGCGACCTCGTGTCGTTGCTCGGCACGATCAAGGGTCTGCCGACCGGCTACAACAAGGACCTCCAGGACGACAAGCGCGCGCTCTTCGACGCGGTCGACACGATGCTGCTGGTGCTGCCGGCCGTCACCGGAACGCTCGCTGAAATCACCTTCCGGCCGGAGCGAATGAAGGCGGCGCTGGCGAGCTCCATGATGGCGACCGATCTCGCGGATTACCTCGTGGAGAAAGGGGTGTCCTTCCGCGAGGCGCACGCGGCCGTCGGCCGGCTCGTACGGGAAGCGGAGGAGAAGCGTTCCGAGCTGACGACCCTTCCCTTCGAGTCGTTCGCGGCGGCGCATTCGGCCTTCGAGCGCGACGTGTTCGAGGCGCTGTCGGCCCTCCGGTCCGTGGAGCGACGGGAAGTCGAGGGCGGCACGGGGCCTGGCGCGGTGCGCGCGCAGATCGAGGCCGCGCGCGCTTCACTCGCCGACAAGTGGGAGAGCTCGCGCGGAAACGAGCTCCGGCTCGTGACCGCCTAGTCTTACGCGACTCGCTCCAGCTGGCGATTGCGGTACATCGACCAGTAGGCACCCTGCCGGCTGATCAGCTCGGCGTGGGTGCCTTGCTCCGCGATGGACCCTTCACGCAGCACGACGATGTGATCGGCCTCGATCACCATGGCGAGCTCGTGCGCGATCACGATCACCGTGTGGCCGCGGCTGCGTCGTTCGTGTACCAGCTGGCGGACGCTGGCGACCGACGCCGCATCGAGCGACGATGTCGCCTCGTCCATGATGAGAATCGGCGGGTCGCGGTAGAGCGCCCTCGCGATCGCGATCCTCTGCCGCTCTCCCCCGGAGAGCGTGGCGCCGTGCTCTCCCAACTCGGTGTCGAATCCGGCGGGGAGCCGCTCGATGACGTGCAGGATGCCCGCTGACCGTGCCGCGTCGAGTGCGCGGGCCAGGTCGGGGACGGCATCACCTGGACAGATATTCTGCAGCACCGACGCGGCGAACAGGTCGATTCGTTGTGGGACGGTGCACACCAGCGTGCGCATCGATTCGTCGCTGAGGTGGCGAACATCCACGCCCCCAATCCGCACTCGTCCCTCGTCCGCGCCGTACACGCGTTGCACCAGCGCGGCAATCGTGCTCTTCCCGGAGCCGCTTTCACCGACGATGGCCGTGATACTCCCCTGAGCGATCCGGAGAGTTACGTCACGCAACGCCGGAGCACGCGAGCCATACCGGAAGCTCACCTTCTCGAGCTCGACGTCCCCGGCACGCGCGATGGTGATCGTCGCGCGGGATGTGACTCGATCGTGCTCGAGATCCATGATCTCGAAAAGCCGGTCGGCGGCGATGAGCGCGTCCTGAATCGTGCGATTGGCGGCGATGAGCGTCATCAGCGGGGCCGTGAGATAGCCAAGCAGGGCGTAGCAGGACATGAGCTCCCCGGGCGTCAGGCGCCGATCGATGACGAGTAGCGAGCCCGTCCAGAGGAGAGCCACAACCGATAGCCGCGATGTCAGTCCCGTCGCCGTGGTCGTGAGAAGGGCTGTCCTGGCGGTGCGAAATACCGCGCGCAGCAGACGCACGAAACGAACTTCCGTCCGCAACTCCATTTCCGTCTCGAGACCAAAGCGCTTGATCGTCCCGATGGCGGAAACGGATTCCACGAGCTGCGACTGAAGCTCCGCTCCGCGCTCCATGAGCTCGCGACCGACCCGCCGGTTGCGTGCGGTCGCGACGGACCAAATGACGGCATACACCGGAACGACGCTCGCCACGAGCAGGCCTAACGTCACGCTGTAGAGGAACAGCAGGCCGAAGGACAGCACGATGACGAGAACGCTGATGATGAGCTCGAGCGCGATGTCGTTGATCAGTGCGCGAATCCTCACCGCGTCTCCTATTCGCGAGGTGATTTCACCAATGCGCATCGTGTCGAAGAAGCGCT
The DNA here is from genome assembly GCA_035765135.1 of Gemmatimonadaceae bacterium. Taxonomy (GTDB): domain Bacteria; phylum Gemmatimonadota; class Gemmatimonadetes; order Gemmatimonadales; family Gemmatimonadaceae; genus JAICNG01. Next base: position 1,773 of record DASTYE010000243.1, on the reverse strand, counting down.
GCGGGAGCCGCAGCAGGTGCCGGTAGTAGCCAAGGATCAGCCTGGCGTCGATTTGCTGCCCGGTGTGGATGACGAGCGCTCCTTTCATCCCACCGATGACCGCCTGCGCGATGATGAGACCCACCATCGTGAGACTCATGACGTTCAGTACGTTGCGATTGCCGTCGACGAGGACATGGTCGACGAGCTGCTGAACGTACACGGTGGTCGAGAGACCCAGCGCCGTGTGCACAGCGGCCCCGAGCAGCGCGATGCCTGCCACGCGACGATGTGGCGCGATCAGCGACGAAAACCGGCGCACGGGCGATGTGCGATGATCACCCACCCTCACGGCATGCGTCGGCGTGATCAACACGGCGACACCCGACCAGTCGCGCTCGAACTGGTCCCGCTGCATGCGCCTGCATTCCCCGAGCGCCGGGTCCATTACCTCGACGCGTCGCCGCGAAATGCGGGAAAGAACCGCCCAGTGTTGAAGCGATCCCCGGCGTACGTGGGCGATCAATGGCAGCGGCATCGCGGACAGCATCTCACCCGTGGCGCGAACACCGCGCGCCTCGAAGCCGAGCTTTTCCGCGGCTCGAACGAGCCCGAGTGCCGTTGTCCCGTGCCTGTCCGTGTCGGCGAGCTGGCGGATGCGCGCGATCGGCAGCTGTAGCCGATACCACGCGGCGACGCTCGCGAGACAGGCGGCGCCACAATCGGACGCGTCGCGCTGGCGGACACGCGCTATTCGGCGGATCACTCTCGCGATGCCGGCGGCTTCCTCACGCCTGCGCGGGCTGGATTGATCCAGCCATCCACTCGGTCGAACAACCGCTGCAAGAGCGATCGCTCGGCAACCATGAAGCTGGCGCGAAACGTCATTCCTTTCCCAAGCGCGGCGCGCTGTCCACTTCGGAGATGAAGCTCACTCCCCGTGAGTTGGCATCGCACCCGGAATACTGGTCCGGCGTCGCCGAGCGTCGCATCGTCCGCGACCTCGATGACAGTGGCGTCCATCGTGCCCCATTCACGGTAGTTCAATGCGTCGATCATGAGTCGCGCAGACGTCCCCGGCCCGATGAGCGCCACATCGCGCGCGGTCAGCAGGACCTCGCCAATGAGCGGCGTATTCGGCGAGATCGTCGCGACCCGCTCACCACGTTGCAGCACGCTTCCGGCGGAGAACGACGCAGCCATCTCGACGGTGCCGCTCACGGGCGCCACCACCACCAATCGTGCGAGCGCATCGGTGAGATCCGCGCGTTCGGCCACGAGGCGGCGATGCTCATCCGCAAGCCGTGCGTGCGCCCCCGACCAATCCGACCGAAATCGCTCTCGATGTTGACGTATCGCGGCGCTGGCCGTTTGCTGCGCGGCATCCTGCCTTTCGAGCTGTTCGGGAGTAACGAAGCCGCGCGCGAGAAGCATGCGCAGTCGGTCCGTTGCGCGACGCTCGATTGCCTCCCGCGCCCCGAGCTCCGTCAGTACCTCGGCGTACTCGCGCAGCTGCTGGCGCCTGTGTGCCGTGTGCAGGTCAATCACCACCGCGAGGGAGTCGCCGGCATCGAGGAGTCTCGTGAGGTCCAACAACTCGAGCTCACGCGAGTGTGCGATCGAGTCCACGGTCGCGAGGCGGGCGGCAACGCTTTGGGCATCGAGGATCAGGAGCGTATCGCCCGCCCTGACGCGCTGACCATCGCGAGTGCGGATGGAATGGACGATACCACTCTCCGCGGCGCGGGCTTCCTGTCGTTCGACCGTCGGGCGCAGCATGCCGTTCGCGTGCAC
>DASTYE010000242.1:0-51762 GCA_035765135.1 Gemmatimonadaceae bacterium | reverse complement strand
CCGAACAGCCACAGCGCGTACATGTTGAAGAAAATGTGCAGGAAGTCGCCGTGGACGAACATGTACGTCAACACGGTCCACGGCTGCTCGGTGAGATCGCGCACGTGGAAACCGAGCCCGGCCTGAATGTCGGCACGGTCGATCATCGTCATCTGGAGGAAATAGACGACGACGTTCATGGCGATGAGCCAACGCACCGCGGCGGTCATCCGCGGTGGCTCGAGATCATCCGTGACGGTAAACGCCATGCCGACTGCTCCTCGCGCTGCTCGTGCCTCTAATAACCGCGCGTTCGGCCGCGAGTTCCGCGGACCGCGGCCGCTCAACGTATACCGATCGGCGGCGGAACGGGGAGGGTGAGACGAACGTCCGGGTGCACCGACGCCGCTTGTTCGAGAAGCGAGGCGTAACGCCGGTCCAGGCCCCGCTTTTCTTCGCCGGGGAGGGGATGCACAACAATCTTCGTGCCCGTACTCACCTTACTGGCTTGCTCGACCAGCCGCAGCACCACCTGATCCGTTACGCCCTCACGCATCGGCAGGACCAGCGCGTGCTCCAGCTTCGCCTGGGCCGCCGCCGCGAGCATTTCGAGCGCGCGGTCACTCGCTGCTGACGGCGCACCGAAGTCGATGGTCACCTGCACGAGCGTCAACGCGAAGGCGAGCTCCGCCACCACTTCCGGCCGCGCCACGTCGCCGTCGAGCATCACCGGCACCGGTGGAGCCTTCTGCCGAAAGGTCGCGATGAGGAGGTTCACTCCCGCGAGCGGGTCGCGACCGGCGAGCGAGATCGAATGCGGACGCGACCGCTGCAGCCCACGATCGATGTGCCGGATCAATGAATCCGGCGTGAACATCGTCGCCGTCTCCGCCTCCCCGGCAAAGCGCACGAAAAGTTGCCGGTACCCGGCCCACACGCCGTATGCTTGCACGCCGGACGCGACGCCGCTCAGCGCAGCCGTGGCGCCGCTCCGGCGTGGCGCAGTCACTTCTCCGACCGCCCGTCGAGCGCCAATCGCACAATACGCTCACAAAGGAGTGGAAACGGAATCCCGTGCGCAGCCGCGGCCTGCGGAATCAGCGACGTCTCCGTCATCCCGGGCAGTGTGTTCGCTTCGAGGCAATAGAATTTCCCTTGTGGAGTCATGCGAAAGTCGATGCGCGCGTATCCGTTCAGCTTCAGCGCGCGAAACGCGAGCAGCGCCTGTTGCTGAACGTCCATCGTCTCACCCGCCGTGAGCTTCGCCGGGAACTCTTCCACCGCCATCCCCTTCGTGTATTTGCATTCGTAATCGTAGATCTCGTGCTTGGGAATGATCTCGCCCACCGGAAGCGCCTGATCGCCCAGAATGCCGACTGTCAGCTCGCGTCCTGGTACGAACGCTTCGATCATGACCTCGTCATCGTACTTCAGCGCCTCGTTGATCGCGGGCTTCAGCTGCGGCGACTCGCGCACGAGGGTGAGTCCCACGGTCGAGCCCTGTTTCGACGGCTTCACGATCACCGGAAATCCGAGGCTCGATTCCACCTCGGGGGCGGTCACCGGCGCCATGAGCCAATCGGCCGTTCCTACGCCGGCCGCACGGAAGAGTCGCTTCGAGAGATCCTTGTCCATCGCGAGCGCGCTCGCGAGATGCCCACTCCCCGTGTACACGACTCCCACCATGTCGAGCAGCGCCTGCACCGTGCCGTCCTCTCCCTGCCCACCGTGCAGCGCGAGGAAGACCACATCGGCCTCTCGTATTGCCGATATCGTGCCGAGCGATGGAGAAAGTGAGGTGCGAGTCATCTGAGCGAGCGCTTCCAGCGATGGCGGCTCGACCTTCACCACGCCGCTGGTCAGCATCTCCTGCTCCTCGGCCTCATCGATCGCGCCGCGTGCGGTATCGAACGAGGTCACTTCGTGCCCCTTCGTGCGCAACGCCTGCGCGATCCGCAGCCCCGACGCCAGCGATACGTCACGCTCGGCCGAGGTGCCTCCCATCAGTACCGTGATTTTCATCGTTGCAGAAGAATGTCCGCGGCTTGCAGGGCGGGCAAGCGACACCGCTGCCTGGGACGCCGCGCGTTAGTCGCCGAGTGCGGTGGATGCGCTGCGGTTGAGACGCCAGCACGCGCGAGCGGGCGACGTCATGCGGCGCGACAGCCCGCCATCGCCTGCATCGACCACACGCTCCAGTCGTACCAGGTCGCCCCCGGAATCGATCGTGGTAGAGCGAACCATCACGTGCGCCACATCGCCGGCGGCGGAATAGCCGATGTCGCTGAGCGCGAGGACGAGTAATTCATCGCGCGCAGGGTCACCGTTCGACGCGTACATCTTCGGCCCGCGAGGGCGCGCGATGCGAGCGAGGATCCCGCGTCGTCCGAGCTCCTGACGCAGCGCGACCGCGACTGGAGCCTTCTGTGTTTGTGGGAGTCGGATCTCGACCTTCGCCGTACTGCTGTCGACGCGCACGTGGCATCGCCCCATCGCATCGAGAACGCAGACTCGCTCCGCGACGACGCGCGTGTAGATAGCCACCGCCCGCGCCTGCGTTCCGTGCTCGGCGCGCTCGCACCCGATTCCGCGCGCGACGAGCGCGCGAGGGGTGGTGGCACAGCCGGCCAGCACGAAGAGCGGAAGGTGTCGAAGGAGTTGGCGCATCGAGTCTCGGAGGGCGTCGTTTGTGGAAAGACGAAGCCCGCGGCGGGGGCGTAACGGTCGCGGCCACCCGAAGCGACGTGTACATTGCTGAGCATGCGTGTTTCCCCGATCTCCTTACTGCTCACGGCCTTGGCGCTCACGGCCTGCATGGACCGCGAGTCGGCCCAGAAGGCGCTCGAGTCGATGGGCGCATCCGGCCCGCGACCCGATGTAATGCCGGCGATGCTGAATGAGACGCTCCCGTTTCGGTATCCACCCGCGCTCTTCGCGCAGAAGATCCAGGGAAACGTGACGCTGCGAATCTTCATCGACAGCGCCGGAACCGTGGTCGCGGACTCGACCTCGGTCGAGGAGACGTCGGGGTACCCCGGTCTCGATTCCGCTGCGGTGAGAGGAACGGAGCTCCTCCGGTATCGACCCGCCATGCTCGGCGGAAATCCAGTCGGTGTGTCGATTCTGCTTCCCGTGTATTTCCGTCACCCGGAGATGCCACCGCTTCCCGGCGACACCCTGCTCCCGAAGCAGCGGGCGCCACAATGACCGCGCACATTGAGCCTGTGACGAACGAGCGCAACCGCCGCCCGTACGACGATGTCATCGCGACGATCGGATGGACGCCGCTCATCCGGCTGAACAAGATCACTCGCGGCATTCGCACGCCGGTGTACGGTAAGGCGGAGTTTTTCAATCCGGGCGGCTCCGTGAAGGATCGGATCGGCATGCCGATCATCGAGCGCGCCGAGCGGGAGGGAACACTCAAGCCAGGCGGTACGATCGTCGAAGGAACGAGCGGCAACACGGGGGTTGGGCTCGCCATCGCCGCGGCGATCAAGGGCTATCGATGCATCTTCACGATGCCCGACAAGATGTCGCAGGAAAAGGTGCGGCTCCTGAAGGCGTTCGGCGCTGAAGTGATCATCACGCCGACGGCCGTGCCCCCCGATCATCCGGACAATTACGTGATGATGGCCAAACGCATCGCGGAGGAAACTCCGAACGCCGTGCTGGCCAACCAGTTTTACAACGAAGCCAACCCCGCCGCGCACTACGCGACCACCGGGCCCGAGCTGTGGGAGCAGACCGAGGGTCGCATCACGCACTTCATCTCGTCGGCGGGAACGGGCGGCACCACGACCGGAGTGGGACGCTACCTGAAGGAGCGCAATCCAAGAATTCAGGTGATCGTCGGCGACCCGGTGGGATCGATTCTCGCCGAGCTGTGGCGCAGCAAGGGTCAGACGAAGCCGGAAGGAGTGCCGTACAAGGTTGAAGGCGTTGGACAGGACAAGCTCCCAGGCACGCTCGACCTGTCGGTGATCGATGAATACCAGTCGGTGAGCGACCGCGACGCCTTCGCGACGGCACGGCGCCTGACGAGAGAGGAAGGACTCTTCGTCGGCGGGTCCACCGGCCTCATCGTTCACCTCGCCCTCAACGTGGCGCGTCGCCTCGACGATCCCAACGCCATGGTCGTCGCGATTCTGTGCGATACCGGAGAGCGCTATCTCTCGAAGCTCTACAGCGATGAATGGATGCGCGAGAACCAGATGATGGAGCCCGACAAGCTCACGCTCCAGTCGGTGCTTTCGCGCAAGGAAGGTGACACGCCTCCCGTCGTGAGCATCGGAACGGGTGCGCCCGTGCGCCAGGCGCTGCGCTTGATGACGCTCCACGATGTGTCGCAGCTCCCCGTGATGGATGGCGAGAGCTGCGTCGGCTCCGTGAGCGACTGGTCGCTGTCGGCGAAGAGTCTCGAGAACACGAAACTGCTCGATTCGACGGTGAGCGATGTCATGGAGGCGCCGTTCCCTGTGGTCGATGCATCGCAGTCGGTTGACGCGATCGCCAAGCTGCTCTCGAAGGCGAACCCGGCCGTGCTGGTGCGCAGCGGCGGCCGCCTCGCGGGGATCGTCACGCGGTCCGACGTCCTGCAAGTGATGATGGCGCGATGACGAGCGCGAGCGGCAAGGGCACGGCCGCGTAGCGTGGATTTCCCCAGGCGGTACGCTCGCGCGGCACCGCTCGCCGCCCTGGCGTTGCTCGTCGTGTTGCTCTGGCTCGGGTTCCGCGGCCTCTCGCCCGCGCCCCCTGTTGGCCCGTTCCTCGACCCCGTTCACGGCGTCTGGGCCGTCGCGCGTGGCGCGTCGCTCACCGGCCGCGACGTCGGCCGTGTGCCGTCGTTAGGTGCCGACGTCCGCGTCGTATACGATGACCGCGGCGTCCCGCACATCTTCGCTACGTCGGTCACCGACGCCGTGCGCGCCCTGGGTTACGTCGTCGCTCGCGACCGGCTCTTCCAGCTCGAGCTCGCCACGCGCGCCGCCGCCGGCCGGCTCACGGAAATCGCCGGTGCCCGCGCGCTCGAGGTCGATCGTGCACAGCGAGGACTCGGGTTGCCGTGGGCCGCCGAGCGAAAGCTCGCCGCCATCGATACCGCCGGAGCGGCATGGCAGGCCATGAAGGCCTATGCCGAAGGCGTCAACGCGTGGATCGGCTCGATGGGTCCGGAGGACGTGCCTATCGAGTATCACCTGCTCGGCGTGCGCCCCTCGCCGTGGGAGCCGGTGCAGTCCATCCATCTGCTCAATCGCATGGCATGGACGCTCGCGTACGACGATCACGAGCTGCGCATGCGCCAGGTCGAGGCGCTGGTTGGACGCGAGGCGACCGATGCGCTGTTCCCTCGCAACAGTCCCATACAGGAGCCGATCGTCCCCAACGGTCGCCGCGAACCGCGAGTCGACATCGCGACGCTGCCTCCGCCGCGATATCCTGACGCTCGCGAGGCGAAGGTCGTCAGCGAGCTCGATCACCTTCGCGATCGGCTTCGCCTGGCGACTGGCGGGATCGATCCGCCGACCGACGCCATCGGCAGCAACAACTGGGCGGTCGCGCCGCGCCGCACGCGCAACGGACGCGCGCTTCTCGCCGGCGATCCGCACCTGGAGCTCACGCTGCCATCGATTTGGTACGAGGCGCACCTCGTGGTCCCGGGGCAGCTCGATGTCTATGGCGTCACCATTCCTGGATCCCCCGGCATCATCATTGGATTCAATCGCGACGTCGCGTGGTCGTTCACGAACGTCGAGTCCGACGTGCTCGATTATTTCGTCGAGGTGATCGACGACCCGCGGCGCCCCACGCGGTATCGTCTCGATGGGATGTGGAGGCCGCTCGAGGGGCGCCCCGAGACCTATCGCGACAAGGCCGGCAATGTCATCGCCGTCGACACCATGTTCTATACGCATCGCGGGCCGCTCATCCGTGAAGGGCAGCTGTGGCTGTCGATCCGCTGGACCGCGCACGATACGACGAACGAGAGCGAGGCGCTGGCCCGTGCGGTGCGGAGCCGGTCCGTCACCGAGTGGCTCGATGCGATGACGATGTTTGCCGTCCCCGCGCAGAACGGAATCGTCGCCGATCGGTCCGGCGTAATCGCGATTCGCTCGACCGGTCGATATCCGATTCGCGCGCCCGGCGCCCGGGGTGATCGTTTGCAGGACGGGTCATCGAAGGCCAACGATTGGCGTGGAACGCTGCCCGTCTCACGATACCCGTTCGCGATCAGCCCCCCGCAGGGTTTTCTCGCGTCCGCCAACCAGCAGCCATTCGATCCGCGACAGGACTCGACGTACTTCGGGGCACATTGGTACTCGCCGTGGCGCGCAATGCGAATCAACTCGCTTCTCCGCGCCGATTCCAGCGTGACGCCCGACGCCATGCGACAGTACCAGACCGATCCTGGCAGCGCGCGCGCCGATGCGTTCGTTCCTGCCTTTCTCACGGCTGCCGCTGCACGCCGCGCGGCTGGGCGAAGCGATGCGCTGCTCGACACGGCGGCGCGTCTGCTCGCCGAATGGGACCGACGATACACGAAGGCGAGCGAGCGCGCGGTACTCTTCGAGGCGATGATGAGCTCGCTTCAGGATCATGTCTGGGATGAGCTGGCGCGGCCGTCGCGCCCGGTCTTGCGAAATGAGGGCCGGCGCCGCCTCCGCGCACACACCGCTCCGCCGCGGGTCGATACTCCAGCCGACCAAATGCTCATCCTGCTGCTGCAGGATCCGTCCAGTCCGTGGTGGGATGCTCGCGCCACGTCGGACATGGTCGAGCGTCGCGACGACATCCTCGCCGAGGCAATGCGGGAGGGGTACGGTCGAACGCGCGAGCGGCATGGCGATCCCGCCTCGGGTGGCTGGCGATGGGATCGGGTCCACCACGCGAGCATCTATCATCTGCTGCGCCTCGAGCCGCTCTCGCGCCTCGACGTGGCGGTGCAGGGTGGTCCATCGACGCTCGCCCCCTCATCGGGTGAGGGGCGGTTTGGGCCGAGCTGGCGGATGGTCGTCGAGCTGGGACGCGACATCCGCGCCTGGACGATCTACCCGGGTGGTCAGTCGGGGAACCCCGCCTCGACTCGTTATGCGGATCGGGTCGATCGGTGGTCCGCGGGCGTCCTCGACTCCGCGCTCGTTCCGCACACCGAAGCCGAGCTTCCCGCGAACCGCGTCGCCGCTCGTCTGACGCTCACCCGAGGGGCGCAATGAGATTCCTCCTGCGCGTCGTGCTCCTCGCGCTCTCCTTCGCGATCGGCACGTGGATCCTGGGCTGGTGGGCCGTCCCCCTCTTCGCCGCCGTCTCGGGCGTCCTCGCGCGTCACGTGCCGCGTCAAGCGGCGGCCGCGGCGGTGGCGGGCGCCCTCGCGTGGGGAGCGCTGTTGGCGTGGAGCGCGACCGAGGGGTCGGTCTGGTCGTTCTCGCGCACCGCCGGTGGCGCCATGGGGATCTCCGGCCTGCTCCTGATCCTGATGACACTCGCTTTTCCCGCGGTCCTCGCCTGGATTGCCGCCGCCCTCGCCCAGTTGATCGCCCGAGGAAAACCCGGCACGAACTGACGCCGGGATTGCCACCTTGGCGCCACGAGCCATAACATGAGGGTCGAGCCGCCGGTCTTAACGCGGTCTCCGGCGGCTCGTCTACTCAGGCGTCTTCACTACCAGGACGGCACCATGCGCAAGTCGCTATCGGTTTTTCTCCCGCTCATCCTGCTTGGAGTCTTGGCCGCGTGCGCCGATGAGACGACCGGTCCACAGGCATTGACCGACGAAGTCGATGCGACCGCCGAGGCGCTCGCCCTCGCCGAGGGACTCGCCCTCCCGGGAACCAACACCGACCGCGAGACGGGCGCGGCCCCAATGGGAACGCTGAGCCAGCCCTGTCGATACAATGAGACCGAGGGGCGCTGGGTGTGCGCGCCGATCGTTCGAAACGGGCTGACCTTCCACCGCTCCTTCGCCTATCTGGATGAGAACGGTGAGCCGATGCGCCGCTTCGACGCGAACCTCACCGCGGCGACGAACACTCGCAACGCCGTGAACGGAACGCTCCTCCGTGACGACGCGACCATTCAGATCCGCAGTGCCGGAGAGATGACCATCAGCGGTCTGCTCGGTGAAGAGACCTCCCGCACTTTCGACGGGCGGGAAATCGGCCGACGCGAGATCGACGTCGTCACCGACCAGGGACCGGCGCACTCGGTCATCGAGTTCGCGAATCGGACCATCGCGGTCGTCATCCCCGTCGTCAGGCAGATGGATCCGACCACGCGGGTTCGCCCCTGGCCGCTTTCCGGCCAGACGGTTCGCGGCCACGCGGTGACGGCCACGCGCAACGGGGAGACGCGCACGGAACGGTGGCGCGAGACGACCACCTTCAACGGAACGGCAATCGTGCCGGTGGAGATCGTGAGCAGCTCGCGCGGCACCCTGAGCTGCGTGCGCAATCTCGAGACGGGGAAGTTGACGTGTCAGTGAGTCGAACGAGCAATGAGGAGGAAGGACCGAGGAATCGCCCGTCTTTCAAGGAATTCCTCGGTCCTTCTTCCTCATTCCGCATTCCGGACTCCGCCTTCCGCGTTCTTCAGCTCCGCCAGCAGATGTAGCGCCTCGAGCGGCGTCACCGCATTCGGATCGATCGCTTTGAGTCGATCGAGCACGGGATGCGACACGCCGGGCTGAAATAGGCCGAGCTGCTCGTCCGATCTCCTCGGTCGATCATCGGATGCGCCCGACGCGACCAGGTGCCCGCCCTCGAGTCGCGAGAGAATCGTCCGTGCCCGCGCGAGCACCGCCGGCGGCAGTCCGGCGAGGCGGCCCACCTCGATGCCATACGAGCGATCAGCGCCGCCGGGACGAAGGCGGTGCAGAAACAGCACCTCGTCACCGATCTCGCGCACTTCGACCGTGAAGTTGCGAACGGCTTCCAACTCATCGGCGAGCTGCGTCAGCTCGTGATAGTGCGTGGCGAAGATGGTCTTGCACCGCACCGCCTCGTGCAGATGCTCGCTCACCGCCCACGCGATCGACACGCCGTCATACGTTGACGTTCCGCGCCCAATCTCATCGAGCAGCACCAGGCTTCGTCGCGTGGCGGTGTGCAGGATCGCGCTCGTCTCGGCCATCTCGACCATGAAGGTCGACTGCCCGCGCACCAGGTTGTCGCTCGCGCCCACACGCGTGAACACGCGGTCGACGACGCCGATCCGCGCACGCTGCGCCGGGACGAAGCTCCCCACCTGCGCGAGCAACACGATCAGCCCCGCCTGGCGCAGGATGGTGGACTTTCCGGCCATGTTGGGGCCGGTGAGCACGATGAGGCGCGCATCCTCCGTCAGCGTCACATCGTTCGGAATGAACTTGTCGCGCGGCATCATCCGCTCGACGACGGGATGCCTGCCACCCACGATCTCGAGCGCAAACTCCTCCGTCATCTCCGGACGCGTATACCCCTCGCGCTCCGCGACCTCGGCCAGCGCGGCCAGCACATCGAGTTGCGCCACGATCGTCGCTGCGCACTGGAGGCGGGCAATCTGTGCACCCACCCGTGCTCGTAGCCCTTCGAACAACTCTCGCTCGCGAGTTTCGATTCGATCCGACGCGGTGAGTACCTTCTCCTCGAACTCCTTCAGCTCGGGTGTGACGTAGCGCTCCGCACCGGCGAGCGTTTGTCGGCGCTGGTAGTCATCCGGCACCAGTCGCGTGTTCGCGTTCGTCACCTCGATGTAGTAGCCGAACACCTTGTTGTAGCCGACCTTCAGCGAGGTAATCCCGGTACGCTCGCGCTCTCGCGACTGGATGCTCGCTATGCCATCGCGCCCGCCGTCTCGGATCGCACGCAGCGCATCCAGCTCGCTGTCGACCCCGGTCCGGACAGCGGGCTCATCACCGATCGCGGCCGGCGGGCGTTCGACGAGGGTGCTCGCCACATCGCTCGCGAGATCGGCGCACGCGTCCCAGCGCGCGAGGAGGTCGCGCAGCACCCCGCGCGGACCGGTGCGCTGGAGCGCCGCCTCGACCGCCGGCAGCCGGCCTAACGAGATCCCCAGGGCACCGACTTCGCGCGGCGTCGCACGTCCAGCGGCGGTCTTTCCCGCCAGCCGCTCGATGTCGCGCACACCATCGAGCGCCTCGCGAAGCGCCTGTCGCGTGATGAGATCGTCCGTCAGCGCGGCGACCGCGTCGAGCCGCTCGTCGATCGCGTGACGGTCGACGAGCGGCGTCAGCACCCACTGACGAAGGAGGCGCGCCCCCATCGGCGTGACCGTCCGGTCGATCACCCCGAGAAGGGTACCGGCGATGCCGCCGCCGCGCATTGACTCTACGAGCTCGAGGTTGCGGCGCGTCATCTCGTCGACCGGCATCGTCGAGCCGGTGCGCTCGACAACCGGACGGGCGAGATGCGGGACGCCACCTGGCTGGAGGTCGCGGAGATAGCGCAGCAGCGCTCCTGCCGCCGCCACGGCAAGCTCGTCGTCCTGTCCTATGCCCAGGCCATCCAGCGACTGAACACCGAACTGTTTTGCCAGCTCCGGCCGAGCGAGCGCCGCGTCGAATTCCCAGGGCTCACGTTCGGTGATGAGGGCATCCTCGTCACCCGACCCGCCGCGGACCGCCACCGGCACTCGCGCCCCTTTCGGCAAGACCATCTCCGTGGGAGCGAGCCGCGCGAGCACCGCATCCAGATCGCCGACCGGAACGATCGTCAGCCGCAGCTCACCCGTGGAGACATCGGCGGCCGCGAGACCGGCGAAACCCTTCTCCACGATCATCGCGCACAGATAGTTGTTGCGCGCCCCATCGAGGAGATCATCGGCGAACGCGGCCCCGGGGGTGATCGTCTCGATGACTTCGCGCCGGACGATCCCCTTTGCCGCGCGCGGATCCTCCACCTGCTCGCAGATCGCGACCCGGTAACCCTGCTTGACGAGTCGTCGCAGGTATTCGTTGACTGCCTTCACCGGGACACCGGCGAGCGGCACATCCGACGCCCCGCCGTTGTGACGGGCGGTCAACGTGAGGCCGAGAACGCGCGAAGCGGTTTCGGCGTCCTCGTAGAACATCTCGTAGAAATCACCCATCCGGAAGAAAAGGATCGCGTCCTGATGGCGCGCCTTGATCTCCCGGTATTGCTCCATGAGGGGCGTTGCCGCCTCTCGCGGGGTCACGGCGATTCGGCCTCCGTTACGAACGCATCGATTCTCTTCGCCTTGAGCGCGCGCACGGCCCTGGCCGCGTCCTCGCGCGATGCATAACGCCCGACCCGCACCCGCCACAGCGCGCCCACTCGGACGACACGGGCCGCCTGCCCCTGCGCGCGCATCCGTCGCTGCTTCGCGTCGGCATCAGCGCGCTTGGCAAAGGCGCCAACCTGCACCGTGTATGCACCGGCGCTCCGCGCGCGGACGGGAGGTTGAGTCGCGACTGCACCGGGTCGCACCGGCATTGCGCGTGTCGATTCCGCTGCCGGCGCCCGAACGACGACGGTCGTGTCGACCCCTTCGCACCGCTGCGCGTAGTAGTCGAGCTGATTTCGCATCTCCACCGCCTCGGTCGGCGTATGACGACGCGAATCCTCGAGTCGCGCGCACGCCCGCGGGAAGTTGCCCTCATCGAAGTGCACCCGTGCCATCCAGAAGCTTGCGCGTGCGCGCGAGGGGCCCGTGGGATGCTCGCGGACGACGCGCTCGAGATGCTGCATCGCTTGCCTCCGGTCGCCGCGGGCCAGCTCGAGCTGCGCGAGCCCGACGAGCGCGCTCTCGGAACGCTTCGACAGCGGGAACTCGATGATGATGCGCTTGTAGTCGCGCTCGGCGTCGGCCGCGGTCGCTGCCAGCGCCGCTCGCCAATAGAGCGCCTCCACGTAGCGCGGTGAGCCTTCTGGCGCCGCCGCCAGCTCGCGCGCGATGATGGCGCGCCCCTCGGCGCCCTTCCCCTCGACCACCAGTCGCTGCGCAGCCAGGAAAGTGGTGTCGGTTTCGGTGGCGTCGGACTGTGCCGCGATCGACGCGAGCGGCATGAGGAGCAAACAACCTGGCAATAGCAGTAGCGAGCGCATGTGACGCATTCGGTGAGTCTGGTTAGGCCGATCGGCCATCGGATGAGCAAATGGAGAGAATGGCCGTGGCGATGACGCGATCCTCCGACGAGACGCGCGTGTCCTTCAGGGCAATGTCCGCATCATACAGTTGTGCGAGGGCGCGATCCACGGCGCGTGTATCCCAGCGCTCGACGTGACGCGCCCATGACCTCACGGCGTCACCCCACGGACGCCCGGCCATCACGCTCCCGGCTGCCTTGAGAAAGTCCCAGTATTCGGACTCCAACGCACGCCCGGATGTTCCCCGCTCGGCGCGAAGTGCCGCGCCGTATCCCAGTCCCAGCATCTGTGCCGTCATCGCCATTACCACCTGAACACCGGTGAGCTTGGGCTGCTCCATGATCTGGGGGAGAATGGCCAGCGCGGCGGCTGCATCCCGGCGGGCCACGTGATCCAGCAGGTCTCCCAGCGTTTCCCCGCGCCGCACGCCCACCACGGAAGCAACCGCGTCTTCACCGATCTCGCCACCCGACGTGTAGCTCACCAGCTTGTCGATCTCGGCGGCCAGGGCAGGCAAGTCGTTGCCCACCGCCCCGATCAGCATTGCGCACGCCTCGGGAGTGATCGTCGTGCCGTGTTCGCTGCTCGTGTGGTGAGCAACCCACTTGGGCAGTCGATCTCCGGTGAGCGGCGCGAACTCGACCGGGAACGACCGAGCCCGGATCTCCGCGTCGTCGCCTGTCTTCGTATCAGCCGCCGGGGCGGGTGCGACCATCACCAGTAACACGTCGGACACAGGACGGGCGAGGTACCGCTCGAGCGCCCCGCGTGTGTCCTTCTTGATGGCGTGCACATCACGCAGGACGACGACCCGCCGATCGGCCATCATCGGCGGCGTTCCAAGCAGGGAGCCGAGCGTTTCGGCATCGAGCTCCGACGCAGCTCGCACGTCGAGGTTGAAATCCCGCGTAGCCGGGTCCACCGCGCTCGCGATCAAGTCGCGAAGTGCGTCTTCCTTCAGGTAGTCATCAGCGCCATGAAGGTAGTACACGGGCTCGAAAGGGCCGCGCGCGCGAATCGCGTTGCGCAACGCCTTCTCGGCATCGGGGGCAGGCATCCGGACAATATAGCGCTAAGGCGGGCCGTACCCCGTGTTCACGCCGTTGCCGCACGGAGCGGCGATCGGACGCGGACCCGGAGGATCCTCATCGTCCACTTCGGCACGGAGTGATTCCATTCGAGCGCGAAGCTCCCTGATCGTTCGCGCATGCTCGCGTCGCCCCGCGAGGTTGTTGACCTCATCGGGATCGTTCGCGAGGTCGTAGAGCTCCCATTCCTCGGGATGCTCCCAGAAATGGATGAGCTTCCATCGCGCGGTCCGCACACCGCGGTGCTTTCGCGCGCAGTGCTCGGCCGGATACTCGTAGTATTCGTAGAGGAACGCGTCGCGCCACGGAGCGTTAGGCTGCCCGGTGAGGAGCGGCACCATGCTGCGTCCGTGCATCCACCCCGGGACGGGAACTCCCGCCAGCTCGAGCAGCGTCGGCGCGACGTCGGTGTTGAGCACCATGTGCTCGCGATCAACGATCCCCTTGCGCGCACGCGCGGGAAAGCGGACGAGCATCGGAACGCGGATCGATGGCTCGTACATCAGGCGCTTGTCGAACAGCCCGTGTTCGCCGAGGAAGAATCCGTTGTCAGAGGTGTAGACGACGATCGTGTTTTCGGCGAGTCCTTCACGATCGAGCGCATCGAGCAGCCGACCAACGTTCTCATCGACCGACAGCAGCACGCGATAGTAGTTCTTCACCAGATGCTGCAGGTTCAGCCGCTTTCGCTCCTCGACCGGAAGCGACGGGTCGACGCCGCGATCGCGAAAGTCGGGCATGTCGGCGATCGCCATCTCGGCACGGCGCAGCGCCTCCGGGCGGCCGGCGAGCTTGTCCTCGAATGTCCGCGGAAGCGGGATCTCGATGTCCTCGTACATGCGCGCGAAGCGCTCGGCCGGCATCCACGAGCGGTGCGGCGACTTGAATTGATAGAGGAGACAGAAGGGGCGGTCACGCGGACGGTCGCGCAGAAAGAGCAGCCCCTGGTCACCGACGACGTCATCGGCGTGGCCGCGAAGCTTGAGGCGCACACCGTTGGCGATCATCTCGGGATCGTGGTAGGCGCCCTGACCGGGGAACACGACCCATCGGTCGAAACCGCGAGGATCCGAGCGTAGATGCCATTTGCCGATCAACGCCGTGAGGTACCCCGCCTCACGAAGGAGATCGACGAACGTGACCTGCTCGGCCGGTAACCCCGGCTGGTTGTAGTATTGCGGCCCTCCGCCATTCGTGATTACACCGTGCGCATGCGAGTACAGGCCGGTGAGGACCGTCGCCCGGCTCGGTGCGCACAGCGCATTCGTAACGAACGCATCGGCGAATCGAACGCCTTCGGTGGCCAGTCGATCGATGTTCGGCGTCTTGAGAATCGTGTTGCCGGCCGAGCTCAGAGCGTCGTGCCGTTGATCGTCCGTCATGATGAAGACGATGTTCGGCGCCGCGCGTCCAGGCTGCAGGGCCGAAGCCGATTTCGCGTCGACCCCGAGCGCCGCTAACGCGCCGAGCGCCTTTAACGCGTCTCGACGAGAGACGTTGGACGACGAAGATACAGGTGGGGTTCCGGACATCTGAAATCTGTTATCTGAATTCTGACATCTTTGCCGTCAACAAAAATCCCCCGGCAAGTATGCCAGGGGATCGCGACCGGTCAAGCTACGCCGTGATCTCAGCGCGACAGTGTCGCGAAATGTGCTTCCGCGTTCACGAAGTGCAGCGTCGCCTGCTCGGCGAGGACCGCCGCCGGCCACATTGGAATCCCGGTGGATGACGCTGCGACAAAGGGATAATCGACGAGTGGCGGCTGCATCTCGGGCGCCGTGGCGACCACCGGCTCGAGCACGAGATCACGCCGTATCTCGGTCCAGTGCAGCATCGATGCGGCGACAAATCCGAGCGCGATCACGCCAGCGGCCGCCACGAAGGCTGCCATTCCTGGCGCACGAAACAGCTCTCCCTGTTCGGGTCGACCCAGCGCCCTCAGGCGCGCCTGCAAACGCTTCGCGAATTCCGCGGACGGTTGAACCGGCGCGAGGTTGCGGAACACGAGGAGCCCGCGGCGCAACGCCGTGTCGTGTCTCGCACACTCGGAACACTCAGTCAGGTGACGCTGCATCGCCACCATGTCCGCGGCGGACATGGTGCCATCGACGAACTGGAGGTGACGCTCACGAAATTCCCTGCAATGCATGGCGTTGGGCTGTGGTCCGGGTGCTTCAGGCTGCTGGAGGTACCCGTTGAAGCAGGGTGAGTTCCGGCAAGAAGCTACTCTCGGGCCTGCCCTGAACACTAGACGCTGCGCGGCAGGGGCGGTGGCGTTTGGCGGCGCTCGACGATACTCGAGCCGGCTTCGCTGAAGGGGGCCAAACGCTCCTCGTTCGCCAACTGCATGCGCGGGAGGAGAGCCCCTTTGCCACTATCAAAGTATCTCGCACCCAGGGGCTTGCGGCAAGACCCGGGTCGTCCTGCATAGTCGCCGGCCGAAAACCCAGAACTACACAAACTGGAGGCGCGAAATGCGTGTGCTGGTAGTGCCGAGGAGAGGCTAGCGATGACCGAGCATGCGGTGGTGATTGCCGGCGGAGGTCCAACAGGGCTGATGCTGGCGGGCGAGCTGGCGTTGGCGGGCGTCGACATCATCGTGGTCGAGCGAAGGGCCAGCCAGGACCTCGCGGGCTCGCGCGCGGGCGGTTTGCACTCGCGCACGATCGAGATCCTGGATCAGCGCGGAATAGCCGATCGGTTCCTGTCGAAAGGCCAGGTGGCTCAGGTCGCGGGATTTGGCCACATCCGCCTGGACATCAGCGATTTTCCCACGCGGCACAACTACGGGCTCGGGCTGTGGCAGAACCACATCGAGCGCATCCTCGCTGACTGGGTCCAGGAGTTGAGGGTGCCCATCCTCTACGGCAGCCACGTCACCGGTTTCGCGCAGGACGACAGCAGCGTCGACGTCCGGCTATCCGACGGCCGGTCGCTGCGCGGGGACTATCTCGTGGGGTGCGACGGAGGACGCAGCCTCATCCGCAAGGCAGCCGGCATCGAGTTCCCCGGGTGGGACGCGACCACGAGCAGTCTCATCGCCGAGGTCGAGATGGCCGAGACGCCTGAGTTGGGCATGCGCCGGGATGCGACCGGCATCCATGGAATCGGTCGGGTGGAGTACGAGATACGCGATGGACAGGTGGTCTACAAGGACACCGGTACAGTCCGCGTCATGGTGACGGAGCCTAACGTCGGACCCGCGACCGAACCCACCCTGCGCGATCTCAGCGAGGCGCTGGTCAGGGTCTACGGGACTGATTACGGCGTCCACAGTCCCACCTGGATCTCCCGGTTCACCGATACAACTCGGCAGGCCGCCGCGTACCGCGACAGACGGGTGTTGCTGGCCGGCGATGCCGCACACGTGCACTCCCCCGTTGGTGGGCAGGGGCTCAACATCGGCGTGCAGGACGCGGTGAATCTCGGGTGGAAGCTCGCGCAGGTAGTCAAGGGAATTTCGTCGGACAGTCTCCTCGATTCCTACCATGCCGAGCGCCACCCGGTCGCCGCGCGCCTGCTGCGCAACACGATGGCGCAGGTCGCGCTCCTCCGCACCGACGACCGCACCAGTGCCCTGCACGAGGTTATGACGGAGCTCCTCGGCATGTACGAGCCGCGCAGACGGTTCGCCGCGATGATGTCCGGCCTCGACATCCGTTACGACCTCGGCGAGGGTCACCCGCTGCTCGGACGCCGCATGCCCGACCTCGACCTGGTCACCCACGACGGAGCACGGCGCGTCTTCACACTGCTGCACGATGCCCGTCCGCTGCTGCTCAGCCTGGGTGAGCCTGGCGGCTTTGACATCACTCCGTGGGGGAATCGCGTTCAGTTGATAGACGCGAAGTACGGTGGTGCGTGGGAGCTTCCCGTGGTCGGGACGGTCAGTGCTCCCGCCGCTGTTCTGGTCCGGCCCGACGGATACGTGGTCTGGGTCGGAGGCCTGACCGAGCCACGACTCGCCGACGCGCTGACCACCTGGTTCGGACCGCCTGCGCCTTGACCGCCTGTCACCACAAAGCAGGAACCCCCGGAGAGCCAATCGGGCTTTCCGGGGGTTCCTGCCTGCGACCTGTGAGCGCGTTGTTTCTACTCTAGCCCAGGCTCGATGATCGCCGCGAACGAATTCCGTGCGCGATTCAACCGACTCTTCACCGTCCCGAGATTACACCCCGTAATCTCCGCGATTTCCTCGTACGATTTCCCCTCGAGCTCACGCAGTACGAACACCTGTCGGTGGTGCTCCGGCAGCTGAGCGACCGACGACTCGACGAGCTCACGCAGGTGACGCTTCCGGTACATGTCGTCCGGCCGTGCGGTCGAATCTTCGAACTGCAGAGGACGATCGTCCTCCTGCCACGGTCGCCGAATGGCTTGAAAAAGGACAAGCGGATTCCGCGACCGATTCCGCAGCTCGTTCTTCGCCAGATTCGACGCGATCGTGTAGATCCAGGTCGAAAACTTCTTCGACTGGTCGAAACGGTGCAGGTGGCGGTACACTCGGATGAAGACCTCCTGCACGAGATCCTCAGCCCTTTCCCGGTCGCCGATGGTGCGGAACACGAAGTTCAGGAGACGGGTCTGGTAGCGCTCGACGAGCTCCTGGAACGCGCGCTCCTCCCCGCCCAGAAACGCCCCAACCACCCCCGCATCATCCATGGAGTGCAGCCGTTCTCGAACGGTTACACCCCGCGCCGGCACAGTGTGCTTCAGCGCGACTTCAGCCATTGGTCGGTCCCTCGACAGCGAAAAGGGTGACTTCTTCGACGAGACAAAATCGGGTCGTTGATTCTCCTCGTGTGAGACGTTGCTGAGGAAAAGCAGGGGCCATGCCGCATCGCGCTCCGTGGCGTATGGCCGTGCAATGTTGTTTAAATCAACAACTTAGGTGGGTGAACAGCTGTTACCCAATATAGCGAATAGATGCCGAACTGTCCACTTCCCGTGACAACCAATCGTGACAGTTCCTCCCTTTGACATCTCCAGGAGTACTTACGTCGCCTGGCTATTTCTGGATCCGCTCTGTCAGCGCCCCGCGCGAAACCCAGCCGCGTATAGAATCCCCAGCGCCGTCTTGGCGTCCTGAATCGCCCCGTCTCTAATCATCTCCAGCGCCCGCGAAAGGGGCACGGGCTCGACCGTCAGGAACTCGTCAGTCTCGTGGCTCGTCTCGCCATGCGTCAGACCAGCCGCCATGAAGAGGTGGATCCGCTCATCGGTAAAGCCTGGCGTCGTGTACATGGTGTACAGGTACTCCATCCGGTCCGCCGTGCACCCCGTCTCCTCCTGAAGCTCGCGCCGGGCACAGTCGGCGGGATCTTCCCCTGGATCGAGGCGGCCAGCTGGCAGCTCGTACAAAAAGCCGTTGGCCGCATACCGATACTGCTTGATGAGCAACAACTGCGGATCTTCACCAGCTGGGTCGGACAGGAAGGGCACCACCGCGCTCGCCCCGGAGTGCCGAATCATCTCCAGCTCGCCCACCGATCCGTCCGGGAAACGGACCCGGTCTACATCGAGGTTGAGCACCCTTCCCGTGTAGATCCGACGGCTCTCCAATGCGCCTGGGTTAATCACCCTCGGCTCCTCGTGGAAGTCACACGGTCCTTAGCTCTTGGAGTTTCCGGTCGCGTCGTAGGTCTGAAGCGGGCCGAGGTCTATCGCGGCGAGCGGCCCTCGTATCACGGCCGGGTCACCAACGGCGACGAGTTGCAGCTCCTCCGGGTGGAGGAAGTCCCGTGCGGCACGGAGGACGTCCGACGCGGACACTGCGTGCACACGATCGCGATAGGTATCGAAATAGTCGGCAGGGAGACCGTACACGACCATGGCACTGAGCGCACGGGCGATGGCTGCCGTCGTTTCGTACCGAATCGGGAACACACCCTCGAGATAGCTCGTCGCCAGTGACAGCTCCTCGGTGCTCACCTTCTCCGAGCGCATCCGCTCGATCTCCTTCAGCACCTCGGCGGCCGCGGCGGCGGTCACGTCGCTTCGCACCGCGCTCGCGACCATGAACGGTCCCGCCTGACGTCGCCAGTCGAACGATGAGAAGGCGCCGTACGTGTAGCCGTGTGCCTCGCGAAGATTGAGATTGATGCGCGACGAGAACAGCCCGCCGAGGAGCATGTTCATTACCAGCGCGGCGAAATAGTCGGGGTGCGTTCGCGGAAGCCCGACATGTCCAATGCGCAGCTCCGACTGGGGTGCGTCCGCCTTCTCGACGAGATGGATCGCGCGCGTTCTGCGCGCGGGACGATCATCCGCCTCCACTGCCTCCGCGCGCTGCGATCGCCACGACTCGAAGCGTGTCCGCATCACTCGTAAGGCGTCGTCGATCGTCACGTCCCCGACGATGATCGCCGTGGTGCTGCCCGGGCGATAGCGCGCCGAGTGAAATCCCGCTACATCCGCGCGTGCGATCGCCGCGACCGAGCTCTCCGTCCCGGCATCCGGCAACGCGTATCGTGAATCGCTCGTGTAGAGGAAGCGGGCGAACATCTCATCGGCGAGACCGCGCGGCTCCGCGCGGCGTTGTAGAATCTCCGCGAGCCGCTCGGCCTTCAGTCGTTCGAGCTCTCGCTCGGGGAACCCCGGCTCCCGAATGACCTCGGCCACCAGTGCCATCGCGTCCGACAACCGTGAGGAGAGCACGGTCGTCGCGAGAATACCGCTGTCCCACTCTGCATCGGCTTCCATTGATGCGCCGAGTCGCTCGAGACTCTCGGTGAGCGCGTCTCCGTTTCGCGCGGTGGTTCCTTCGAGTAGCCCGCGCGCGGTGAGCCTCGCTACTCCGTCAAGTCCGGGCGGCTCGGCGACGGCACCTGCGTCGCTCACGAATGACACCGTCACCACCGGCAGCTTCGAAACTGGCACGATGAGAAGCGACAACCCGTTGTCGAGCGTCGCGCGCTCGACGTGCGGGAAGTGGTACGGCCGAGGTGGTCCTGGAGCGGGACGGGCAGCCGGGCCGCGCGCGGGAGATGCGGTTGTTCTTGTCAGGAGCCGACCTCCACGCTCGTGCGCGCGTCAACCTCGAGCGCTCGGGGCGCGGCCCCTGGCACGTACATGAGCGACGCCCTGTTGTCCTCGCCCATCCGTTCGCGCACGAAGTCGGTCACCTGCCCGGCGGTAACGGCGTGGTAGCGGTTCACCTGCTCGTTGACCAGCGACGGATCGCCGAAGTAGGTCGCGAACATCGAGAGCTTGTCCGCCCGCTCGCCGGCCGACTGCATCGACGTGACGAACGCCGTCTCGATGAGCGCGAGCGCCCGCCCTACCTCGTCTGCTGTCACGCCTCCCCGACGCATCGCCTCGACCACATCCGCGACGGCTCCTTCGAGCGTTTCACCGGCGATCTCGGGGCGCGCAGTGACGTCGAGCACGAGCAGGTCCGCGCCTTTCGAGAGGTCGAACGTGAACGCGGTTGCTTCGCTCGCTACCTCACGGTCACGCATGAGGATTCGCTGCAGACGGCTCCCTTTGCCCAGTCCAAGGATGGCTGCCGCGACGCTGGCCGCATAATACTCCTTGCTTCCAAAAACCGGAGAGCGGAACGCGAGAAAGAGCCGCGGGAGCATGACAGCGTCGGGAACCGTCGCGCGCGACCAGGTTCCAAAACGTCCTGGCAGCGACATATCGGGAAGTGGTGGTTTCCCTGCGCCTGGTGGGATCGCGCCGAAGTGCCGCCTGACGAGCTCGCGTGTCTCTGCGGGGTCGAAGTCACCCGCGATCGACAGCACCGCGTTATCCGGCGTGTAGTATGTCGCGAAGAAGTGTTCGACATCCTCGAGGCTCGCAGCCGTCAAATCCTCCATGGAGCCGATCAGCGAATGGTGAAACGGGTGGCTGGGAGGATAGGCGAGCGCGGGCAACCGCTCCCACCAGGTGCCATATGGCTGATTGTCGACCGACCATCGGCGCTCGTTCTTCACCACATCGCGCTGCGTGTCGAGCTTTTCCTGCGTCATCGCCGGCAGCAGCGCACCCATGCGGTCCGCCTCGAGCCAGAGCGCGAGCTCGAGCTGGTTCGACGGAAGCGTCTCGAAATAGTTGGTGCGGTCGAGCCAGGTCGACCCGTTCAAGGTCCCGCCGGCGCGCTGTACGAGCTCGAAGTGCTCGTTTGCCGCGACGTGCGCCGAACCTTGAAAGAGCATATGCTCGAAGAGGTGAGCGAACCCGGTACGACCCGGCCGCTCGTTGGCCGATCCCACGTGGTACCAGAGGTTCACGGCGACGATCGGAGCCGTGTGATCCTCGGAGAGCGTGACGAACAGACCGTTGTCGAGGCGAAATGTCTCGATGGGAATGCGCATGCCTTAAGTAATCACTGACAGTCGTGTCTTGGAACCCCGCTCGGCTTGCCCTGCATGGACAAATGGCGACATTGTGAAGGGCGAATGCGGAATGCGGAATGCGGAGCGTTGATTGAGAACGCCACCCCTTTTTGCACTCTGTTCGCATTCGAGCTTTCATTTGCCAATCCGCGTTCCGTATTCCGTATTCCGCGTTCGTGTCACCATGCCGACCTTCAAGGTCTCCGTCACGAAGGACTATCTCGTTTTTGCCTCCGCGCACTTCATCACGTTCGCGGGGCATCGCTGCGAGCCGCTTCACGGTCATAATTACCGCGTCGCCGTCGCCCTCGAGGGGGCACTCGACGAGGAAAGCTGGTACGTCGTCGATTTCTCCGAGCTCAAGCGCATCATGCGCCGTCTCTGCGATGAGATCGACCACAAGATGCTCCTGCCGTTGCGCAACCCGAAGCTCGATGTTCGCGAGCGCGACGGATCGGTGACGGTCGCCTACGAGGGAAAGCCGAAGTATGTCTTTCCCGTTGAGGATTGCGCGCTGCTCGACATTCCGAACACCACCGTGGAGATGCTCGCGCAACACCTCGCCGGCCGGCTGCGCGATGCCTTACGGGAGCTTGGCGTGACATCGCTGACGGCGCTGGAGCTCGAGGTCGAGGAAAACTTCGGGCAATCGGCGACATATCGTGAGTCGCCCGTCGCCGACAATCCGAAACCCTCACCGGGACGGAGGAACTGAAGATGGCGGAACGCACCTTCACGGACCAGGAAGCCTCGCGCGCTCTGGCCGACTTGCCCTCATGGCGCGCCGAGGGCGGCACCATTCGCCGAACCTATGAGACGGAGGGGTGGGGAACCACCCTCATGCTGGTGAACGCGATCGGATTCGTCGCCGAGGCCGCCGATCATCACCCCGATCTCGAAGTGTCGTGGGCGAAGGTCGCGGTGCGTTTGTCGACGCACAGTGCCGGTGGGATTACCGACAAGGACATCGCGCTGGCTCGCGAGATCGAGCGCATCGCGCTCTGGCGTCCGGGCAGCGGCGGCCCATTGCGCGGAACGAAGCGCCCCTTCGTCAAGCGCGATGCCGCTGGGTAAGCGAACCTAACGGCTCGTCGTGAGGCTCAGACCAATGTGCAGGGTCCGCTCTGGCGCGGGCTCGTAGTATCGACCCCCGGCGGCGTTCACCACGACCGAGCCGACGTATCGGCGGTCGAAGACGTTCTGGATTCCCACGATGGGCACGATGGAGGCGGCGCCTAACGGCACGCGACCGCCCGCCCGCAGGTTCGCGACGGTCCACCCCGCGGCGGCGGCGCTGTTCGCGTCGTCCACGAGCACGCGACTCGACATGGTGCCTTCCGCCGTCAGGAACATCCCGTGCCAGCGCCACGTGGTGCTGGCCTGGAGCTGATGCAGGGGAATTCCCGGGATCCTGTTGTCGTCGTACCGCGTCGTCACCGCACCCGTCGTCACCGCGTAGTCATCGAATCGGAAATCGGAGTAGTTGTAGGATGATGCGAGCACCACCGGTCCAGCGTTGACCTCGATTCCCGCCTCGAGTCCCAGCCGGGTCGTCCGCCCTGCGTTGCGGAAATAGCGACGGCCCGCGCCACCTGGAACCTCGAAGGGAATGAGCTCGTCACGCACGTCGGTCAGGAATCCGGCGACGTCGTAGCGAGCACGCGATGCCACGATCCCCTTCACTCCAACCTCGAACGTGGTGGCGAGCTGCGGGTCGAGCTCGTGATTGATCCCGCCGGCGCCTTCCGGCCTGTTGCCGAGCTCGGTGGCGGTCGGCGTCTCGAAGGCGGTCGCCACGTTTCCATAGACGGCAGTCAGCGTGCCGATGCGCGCGATGACACCAGCCATCGGGCTCCATGACCGCAACGTCCTCCGTCCGGAGTCATCGGGATTCTGCCCCGGTACGATGAACCGATCATCGATGTCGAAGATCACGTAGTCCGCGCGGAGCCCTCCGTGCAGGTGCACGCGATCGCCAATGGCGATCTCATCCCGCACGAACGGCCCAATGCTCGTGACCACTTCCTGCTGGTCGAGCCGGACCGCTCCGTATTCGACTGTATCCGCCCGAGGGCACGCGGCGGTCGAGGTGACAACCCCATTACAGTTCTCGAAGTTCTTGCGGTCGTCATCGAGCCGTTGAATGTCGACCCCTGCGCTGATGCGGTGCCGAGTTCCGAGCAGCGACATCGGCGAGGTGACGCGTAACGAGGTCCCGTAAGTCACGCGGTCAATCGCGACGATCGCGAACGTCAGCGGGTTGTCGAGATCGCGAGTTCCCGCGTACAGGGATGCCGTCACCTCGCCTTCGGCGAGCGGTCGCGTCGCGATCAGCGAGAGCTGCGCCTGGTCCACCTCCTTGCGTGCACGCTTCGTCACGAACTGGGCGACGGGTTGCCGCGGATCCGCTCGCACCTCGGCATCGGTGAGCGCACCGGGATTCTCGGCTACCGGCATCCAGAATGCCTGGGCCTGCCACGCCAGTTCCGCGCCGCCCAGGGTGTGTAGCACTCGACCCGTGGCGTGAGTCGTCCTCTGTCGCGCATAACGACGATAGCCATCCGGCTCGGTACGAGTGACGAGCGCCTGATAGCGCAACGGAGTGAGCGTACCGCCGAAGCCACCGCTCCACCGCTTCCAGTCATCGCCCCCCTGCGCGCGGAGATCGAGAGCGAATGGCAGGGTGGGCGGCGGCGCCGACCGAAATTCCACGACGCCGCCTGCCGCATTTCCGTAGAGCGCCGAAGCGCTTCCACGAATCACTTCGATGCTCCCGACCGACGCCAGATCGAGATAGTCCGTTGGGGTCTGGCCATCCGGAAGCGTCAGCGGAATACCGTCGCGCAGTATGCGCACGCTGCGCACGCCAAAGGCCGCTCGTGCCCCAAACCCGCGAATCGCGATCCGCGGATCCTGGGTTGGGTTGTTTCGGTTGGCCACCGCGACGCCGGGCACCAGCATCAGTGTCTCATCGGCCGCGAGATTGCGCTGGCCCGGACGCAGGCTGTCGGGTGATATCCGCGTGATGGCGAACGGTAGATCGAGGGGTGAGCGCGCCACGTCGCGCGTGACGGTCACGACGACCGGAGGCAGCGTCGTGGGCTCCTGCGCCTCCGCGCGGGCGGCCATCATCGGTGGGATGATGGCGCACCGCCAGAAGCGACCTCGACTGGTCGAACGCAAGCGCTTAACGCCTAACGGGTTGCCCCGTGATATCCCGAACGGAGAGCTCGCCGAGGTTCAGCGCCCGAAGGCCGGCCTCGATGGCTTTGCGGTCGCCCACGACGACCACCGCGAACTTCGAGGGATCGATGTACCGCTGTGCCACGCGCTGCACGTCGGCCACCGTCACGCTCTCGATCCGCTGCACGTAGGAGTTGTAATAGTCGAGCGGAAGCCCGTGCACGACGACGGGGACGAGCTGGCTCGCAATATCTCCCGTGGTCTCGAACTCGCCGGGGAGCTGGAGCTGCAGGTACCGTTTTGCTTTCTCGAGCTCGGCGTCGGGGACCGCCTCCCGAATCGCGTTCAGCTCCTTCATGAACTCGATCAGC
This sequence comes from Gemmatimonadaceae bacterium, assembly GCA_035765135.1. Lineage (GTDB taxonomy): Bacteria > Gemmatimonadota > Gemmatimonadetes > Gemmatimonadales > Gemmatimonadaceae > JAICNG01. Next base: position 26,698 of record DASTYE010000242.1, on the reverse strand, counting down.
GACGAGTCGCTCTTGGCTCCCACCACCTCGGCACGCGCGGTAAAAGGCCCGGCGGCACGACGCATCGAGAAGCCGGAGCCGGCACCGTACGTGTAGCCGTGGGTTTCACGGAGGTTGTTGTTCAGACGGCTCGTGAAGGCGCCGCCGAGGATGGTGTTCATCACGAGGATCGAGAAATAATCCTCGGTCGAGCGTGGAACGCCGATCGAGCCGATACGCACCGATGATTGCGGCGCGCCCGGCTTATCGATGAGGTAGATCGCCGTCGCCAGCGCGGCCGGTGGCTCTGTGACCTGTGTCGCCGGAATGGTGCCACGTTCCCAAGTCCCGAACAGCGCGCGCGCTCGTTGCTCGACATCAGCGTCGGTGACGTCGCCGACAACGATCAACGTGGCATTGTTCGGACGGAAATAGGTCTGGTAGAATCGCCGAACGTCGGCGCGGGTGATGGCCCGTGTCGACGCCTCGGTCCCCGTCAGCGGTCGGCCGTAGGGGTGACGCTCTCCGTACAGAATGGCGGCATACGCTCGGTCAGCAATCTGGGGCGCACGGTCCTTGAGCTGGAGAAGCTCGGTCAGTCGCTCCTTGCGCAGCCGCTCGAGATCGGCCGTGGGGAACGTCGGGCGAAGCGCGACGTCGGCGAAGAGCGCCATCGCGCTGTCGAGGACGGCGACCGGCGCATGCAGCGTGACCATCGACTGATCCCACCCACTCCCGCTGCCGACTTGAACACCCAGGAAGGCTTCCTGGTCGGCGATGTCGAGTGCGGTACGACGGCCGGCGCCTTCATCGAGCATCGAGGCGGTGAGCGTGGCGACGCCCGGCTTTGCTGCCGGGTCCCCCTCGCCCCCCGTCTTGACCACGAGAATCATGTCCACGACTGGAAGCTCATGATGCTCGACGACAAGCAGCTCCAGCCCGTTGTCCAGCTCCCGCCGTGTCACCGGCGGAAGCGTGAGCTGACCAAGCGGCGCGAGTGTTGGTGGCTTCGTGCGGTCGAACGCGGGCGCACGCGGAGTATCGACGACCACCTGGATCGGCGTTGCCGGCGCCGGAGTACCCTCGGGAGCAGGGGCTCGTGTGCAGGCGGCCGCGAGCGCGAGGACAGCCGTGCCCGTTAGGTGCCTACGGAATGCGGACATTGCCCAGCTCCTTCACCATGAGGTCCACTTTGCCTTCCGGGACGACGGTCAAAACCACCTTCGGCTTGCCGAGATAGTCCCGCGCCACACGCTGAACGTCGGCCGCGGTGACCGCCGCGTAGCGGGCCGCATCCTGTTGAACGTAGTCGGGAGTGCCGGAGAAATAATCGTAGAAGTTGAGCTGATCGGCCTTGCCGTTGACGCTCGCGAGCTGATCGAGGAATTGCGCGCGGTATGTATTCTGGGCGCGCGCGAGCTCACGCGGAGAAATGCCTCCCTCGCTCAGCTTCCGGATCTCTTCATTGACGAGCTGCGCCATCCGCGTCGGCGACTGACCGGGTTTCGGGGTGACCACAACCCCGAACATCCCATCGAGCCGGCCGCTGATCTGGAAGGCGCTCACATCCTGAGCGACCTGCATTTCGTACACGAGTCGCTTGTACAGTCGCGAATTTTTGTCGCCGGCCAGCACGTACGAGAGGAGATCCAGAGAAGCATCGTCCGCGTGGAACGCCTTCGCCGATGGCCAGGAGTAATACAGACGCGGCAGCTGGACCTTGTCCTCCATCACGAGGAACGTGTCCTTTGGGATCGTCACCTCGCCCACGGTCGGCCGCGGGGGCATCACCGGGCCGCGTGGAATCTCGGCGAAGTACCGCTGCACCCACACCTTCACCGAGTCGCGATTGAAGTCCCCGGCGATCGCCAGCGTCGCGTTGTTCGGCGCGTAGTAGGTGCGAAAGAACCCCTTCACATCCTCGAGGGAGGCCGCCGACAGGTCTGTCATCGACCCGATCGTCGGCCACGAGTACGGATGCCCGGGAGGATAGACGGCGGCGAGGATGGTCTCGAACGCACGGCCATACGGCACGTTGTCGTAGCTCTGGCGCCGCTCGTTCTTCACCACGTCCCGCTGCACGTCGAGCTTTGCCTGATCCATCGTCGGCAAGAGCCACCCCATGCGATCGGCTTCGAGCCAGAGCGCGAGCGACAAGGCATTCGCCGGCATCCATTCGAAGTAATTCGTGCGGTCGCGGTTGGTAGACCCGTTGTTGTTCGCGCCCGCCGCTTCCAGCCACTGGTCGAACGCGCCCACCGGCACGTGCTCGGAGCCCATGAACATCACGTGCTCGAAGAGATGCGCGAAGCCGGTGCGACCCGGCTGCTCGTCGCCCGAGCCCACGCGATACCACACGTTCACCGCCACGATCGGCGTCGAATGATCCTCGTGCAGGATCACAGTGAGGCCGTTGTCGAGTGTGTACCGCTCGTGCGTCAGCGGGGGAATTCCCTGGCCCGCCGCAACGGTCGTGATCAGGAAACAGCCCGCTGCTATGAACACCGTGTGTTTCACTGCGACCTCCGCTCAAAGATGTAGGCGAGCGGGACCTTTACCGACTCGCTCACCATGTACTTCCAGCGCTGCTCCCGATTCGAGTCGATCGGACTGGTTCGCGTCGGCGACGTGTATGGCTCGAGCCCGTGACGACGCGCGAGAATCGAGAGCCTCAGCATGTGAAAAGGATCGCTGACGAGAATGACCGAGTGCTGCTCACGATCCTCCATGATCCGCGCCACCGCGCGTACCGACTCGCTCGTCGTCCGGCCATTGATCTCGAGGACGATCGCGCGATCGGGGACACCTTTCGACATCGCGTACTTCCGCGCGACGGCGGCTTCACTGACCGTATCGCCAGCGCCGGTGCCGCCCGTGAGAATCAGCGTTGGCGCGAGACCGCGCTTCCAGAGTGCCACGGCGTGATCGACCCGGGCCCTCAATACAGGCGACGGTCGCCCGACGTACTGCGCTGCGCCGAGCACGACGATCGCATCCGCGCGCTGCGCGTCGTCGCGCCGCCCCGCCTGATCGACGGCCACCATCGACGCCACCCACGCCAACACCAGGACAGCCAGGGCTGCGACGCTCGCGCGCGCATAGAAACGCGGGGGTGACGGCATCCGCAAAAGCTACGACGGCACCCGCATCCGGTGAAGTCTGCGGCGCCACCCTATTCCGCGAGGCCGAGCAGCGCCAGCCACAGCACGTCGAACGCCCCGCGCGAGTCAGCCTTCCCATCACCTTCCGGCGCCGCAGCCAGTCCATCGACGAACGTCACCAAAAGGTCGCCCACCAACACCGTCGGGACACGAGGGCGGAGTGCTAAAAGTGTGTAAAGTCTCTCGGCGCTCGCCGCCGAGGCCGCTCGCCGAAGTCGCATTGCATCACCCGCGGCCGCGCGCACTCGCGCTCCGCGCCACGCGGCAAGCTCCACCAGCGCTCGCGCGTGCCCGCGTGCGAGCTCGCCTTCCAGCCAGCGCCACAGGTCATCGATCGCACCCACCGGCGTCGATGTCGCCAGAGCGCCGCGCTCCCGCCTGACGAGTCCGTCGGCCATCCACTCGACGAGTCGCGCGAGGAGCGTGTCCTTGTCCTGAAAGTGATAATGGATGAGCGCCTTGCTCACCCCCGCTTCCTCAGCGACCTCGTGCAACGTCAACGCGCTGGCGCCGGATAGCGATAGTCTCGTGGCCGCGGCCTTGAGGATTCGCTCGGTCGCGTCGCGACGCCCCCGGACGACCGGCGGCGGCAGAGGGGGAGTGGCAGCCATGACGACCTCAGACCGTGACATGCGTGAACGGCTCCGGACAACTCACATCGTATCCCGACGCGCGCAGGTTTGCCGCAAGCATATCCTGTGGCTCCGGCTCCCCGTGCACCAGGTAGACTTGGCGAAGCCGCGGCGAGGTCGCGCGGACGTCATCGAGCCACTGAACCAATTCCGCACGACCGGCGTGCGCGCTGTATGCGTTCAGCACCTCGACACGCGCGCGCAGAGGAACGTCCTCGCCATGAATCCTGATCGTCGGGCATCGCTCGACGATGCGACGCCCCAGCGTATGCTCTGCCTGAAACCCCACGATCAGGATCGTATTGCGAGGATTCGGCGCCCCGTGTTTGAGATGGTGCACGATCCGCCCGGCTTCGGCCATGCCGGATGGCGCAATGATGACCATGGGTCCCGCTGCACTGTTGAGTGCCTTCGATTCCGCCGCCTCTCGCGTATAGTGCGCGTGCTGAAAGCGAAAGAGTTCCTGAACCTGCTGAACGAACGGCTCACCGCGATCGAACACCTCGGGGTGTGACTCGAAGACGGCCGTCGCCTCGATCGCGAGCGGGCTGTCGATGTAGATGGGGATCGCGGGAATCTCGCCGGCCCGGGAAAGCGAGTGGAGATCGTGGACGATCTCCTGCGCTCGCCCAACGGCGAACGCCGGGATCAGAATCCTCCCACCACGCGCCGAAGTCTCCCTGACGATTCGCCCGAGATGCTCACGTGCCGACTCGTACGGCGCATGGTCGCGATCGCCGTATGTCGACTCCATGATCACGATGTCGGCGCCCTCCGGCGGCTCCGGATCACGGATGATCGGCAGGCCGTAACGGCCGATGTCGCCGGAGAAGACGAGACGATGCTGTCGTCCGTCCTCCTCGTAGTCGAGAACGACGGAAGCCGATCCGAGGATGTGGCCGGCTTCGACGAACGTGGCGCGTACGCCGGCAAGGACATCGACTGACTTGCCGTATGGCACGCCCGCCATGAGATCACCGGTCCGCGCCGCATCGGCAATTGAATACAGAGGAGGCACTGCCTCCTTCCCATGTCGCGCCAGGAATTCGGCGTCCCTCTCGTGGATATGCGCGGAGTCCGCGAGCATCACCACCGAGAGATCCCGCGTCGGCGCCGTGCACCAGATCGTTCCCCGATACCCCTCACGCACGAGCAGAGGAAGCCGCCCCGCGTGGTCAATGTGCGCATGGGAAAGCACTACCGCATCGATCCGCGAAACCTCAATCGGTAGTCGCTGGTTCTTCTTCTGAGCTTCCCATCGATGTCCCTGAAACAGCCCGCAGTCCAGCAGGATGTGCTTGTCGTTGATCCGCACGATGTGGCAGGACCCGGTAACTTCACGTGCGGCGCCAGCGAATGTGAGCTCCATGCGGTCCTGGTTGGGTAGTTCAGTGTGCCACGGTCGCGAGAGCGTGTAAAGCCGTACGCTCGAGAGCCGGAATTCGCGGTCGTTGGTGAGGTCCGTTCGCGCTACCTTGTCGTCCAACGAGACGGGACAAAAACGTGACTCAACAAGTTGACCCCGACGTGGTACGATGGCGCGATGAAACGCCAGGGTGCGAGTATCGCAATCATCTCAACAACGCCGGTGCCGCGCTCATGCCCGAGCGCGTTATCCGCGCGATCGAGGATCACCTCACGCTCGAATCCCATATCGGCGGCTATGAGGCCGCCGAGATTCGTAGCGATCAGGTCGGCCGCGTTTACCAAGGCATTGCTTCGCTACTCGGCACAGCACCACGAAACGTCGCCATCACTCCAAGCTCGACTGTCGCATTCATCCAGGCTCTGTCCTCGATCGACTTCGAGCCCGGCGATGTGATTCTCACGTCCCGTTGCGACTATACATCCAACCAGCTTCACTACCTCTCACTTGCCCGCCGCCAGGGCGTGCGCATCGTGCGCGCCGAAGACCTGCCCGAAGGCGGTATCGATCCCGAATCGGTGCGAAGCCTCGTGCGCGAGTTGAGCCCACGGCTCGTCGCCGTCTCCTGGGTTCCGACGAACTCCGGGCTCGTGCAGGACGTCGCCGCCGTCGGCGAAGTGTGCGAGTCGTTTGGCATTCGCTATCTCATCGATGCGTGCCAGGCTGCCGGTCAGATTCCCATCGACGTTACCCGGCTGCGATGCGATTACCTCTCGGCCACGGGGCGCAAGTTCCTCCGGGGCCCGCGAGGGATCGGCTTTCTCTACGTGTCTGACCGCGCCATCGAACGCGGCGACCATCCGCTCTATGTCGACATGCGGGGAGCCACGTGGACCGCTCCTGATAACCTGTCGCTCGCTCCCGATGCACGACGTTTCGAGGACTGGGAGTTCCCGTACGCTCTGGTACTCGGCCTCGGTGCGGCCGCGGAGTATGCGCAGTCCGTCGGCGTGGACCGGGGAGGCGCTCGAGCGACGATACTGGCCGATAGACTCCGCTCCAACCTGCGTCAGCTCGAGAGGGTCCGCCTGCTCGATCGGGGGCACCGGCCATGCGCGATCGTCACCGCCGAGATTGCCAACCGCGATCCCGCCGCCGTCGTGAACGAGCTCCGCCGGCGACACATTAATACTTCGGCGTCTCCAGCCTGGCTCGGCCTCATCGACATGGCCGAGAAGCAGGCCAGCGGTGCGTTACGACTGTCACCGCACTATTACAACACAGTCGAGGAGATCGACGCTGCCACCGAGGCGCTCGCGGAAATCATCCGCCAGCATTGAGCGAGCGGTCTTTCATCCGCTGACTGCCGATCGATGGCCGGATTTCGAGGCGTTGTTCGGCACGCGAGGCGCGTGCGGGGGCTGCTGGTGCATGACATGGCGACTGCCCCGGGCCGAGTACGAAAAAGGAAAAGGCGCCGGTAATCGGGCTGCGTTCCGCCGCCGCGTTCGCTCGGGGAGTCCGCCGGGAGTCCTTGCCTACATCAACGAGACACCGGTCGGATGGTGCGCGATCGCGCCGAGGGAAGAGTACGTTTACCTGGCGCGTTCGCGGGTGCTCCGCCCGGTCGATGATCGCGCCGTCTGGTCGATTTCCTGCTTGTTCATCGCGAAGGAGCACCGCGGTCATGGACTCTCGGTCGAGCTTCTCCGAGCCGCGGCCGAGCTGGCTGGCAGGGCAGGCGCAACGATCGTCGAGGGGTACCCCATCATTCCGTACCGCGACCGGGTCCCGGCGGTATTCGCCTGGACCGGCACACTCTCGGCGTTTCTGGCGGCAGGGTTCGAGGAGGTCGCACGCGCCTCGCCGAGCCGGCCGATCGTGCGGATGACGATCGCGCCCGCTACTCGTTAGGAGGCGCGGCGGCACGGCGACAGAACACGACCGTCAGCCGCGTAGTGCCGTGAACCATCATCGCTGGCTCCCAACCGCCCCGGCTGCGCTCGTTGAGCAGATCGGTCAGGGCGTCCTCATCTTCCTGCATGTGCCGCGTCAGCTTCAGCATGACGGCCTGGTACTCGTTCATGCGCGGGAAGGTACTGCCGGCCATTGGTAGCGGGTAGCCCACCGTCCTGCGATAATCCGGGCGACCTGAAGGCGTTTCACACCGCCCGCTTCGCTCCCATGGATACCGCGCTCGAGTTTCCGACGCTGTCGATCACACGGCACCCCCTCATTCAGCACAAGCTGACCATCCTTCGTGACCGTCGAACGCCAACAAAGATCTTCAAGGAGCTCGTCGACGAGATCGCGATGCTCATGGCGTACGAAGCGACGAGTGGACTTCACCTCGAGCCCGTGCCCGTTGATACACCACTCGAGCCGACGACCGGGTGGCAAGTGAGCGGAAAGAAGCTCACCCTCGTTCCGATCCTGCGGGCCGGGCTGGGGATGGTCGAAGGAATTCTTCGCCTCGTCCCGGGCGCCCGAGTAGGCCACATCGGGCTGTATCGTGATCACGACACGCTCCAGCCCGTTGACTACTACTTCAAGGTTCCTGGCGACGCGGCCGAACGGGATTTCTTCGTGCTCGACCCCATGCTCGCCACGGGCGGCAGCGCTACAGCTGCTGTGACATCACTCAAGCGCGCTGGCGCGACCAGAATTCGCTTCCTCTGTATCGTGGCCGCGCCCGAGGGGGTGAGGCGCCTGGCAAAAGCCCACCCGGATGTGTCGCTGTACTGCGCATCGCTGGACCGAGAGCTGAATGCGCACGGATATATCCTGCCCGGACTGGGTGACGCAGGCGACCGCCTGTTCGGGACGCGTTAGATGCCTCACGCGACGCCAGACGCGGATAAACGAAAGGCCGGAGCGCGAAGTCAGACCTCGTCTCCGGCCATTTCTTCAAATCGGGTCAGCTCAGCCGAACCATTCCCGTGGATAGTCCCGTTGCTGCCGCGCAGCATCCAGAATCCACTGTTGCGTCTCGAGGTTCGTAACTTCGTTGCTTACCCGATCGAACCACTCCGTCGCCTGAACGTTGTCACCCACACGACGCCACAGCTCACCAACGAGATACGTGAGGACCGCCCGTTCATCGCGCTCGACACCATCGTACGTCGAGAGCGCCTTCTCGAACATCCATGCGGCATGACGACGGAAATACCGTTCGGCCTCGATGTCGCCTTCATCGACACAGCACCAGGCAGCACGAAGCAGGAGATCGGCAACCCTCCGGGGCTCGGCGCCCTGCCACAACGCGACCTTTGCCGCGAACTCGTATTTGTCCGAACCGCCGACAGGACCAGAAGATAGCTTGGGCGCCAGTTCGTCCCACACGTGCTCTTTCAGAATGGGACTCACATCCGTTTCTTCGGTGAAGTCCCGCTCACTTCCCGAGTAGCCGCAACGAGAGCACGTGTGAATAAAGAAGGGCAACGGCTGTGCGCCGGCCGCCCGCTCATGAAAGTCGGTCCGCTTCCCACCAAATGAATTGGTGGAGATCACAGCCTGTGAGTTGAACCGATTATAGCAGATCGGACAGGCCAGTTCGATTTGTCGCAGCGTTGTCATTTGGCCTCTCGCCTAACCTCCGCATAGCGGTATTGAAAATCGCGTGCCAGAGGCCCAATTCCCCTTGTTGCTCCCGACAGCCGCCGGTATCTTGCCGCGCGACTTGGCCATCGCCTCCCACTGATCTCTCCCGTTTTCCAGGCGCCGATGCTGATCAATCTGCTGCCTGACTTCTTCGCCGTCCTAGATGCTGGCGATCGCCTGGCCGCATATCATCGTTACTACGCGGCGCATCGCGGAATCTTGGAAGCGTACTGGCACAACTACGTGCTGGACCCCGAAGGCCCTCATTTCAATGAGGTTGCTCGCTCGACGGTGCTCGCGGATCGAGCTGACTTGCGCGCGATGCTCGAGCGAACCGATGTCGCCGCCCTCGCGAGGTCTGCCGAGATACGCTGCGCTGAGGTTCTCGGGATAGACGTCGATCTGGACGTTGTGCTGATGGTGGGCGTCGGCGCTGCCAATGCAGGTGAGCTCGTCGTCGATCATCGCGGCACTGCCTTCGCCTGCCTGGAGCACTTCACCAGCATCCAGAATCCCGACACCCAAGGCTTGGGGCTGGATCCAGAGCTCATACCACTCTGGCTCGCACACGAGATCGCTCACTGCGTCCGATACACCTCGCCAAGCAGTCGCAGTGAGATGAAGACACTCATCGATGACGCCGGAGGGTACTACTCGTACTGGGAAACCGGACGGCGCGCGACCCTGCGAGAGCTTGTTCTCAACGAAGGGCTGGCCGTCGAAACCGCGCGCGCCACGAGCCCTGGTCACGCCGAGTGGGAGTACTTCGGCTACGGTCGCCGGCAATACGTACGCGTGCGGGAAATGGAGTCGATCCTCGGGCGCACGATTGTCGGGGAACTGGATGAGACCGGCCTTGGCCTCCGGCTGAAGTATCTGTCCGGGGGCGTGAGTGACGCCGCGAGAGCTATAGACGAACGGCACGTGATCCCCGAGCGCGCGGGCTACTATCTCGGGGCACGGATGGTCGAGACGGCAATCGCCATACGTGGTTTGGCCTGGGCGGTGCGGGCGAGCGCCACCGAACTCACTGACGCCGCCCGCAACGCCGCCGTGAGCGCCTAACTAGGTCATCATTTCCCGACGCAGAAGGTCGAGAACACACGCTCAAGGACGTCCTCGACGTCGATCGTCCCCGTCAGCTCCCCGAGATGCTGCGCCGCTTCCTGGAGGTGAATGGCGGCGACGGAGCTGGGTGGGTCGCCACGCAGCCATGCATCCCGAAACGCGAGCAGCTCCGCTCGGGCGGCCTCAACCGCCTGCCGATGACGCTCACGTGTCAAAAGCGGCGCCTCGGTATCGACGACGCCGAATTCCCGGGACAGAAGGTCCACCATCTGCCCGACGAGATTGTCGAGACCGATTCCCGTCACCGTACTGATTGAGATTGCGTTGCCGCCGCCAGCGTCATTCCGGGAATCACGAAGGTCCGCCTTGGTCTGCACGGCAATACACGGAGCAGACACGAGAGCACTGATTCGTTCCCCGAGTATCTCGAGCTCCTCGGGTCGCTCCGCACAGAGGATCACCACATCCGCCTCTGCCAGGTATCGCTCGCTGACCTCGATTCCGAGGCGCTCGACGACGTCACTCGACTCGCGAAGGCCCGCTGTATCGACGAGCCGAACCGGCCAGCCCTGAATTTCGATAAGTGATTCGATGGCGTCCCGAGTCGTTCCGGGAACGTCAGTGACGATTGCCCGCTGGCGTCCGACGAGCGTATTGAACAGCGATGACTTCCCCGCGTTAGGTGCGCCGCCGATCACCACCAGCGCACCGTCACGCAACATCTCGCCGACCTCTCGTGTCTCGAGGAGGAGGTCGAGCGCGTGGAGCGTGCGAGCAATGCCGCTCGACACGCGACCACGATCGATGACACCGTGATCCTCTTCGGGAAAGTCGATGTCGTACGCGATCAACGCCTGGAGCTCAATGATGGCGTCACGCAGCTCGGCCGTGTGATGAGAGAGCGCCCCATCCAGCTGCCCCAGCGCTACGCGGTGCGCCATGCGAGTGCGGGCATCAACAAGATCACCGACCGCTTCAGCCTGGAGCAGGTCCATCCGCCCGTTCGCGACCGCTCGCCTCGTAAATTCGCCAGGCAGTGCCTGCCGCGCGCCAGCCGCGATCAAGGCCTCCATCACGAGGACCGGCACCAAAGCGCCCCCGTGAACCGATATCTCGAGGACGTCCTCGCCCGTGTAGCTCCCCGGGCCCGTGAACAACGTCACGAGAGCCCGGTCGATGCGCACACCCGTCGTCGGGTGGTGCACCGTGGCGAGACTCACCAGACGGGGAGTGAGCGTCGTGAAGTTGACGATCACCTGTTGGCCAATACGAGTGACGCCACGCCCGCTTACTCGAACCAGCGCAGTAGCGCCACGCCCGGACGGAGTGGCGATCGCTGCAATCGTGTCGTCCGAGAGGGGCAGCGAGCCGCTCACGACGTTTCAGGTGAGCACGAGGCTCTCACCAGGTGCGAGGATGCGGACACTGTCCCGGTGCTCGTACTCCGGAAGGCGGTTGCGCAACTGGTCGATCGCAGCAAAGGCGCTCGCGCTCACGTGATGAAACGTACCCCAGTGGAAGGGGACGAAGTGTCGAGCTTGTGTGCGTTCGAAGAGATCGAGCGCATCTGACGACGTGAGGTGGCCACGACGAAAACCCGGCTTCCACCAGGGGGCGTGGCCGATCGGAAGGACCGCTACGTCGAGGCGGCGGCCTTCCGCGCTGACATAGTCGTGTACCAGCCGGTCGGTGTCGGGACCCAGCGCCGTGTCTCCCGCAAAGAACACGGAATTCGCCTCGGTTAACAGCAGATACATATTCGCATCAGAGCGCCACCGATCGAACCCATACCGACTGCCCGAATGTCTCGCTGCCGCTGCCCGAATGCGCACTGCACCGAGATCCACGTGCTCTCCTGGACCGAGAGGCGTTGCATGAGCATACCCACGACGTGTCAGCCATCGGGCAATCGTTGGGGGGGCAAAGAGAGGGATATCGTTAGGCAGCCGGTCGAGGCACTTGAACGAGAGGTGGTCGGCGTGTGCATGCGTAAGAAGGAGGGCATCGATCGGGGGGAGGTCGGAGATCGACACACCGGGCATACTCACCCTTGGAAGAAAGCCGCCCAGTCGGTTGCCGAAATGAGGGTCGGTCAGGATCCGCCGACCGCCCAGCTCGAGCAGAAGGGTTGCATGCCCAATGTAGGTAACGCGCAGCCCTGCTGATGTCTCGTGTCCGCTCATTGATCACCTACTGCTTCACCCACTGGCATCGGACCGACGCGGCAGGGTGGAGGAATGTCGCGCACGTTCCCTGGCAATGAGCCACTGCTGTGGAAGTGCAGCGACATTCTGAACCGCATAATAGAGGTTGAGGCCGGCAGCCATGTTCAATAGAGCAACGGTCATGATGACGGGAAACATGTAGCTCATCATCTTTGCCTGCGGATTCGGAGGAGCATTTCGCAAGCCAATCCACGACAGGATATACATCGAAGCGCCCATCAGGAGCGGCAGGAGATAGTACGGATCCTTGAGCGAGATATCCTGAAGCCAAAGAAAAGAGACGCCGCGAAATTCGATTGTGTTCTGGAAGACGAAAAACAGCGCGAAGAGAACGGGCATCGGAATCAGCATCGGAAGACAGCCGCTGAACATGCTCAGCGGACTCATGCCGTGCTCACGATAGATGCGAACCATTTCCTCTTGCTGTTTCTGCGGATTGCTGCGGTACTTCTTCTGAATTGCGGCCATCTCTGGCTGAATGGCCTGCATCTTCAGGCTGCTGCGCATCGCCCGCTGATTGAGCGGCCACAGGATGATGCGCACCGCGACTCCAAATACGACGAGAACCCACCCGTACGAGAGCTTGATGGTGTCATGCATCCAGAGGAGGAGCCGCATTACGATGGTGGCAAAGGGCTGAACGACTCCCTTCATGAACCCTCCGTAAGGGTTCGCATGCTCCATGTCGCGACCAAGGTCGCGGAGCCGTCGCCACTCCTGTGGCCCTGCATAGATCTCGAAGGAAAACCGCCCGTTCTCCACGGGTAGCACGACGTGTGCGTCCGCCCCAGTGGCACTACCATCCTCGCGGGCACCCCCGGTCAGGTAGGCGCGAGCAAACTCGGCCTGACTTGCAGAGTCCGAAATCAGAGCAACGAGGAAGTACTTGTTCTTGGTTGCGACCCACGTGAAGGGGCCGTTCTCCTGACGCCTCTCCCCCGGATCCAGCTTGGAGAATTCCACGCTCCTGGCATCATCACGGGCAGGCTTCAGCGCAAATGCCAGATATCGCCGGTCGTCGCGGACATTCGCTTCCTCAGACCGCACCCCCCTCGGCAGCGTGACAATCACCTGATCCACCGCGGGGGACACCTCTCCCACAAGCTTCAGAACATAGCCATCGCGTTCGAGCTGATATGTCAGGCGGGTTTGTCCACCCACCTGTTGAAAGGCAATAGATTTCCCGGAGGTGTCCGTTGGAGCGCTGGCAGTGAATGCGAGTCTATTCAGTGAGACCGTGTCACGTCCGGCCACGAGACGGAATTCTGCAAGTGCAACTGAGTCCCGGATTAGTCTCACGGCTCCGGAGTCGCGATTGAGCGCACGATAGTCCTTCAGTACAACCGACGTAACAGCCGCTCCCGCTGTGCTGAATGCATACTGCGCCTTCTCGTTCTCCACCACTAGCGTCTCTGCGGGAACGGAAAGCGAGGGCTGGGCAAGACGTGTCGTGTCACTCTGAACAGGTAATGCCTGAGCTGGTGCCGCCCGAGCAGTGGTGTCAGCGCGCGGAGCTGGAGGTCGTGGAGCACGGCGCGGTGCCGGCGGGAAGAGCATGGAACTCACAACAACCGCCAGGCCGGACAGCAGGAGCGCTAATGCAAGACGTCTATCCATATCGGCGCGCGGTCAGTTACGGAACAGGATCAAAACCGCCGGGATGGAATGGATGGCAGCGGCCAATGCGTTTAGCCGCCAGCCATCCCCCTCGCCATGGACCATGTTTCTCAAGAGCCTCAATTGCGTATGCTGAACAACTCGGAAAGTAGCGACACGACGAGGGAAGGAGCGGTGACAGGACAACTTGGTATCCGCGCACCGAGGCAATCAGTAGCCATCGGGCGACATCACTACCTAGTACTCTCAGTGGCTTTAATGAGCTTCCCAATGGCCTCACTCAAGTCAGCACGGAGATCTTCATCCGACGCTCCGTAAATCTCGTTGCGCGTTCGAATCACAAAATCCACCCGCCCAAGCACGGGCAGGAAGTCCAGTCGTATAGCCTCACGGATCTTCCGTTTAATCCGGTTGCGGTCAACCGCGCGACGGGAGCTCTTAGCGACAATCACACCTGCCCGCGGATGTGCTAAAGGGGAAGGCATCGCCCGGATCTCGAGGAACCTGGTCCGGACACGCTTTCCCCTCCTCAAAACACTAGTAAGCTCCGCCTTCCGTGTGAGTCGGTGACTCTTCGGAAAACGATAACTCGTCAGGCGCTCCCGTATTTGGACGGTAGCTGGACCGTCAGACGCTTTCGACCTTTCTTCCGACGCCGGCTGAGGGTTTCACGCCCCCAACGCGTGGACATACGCTCACGAAAGCCGTGGGTTTTGACGCGACGTTTATTCCGAGGTCGGTACGTAGGCTTACCCATAAGACACCAATCTTAATGCGCACGTTAAAAATGGAGAGCCCTAACGTTAATTGGGACACCAAGATAGGTCAAGAGTATGGCACACATCACTCGCGAGAGATCTGTTGACATTTCCACATTCCAGCAATAGCTTCGGCGCCCCCCAGAAAATTATCCACAATTCCTATGTCCCTCCCTGCAGCTGACCTCTGGACCCGCCTGCTAGATCAAGCACGACGTGAGCTGCCAGACCAGGTAGTCCGCACCTGGCTTGAGCCTTCGGAGGCGCTCAAGATCGAGGGGAACACTCTATTCGTCGGGGTCCCGGATCGTTTTGCGGCCGACTGGAACGAGACAAAGCACAGTACCTTGCTTGCCTCGCTGGCTCCCGTCGCACTCGGCCATCCGATGAACGTCGTCTTCCGCGTTCACGAGGAGCAGAAGACTAGACCGCAAATGGACTTCTTCGTCGCTCCACTACCAGACCGATCCGTTCAAGCCCCACCGCAACATACTGCCCATACGCAACTTAGCGGTCGATACACATTCGCCAACTTCGTCATCGGAAAGTCAAACGAACTCGCAGCAGCTGCAGCCCACGCTGTGGCCGAGGCACCCGGAAAGGTCTACAATCCACTCTTCATCTACGGCCAGACAGGACTCGGAAAGACCCACCTCATGCAAGCAGTTGCACACGAGATCCTGCAACGAAACCCCACACTACGGCTGGCATTCCTTGGTACGGAGCAATTCACCAATGAGCTTGTCGCGTCAATCCAGGGCCGTACAACTCAGGACTTCCGCCGCCGTTACCGCGAAATAGATCTCCTCCTTGTAGATGACGTTCATTTCCTAAAGGGAAAAGAAGCAACACAAGAAGAGTTCTTTCACACCTTCAATGCACTCTACGAGGCCGGTCGTCAAATCATTCTCACAAGCGACCGACCGCCATCAGAAATTCCTGCACTAGAAGCCCGCCTCGTGAGCCGCTTTCAATGGGGTATGGTTGCCGACATCGAGCAACCAGACCTCGAGCACAGGATCGCTATCCTAAAGAACAAGGCAGCTCTAGATCATCTTGAACTCAGCATCCCCAATGATGTCATCCACTTCATCGCCGAGAATGTACGTTCGAGTGTTCGCGAGCTTGAGGGCTCAATAATCCGGCTTCTCGCATACGCCTCCCTTAAGCACGAGCAAATAACCGTTCAGCTAGCTCGTGAAGCGTTACGCGATAAGCTCAAGGCCGAGAGTCGTACAGATAACCAACAGCCAACTGGTCTCTCAGTAGACCTGATACAAGAATACGTCGCAAAGGAGTGGGGGGTAACTCTGGACGGTCTTAAGTCAAAGGTGAGAACAAAAAACCTCACGACTCCCCGCCAAGTTTCAATGTTTCTGATCAGAGAGCTCCTCGGCCTCCAATTAGTCGAGATCGGAAACGCATTTGGCGGCCGTGACCATTCAACTGTTATCCATAGCCTTGAACGCGTCACCCAAGAAGCGTCCATTAACTCGGCATTCAAGTCTCGAATCCAGCGATTAAGAAACCAATTAGAGACACTCAGCAACTAACTCCAAACCACAAAACTTCCCCATCTCCCTACACCCATTCCACACATACTATCATTACGTAACTAAATCCTCTACCGTAACTTCCAGCATCTCTTCCACAAATGCACACCTCCTATAGCTACTACTATCATTGCATTAACTAGAGAAGCTATAGGATCCTCCAAGGTTCACTTTGCAGTCAACCAGGGAAACGGAGCTCGAATGCGTTTCACGATTACTCGAGAGAAACTTCAGGAGGGACTGGGAGCTGTTACAGCATCTATTCCTGCGAAGACTACTCTCCCGGTTTTATCGAATCTCCTGGTTGAAACGACCGATAAAGGTATCAGACTGTCGGGAACTGACTTGGATATTGCGGTGAGTACTGAGGTGATTGCGGAAGTTGAAGGGCAGGGAGCTATTACAGTGCCGGCTAAGAAACTTGCTGAGATTGCTCGGGAGTTACCGTCAGCTCCAGTTCGGATATCTGCAACGGGGGAACAGAGAGTTACGCTAGAATGTGGCAAAACCAGATTTCGTCTCCTTGGGTTACCAAAGGATGAATTTCCGACATTTCCCTCTGTCCGCTTCTCTGAGAGCTGGCGAGTTAGGTCTGGTGATTTGCAGAAGCTGATTTCTCATACTGCCTTTGCCGCATCGACTGAGGAGAGCCGGCCAATCCTGAATGGTGTCCTGTGGGAAATGCGACCAGGCCATATGCGTATGGTTGCTACTAATGGACACCGGTTGGCGAAGATTGAGCTAGTAATTGAGTCAGTAGGGGCGCCAGCTGCTGATTTGATTGTGCCGCCGAAGGCATTGGAACAGATCCGGCGGCTGTTTGCAGCTGAGGAAGATCTCGAAATTGCTCGAGGCGATAACCATCTTGGGTTTCGATCGCCTTTTACCGCGGTTTATACGCGGCTTATCGAGGGTCCGTATCCGAATTACGAGCAGGTCATTCCGAGGGATAATGAACGCGTAGCTGTCGCGGATCGGAA
Source organism: Gemmatimonadaceae bacterium (assembly GCA_035765135.1). Lineage (GTDB taxonomy): Bacteria > Gemmatimonadota > Gemmatimonadetes > Gemmatimonadales > Gemmatimonadaceae > JAICNG01. The sequence goes on along the minus strand of DASTYE010000242.1, from coordinate 9,759 downwards.
TGCTCTATTTCAGGCATTGAAGCGGATGTCTATTATTGCTTCTGATCAAACGCATCGGATTCGTTTGGGATTCAATACTGCAATGCTGAAATTCAGTGTCCAGACGCCAGATCTAGGTGAAGCTCAGGATGAGCTACCCGTAAGCTATGAAGGCGATCCGCTGGAGATAGGATTCAACGCTAGTTATCTCCTCGAGATCCTGCGCTATATGCCAACTGATGAAGTTCGGATGACGTTCAAGGCGCCAGAGCGGGCAGCGACTGTTGAGCCAATGGGATGGGCTGATCCGGCGAAGTATCTCTGCCTCGTTATGCCGCTGCGGCTGGTTGATTAAGGACGCCGCTCCAGTTGTTGAGTCGAGCGCTGCTCGAAGACAGTTGTCGAGTCAGCAAGACGTATGGTTATGGTTCCGTTTGAGTGGGTCTGGACGAGTTGTGGCAGTCGGGAGCCTGGCTGGAAGACAACCTCTCCAGTCGTCCTGATTACCCCGCTTATTACAATTGAATCTCGGCGGAGCATTCCAGCGCCGGCGAGCTCGACTTGCTCTTGGAGTGTGAGGGCTAGTGCACTTTGTGGGGAAGCATGGAGCTGGCGGTAAGCACGCAGCTGAACCCGTGTTCCCGCGCGACACGATGTGGTTGTAATAGTGTCAGCGACTGGCCCGGAGAGGGGTAAGGCAACCTCAACTGGTAGCTGTGGAAGCGCTAGCTGGAAGGCAGCGTTGAGGAGTTGACTATATGCACAGAGGGAGTCAGGAAGGGTGGTGGTGGCTACGATATGCCCGTTAGCCATTGATCCCTGGAGAACAGGTCCGATCGTAAGTGGTATGGCGCGGGGAGATGGGATAGCGCCTTCTGTGGCAATTTGAAGAGAGTCTGCTGTGACGGTGAATGAAAGTTGCCCGTTGGTATCTACTGAATCAATGACGAAGTCCAGAGTCGCGGTGGTCGTAATATTCCCGCTGGTTACTGAGTCCTGGGCCTTGAGATTTTGAATGGTGCTGGTCTGTCGGAACGAGTACCGGGCGCCTTGTTGTGAAAGTCTTAGGATGACAGCCGGAGCCACGCTGTCAGTCCTTGCGGGAAGAGGCAGTGGGACTGGAGTGTCAACGGTCGGAATCTTCGCGCAAGCCATGATCAGCCCAACTACAGCGCTGACACTGCCGGGAAAAAGGTGTCTCGAAGTCATGGTGGCAAGATAACTGGCCTCTTGCGGTGATTCTGCAAGAGGCCAGTTAAGCAACTGCGCAGCCTGTAAGCCGGGTTCTGTCGGACGTCGTTCGTCCGGACGGTCATTCCTCTTGGAGCCCGATCGCTCGTGCCCTCTAGCAGCCTACCCGCGGTGTCTTAGTCGGGGCGGATCACCCCTCACCGCCTATTCGGCCTTGCTCCGACCGGGGTTTACCGTGCCACACGTGTTACCACATGTGCGGTGAGCTCTTACCTCACCTTTTCACCCTTGCCTGAGCCAGCACATGGCTGGCCATCGGCGGTGTATTTTCTGTGGCACTTTCCGTCGTCTCACGACGCCCAGACGTTATCTGGCGGTCCATCCTGTGGAGCCCGGACTTTCCTCGGCCTTTACGGTTCGTATTAGCCGCGACCGTCCAGCCGCGCATATCCAGCACGTCGAAATATAACGCATCTCTGCTGAAGGCCCAATTAGTGTGATTGGGCACCTATATCAGTGGACTGTGGGACGTGCGCGCCAAATGGACCGATCCTTGGCATAGTAAAAAGCGCCATCTGCTCCCCACTGCCCTGTTTCCGCTGTGAGTCCTGAGGGCGCGCCTACGAGGCTGTCGAGTGGGTGCATGTCGCCATTTGGGACGTACATGAGATACCAGGTAGGGTTGACCTGCCTGCCTTCCGGACTTACAGCCGTGACGTGAACTGCTGCAAGGCTATCACCGGGGCCGAGGAGAAGTGTGTCGGCGCTGTAGCGAAGCGTAGATCGATGAGGTGCTCCCGCCGGCTGGACACGGATAGAGTCCACAAAAGCCTGAGCCCTCGAGAGACTGGGCTTGATGAGGTCGGCGTTTGCAGTTCTTGTATCAACCGTATCACGGACTGATGCCTCGCCCTGGATGGCCTGGAGTTGAGCGGCGTGTGCGTCGATTACGACCCGGACTCCCCGTCCTGTTCCGGAGGAAAAGCTCAGCTCATGTGGCTTGCTCCACCACATCCGGCTGACGGAGTCGGGCCAGACGAGTTGCACTTGCTGCGCGCCCGATGCCTGAGCCAGTGCCAAGCCTCTTGCGATCTGCCGGGCGTGATCTGCGAACAGAAATGCTACGCTCCCACCATCGGGCTCGGGTGAAACCGCGAGGATCCTGACGGAATCGCTCAACGTGTCGGCATCGATGACTGTGACCGTGGTAATAGGCTGAGTTGCCACGGTAAGCGTGACCGGAGCTGTTCGCCGGACTGCATCGTTGGCACTGGTACAGGCGCTTCCAGCTGCGAGCGTTCCCAGTAACAGTCTACTTAGTCGCGTGTTCTTCATGGGTTTCTTGGTCCTGCAAGAGCCAGGCGCATAATTCTGTCGCTGGACCCATCACCTCTATGCAAGCGCTGACTAGAGAGTAGCGGGGCATGACAGCTCACAGCAACTGAGGTCATTCGTGGATGTGTACTCGATGACGAAGCGCTGACTTCTCTCGGCATTCTCCTGTGGCCCTCTGCAGGAGAGTGTGATGATGGTTCCGATTTCTCCACAGCATGTGGGACTCACGCCGATTGCTACGGTCCTGCTTCCATTCGAGCGACCTTCGGTCGACGCTGCTGGTGAAGGTCTCTATCAGACGCTTCATCGGGATTCAGTCGAAGATGCCATGTATGATCTGAAGAGTCACCGAGCTCGTGCCGTGGTCATTTCCGTAGCGTGTTGTAGTGGGTCCGAGGCATCGAAGGTTGCTCGCCTGGTACGTGAGTTTCCACGGGTTCCTGCTGTTGCGCTACTGACTCAGCTCGAGCCGGGAACACCTCGGGATGTCCTGTACCTTGGTCAGTCTGGTGTGCGGACACTTATCGATGTTCGTACACCCAAAGGCTGGCGTGAGCTTCGCGAGACTCTAATCTCGGACCGGGGTGTAAGCGTAGAGCGCATGGCGCTTGGCCAGCTGGCCCTGGACCTAACGGGAGCTCCGACCGACTGCTGGCGCTTCTTCGAAGCTCTCTTTGGGAGCGGGCCGCGTATAACGACCGTACGTGGACTGTCAGTGCAGCTCGGTGTGCTTCCGAGCACTTTGATGAGCCGTTTCTTCCGAGCTCGGTTACCTGCCCCCAAGCGTTACTTGGCAACTGCCCGGCTGGTCCGTGCGGCACATCTGTTTGAAAATCCTGGATTGTCGGTAGCCAGTGTCTCCAATGTTCTCGACTACTCGTCGCCACAGAGCTTCGGACGGCATGTGAGGACCATGTTGAACATGACAGCGGTCGATTTTCGGCGCCGTTTCACCGGACAAAGAATGCTCGACCGGTTTCGGGAGGACCTGGTGCTTCCTCACCTGCCTACGCTTCGGGTCTTTACCCCGCTAAACCCGCCGCCAGGATGGCTGGCGCCACGGCTGCCGGACCACCTCATGTAAGTTTTGCTTGGGCGCTTGATCAGGCGTCATTCATCCGGTGGTGATCAGCTGGGAGACTCGGGTAAGGGCAATCACGCGGACACCGCGCGATTCAAGCGCCTCACGACCACCCTCTTCTCGATCAACGACTGCGAGAACGCCAGCGATAACTCCACCAGCTTCGGCAACAGCCTCGATTGCCTTGATTGCCGACCCTCCGGTGGTGATTACGTCTTCGACAATGGCGACGTGATCACCTTCGCGGAACGGTCCCTCAATCCTGCGGGCCGCTCCGTGCGTTTTGGCTTCCTTGCGAACCGTGAATGCGCGGAGCGGTGCCGCTGTCGATGCGCTGGCGTAGGCGATCGCGTACGCGATAGGATCGGCGCCAAGAGTCAATCCACCGATTGATTGTACATCCCATGCGGCATCCCGGAGTGCGGCGAGGCCGAGGGAACCGACGAGCCTCAGCCCTTCAGGGCTCATTGTCGTCAGGCGAGCGTCGATATACAGTGAGGACGGTCGCCCCGACGCCAGCGTGAATTCCCCACGCTTAACCGACCTCGAGGCAAGCAGCTGCACTAGTTCCAAAGTGGTCATGACGCGGTAGGTTAACGAGCGCTCGGTAGCCGCGCCAATTGAACTGGACGTTTCTCTCCCTCCCCGGATGCCCCGGCGGCCTCCTCTGCGGCTCTCTACCCTCGGCCTTCTCGCTGCCCAGCTGCTTGGTCTTGCAGGTCTGTACGCCGCGGACCGTGCGCTGTCACACTCCGCGCGTGCGCGCGTCGAGATCGACGCCGCTGAGGCTGCTGCCCTTGTAGAGGGTGTGTTCGCCGCTCATGTCCAGACGTTGCGGGTGGTGCGCGGAGCACTGACCGAAACAGGAAGCCCGCTCGATGAGCGCCGTGTGTCTGCCCTGTTTGATGATCTGATCGAAGAGCACCTCCTGTTTTCGCGAGTCTGGATCGCGGATTCGGCAGGCGTCGTTCACTCTCAGTGGTTGGTCAGGGAAGACGGAGACAGCGCCACTGTCGTCCAGAGCACAGCGACTGAGAGTGCACGTGCCAGTGTGCCCATGGCGGACCGCCGAGGTGCTCGACGCCCGATGATCTCCACTTCGCATGACCGTTTCGCCGGCACCGGTGAGGTGATCATCGTCGTGCCCTTGCTCGTAGGGGATCACCTCGTGGCGTTTGCGGGTGGCTCACTGTCGATGAGCAGGGTGATCGAGCAGGTCAGCCTCCGTCACTCGCTCGAGAATTCCATTGTAACCGTGGTTGCCGACGGGGACACGCTTGTCACCCGTCGGCAGCTGACGTCGCCAGCCTCGGCGCAAGCCGCCGCTGCCATCGTGGAGCTTCCGGGCGATGTGAAATGGAGTCTGACGGTGGCTCGTCCTTCGCGCGGTCGATATGCGCGTTTGGTCATGTGGACGATCGGTCTTCTTATGATCGGGACTTTGAGCCTTGCGCTGGTTCGCGAGAGACGGGAAAGCGCACGTGTCGCGGAGAGATCGATGGAGCTCGAGCGTCTGTCGACGGAGCTGTTGAGAGCGAACCGGGCAAAGAGCGAATTCCTCGCGAATGTATCACACGAGCTTCGCACACCCCTCAACGCGATCGTGGGATTCGTCGACTTGCTGCGCGATGGCGTGTACGGAGAGCTGGCCACACGGCAGGTCAACCCCGTCGATCGCATCGCGGGATCGGCAGCACATCTCCGGCATCTGGTGGATCAGGTTCTCGACATTGCGAAGATGGCTGCTGGCCGCATGGAGATGCATGCCGAGCCGGTGGATCTTCGACCGTTCGTGATCGATGTGGCGAGTGAGTTCGAGGCATTGATCGCGGAGCGCGGTTTGAACCTGTCGCTTGCCATCGGCGGTTCACTTCCGCGTGTACGCACGGACCCCACGCACTTGCGCCAGATCATCGTGAACCTTCTCGGAAATGCGGTGAAGTACACGCCGGGTGGGGGAATAGCGATCCGAGCGCGTGTCGTCGATGAGCGTAATGGCGAAGGCGCTGCCGCAGTACCATCAGTGCACGGCGCTCCGCAGGGCGGGCAGCTATGGATTGCCCTCCAGATCGCTGACTCGGGAATCGGAATCGCGGAGGGTGATCTCGCCCGAATCTTCGAGGAATTCGAGCAGGTGAATGCAGGACCTCGAGGCGACTCGATTCAACGGGGTACGGGCCTCGGCTTGCCGATCTCGCGCCGACTTGCCCGACTTCTCGGTGGTGATATCACCGTTGAAAGTGAGCCGGGAAAGGGGTCGACCTTTACCCTCTGGATCCCTGTAGAGGGCGCAGATCTTCGCCCGCGCAGTGGCAGCCAGGACGTGCTGGGATCAACCAGCACGACGCCCGCGGCCGGCTCGTAGGAGCGGGATCGTCAGGCGTCAGCGGGACGGGTGAACAGGCCCTTCACCTTTCCAAGGAGGCCCTCGCGACGTGGTGCGGGTGGGGGAGGCTCGAGAAGCGCCGTGCGAAGCTCCTGAGCCATGGTCAGCACGTCGCTGTAACGGCGAGTGGGATCGCGCGAAAGCGCGCGCATGACCACTTCTTCCGTTCTGGAATCGAACGACAAGTTGCCCCGAGCCGCGTTCAGCGGGATCGGCGGCTGACTCAGTAGCTGAGTGAAGAGCTCTCTCTGGGTACGTCCCAGATAGGGGTGGGCCCCGGTAAGGAGGTAATAGGCAATCGTCCCCAGGCTGTACTGGTCCGCCGCGGCGGTAACGAGCTCTCCGGAGAGCGCTTCGGGAGCAACGTACATCAAGGTTCCCACGAAGAACCCCGCCCGGGTGAGTCGCTCCTCGGGCGACAGAGTGGACTCGGCGGCGATCCCGAAATCCAGAAGTTTTACGTGTTTGCTTGCTGGATCGTACATGACATTGTCAGGCTTGAGATCCCGGTGGATGATCCCAGCCGTGTGCGCCGCATTGACCGCATCGGCGATCTGGCACACAATGTCCGCAACTTCCTCACGGGCGAGCGGCGTGTTACGCTTCGCGTAGCGTTCGAGCAACTCGCCTGGTGCCCATTCGATGGCCAGAAAGTGAAGGCCCGGGCGCGCCTCACCAATCTCGATCGTGCGGACCACGTTCGGGTGAAGCACCCGGGTACCGTAGGAGGCTTCACGCAGAAACCGCGCGACGGCTGTGCGATCATCGCGCAGCTTTTCCCGCAAGACTTTGATTGCAACCGCACCGTGCCTTGGATGGTCGGCACGGTAGACTACGGCGGTGCCGCCCTCACCGACCTTCTCGCGAATGGCGTAACCGGCGAGAGTCGTTCCGGAGAAGTCCTCGCGCGTCACGCCGGCGAAGCTAACCCGCCTGTAGAGACCCAGCAAGCAGCAAAGGTCACGTTCAGCATGTCATCCTCGACAATGTCTTTCGGTCGTCTCCATGTATCGTCACGCCACGGCAGACGGCGATCGCTGATCACCGTGGTGAGCATGAGTGCCGTGCTCGGGTGCGGAGGCTCTCGTCAACCACCCGAGCCCAGCTCGCCGGAGCGTGATCAACCGGCGTCGCGCGGAACACCCTCTTCACTGCTGGATCCGACGGAACTGTACCAGCGGAATGGGATGATTGCACGTACGACGCCAATGGCATTCGTCGGCTCGATCCGCTTTTTCCCGACGAGCCGTGCGGACTCCACGCTCGTGGTGCTCGCTCTCTCGATGCCGAATCGCTCGCTCACCTTTACGGTGGCGGATGATCGCCAGGAGGCGAGCTACGTCGTCATCACGGAGGCTCGCCAGGCAGGTGCGGTCATCCAGCGTCGTGAGGCCCGCGAAAGCGTGCGTGTCGCGAGCTTCCGTGAGACGACACGTGGAGACGAGAGCGTCATCTTCCAGCAGTTCATGATGCTCGCTCCTGGAAGTTACGAGATGGCTGTCATCGTTCGCGACGCCGGGAGCGCTCGAAGTGGGGCGTACGAGATCACGTCGTCAGTTCCGCGGTTCGAGCCGAACACCGTCGCACCACCGGTCGTCGCTTACGAGGCGACACCCCGCATCGATGCGGATTCGCTCCCGCGTCTCGTCATCAACCCACGGGCAACCATCGTGTTTGGCCGAGACACGGTGGTTCCGATCTACGTCGAGCAATCGAGCCCGACGGCATCAGGGAGTGAAGCGACGGTCTCGGTGCTGTCGAGCGAGGGCGGGTTGCTATGGAGTGACACCGTGGCCCTCCAGCCGGGGAAAGCGATCGCCAGCGCCATCGGAAGTATCCCCGCAACGCGCTTTGGAGTCGGTCACTTCTGGATCACCGCGGCACCCTTGGCTGGCGCCGCAGGCGCGATGCGTGTGCCGCTCTTCATCAGCTTTGGCGATGAGTGGGGAATCGCCCCGCTCGAGGAAATGGTGAGTTACCTCCGGTACTTCGTGTCCCACTCGCGCCTTCAGGCGCTACGCGAAGCAGCTCCGGAGGCTCGTGCGTCAGCCTGGATGACGTTCTGGAGAGAGACCGATCCAGATCCTCAAACGACGGAACATGAGGGCCTGCGTGATTATTTCCGTCGCCTCATTACGGCGAACGAGCGTTTTCGCGATGAGGGAGGGCCGGGATGGCTCACCGAGCGCGGAAGGGTTTTCATCACCCTTGGTGAGCCAGATCAGATTCTCGAGCAGGGAGAGGTTGGGATCGGCAACCGCGGACGCCTTCAGATCTGGCAATACCTGCAACATCGCGCGCAGTTCGTCTTCGTCGATCAGAGTGGCTTCGGGCGCTGGAGAATGACTCCGGCGAGCGAAGCGGAGTTCGAATCGATCGCGGTGCGCGTCCGCCGCCGGTAGGAAGTCGATCGCTTGCGGGACGATCATCGCATGCCCTCCATGCGACGCGGCGTGTTGGCAACGTGCCTTGCCCTAGTGGCGATCACCGGGTGCATCGAGCCAGCGCCAGTACTGCCCGACGACACCGAGACTGAGGAGGTAGCCGTCTATTCGACGGATTCCTCGGTCATTGCCGCGAATACGCATCTCGCGCGTGGACGTCCCTGGTACGCGTACCAGGCACTCCGGCCGGCCCTTGCCGACTCCTCTCGGCGAACTGCAGCGGTTGTGTTTCTCGCCGCGACCGCCGCAAGCCGATGGGGTGGATGGCGTGAGGTCGAGCGTCTGCTTGGGCCTACAGACTGGACGGATTCCCTCTTCAACGGCGAGGGGCGCGTGCTGCTCATTAGGGCCGCGCTCGAGCGCAACGCGGACTCACTTGCAGCGGAACGTGCGGCAACCGCCGTTGAACATGTACGAGATGATGTGGCGCGTGGCGAGCGCCTCGTTCTCCTCGCACGGGCGCTCGATCGGCGCGATCGTCGTGACTCGTCGCGCGCGACGTACCTGCGTGCCGCAGCACACTTACCCGACCTGCGCGACTGGCTGCTACTCCGAGCCGCTGGGGTCACAAGAACAGCATCCCGGCGCGACTCTCTCTACGCCGAGGTGTCAACGCCCGCGCTCCAGGAGCGAATTCCCCGGATGGAGGCGGTCACGCGTGAACGTCTCGGAGATATCAGCGGCGCGATAGACGCCTACGATCGCATGGAGGATTCACTGTCGGCGATGCGCCTGCGGCTGGCACGTGCAAGCGGCCGAAATCGCCTCGCGGTACGTCGGCGCCTGATGGCCATCGTCCGCTCGAGTCCAACAACGCGTGAAGCCGAGCGAGCGGTTGAAATTCTCGACGACGCACGCGTGCGCCTTACCGCGAACGAGGAGATGGCGATCGCACGTATGGCGCAGACCCGCGGGGTGTGGGGTCGCGCGGCGGCGGCGTATGGTCGCGCGCTTCGACAAGGCGGGTTGAGCAGCGCCGATCGTTATACGTATGGCACCATTCTCATGCGCCTGGGGCGATATCGAACGGCAGCCCGCGTGTTCGCGGGAATTCAGAGGCCGACCGACCTCGTTGCCGCCGCGTCGTATCAACGTGCGCGAGCGCTACTCGGCTCACGTCAGCCTCGGGGCGCCAGGACGGTGCTGCAACAGCTTCTGCGTCGCTACCCTCGAGACACCGTGGCCGGGGCTGCTCTCATCCTGCTCGCCGATCTGGCAATGGATGAGCGGCGTGACGCATCCGCTCGAGCGGCGCTTCGCGATGCATACACGCGGTTCCCGACGATCTCGCAGGCGCCGCAGGCGCGGTTTCGCGCCGCGGTACTGGCGTTTGCCGCCGGCAG